>NZ_JBFUAB010000002.1:0-301397 GCF_056406535.1 Roseateles sp. P1_C1_2
AGATGGGGCTGGCGCTGATGGACGTTGCCGATGAGATTCGCCCGCATCGGCATCTCGTCGCCTTTCTGAAGGAGGCCCGCGATGACTGCTTCCTGGACGGGCTGGAGAAGTTACCGGGTGGTCCAGAGGCCGGCCGCGCCATCCGGCGGTGGCTTGAGCTGTATGGCATGCGCTGCATCGGTGAGATCGATGTGGCCCGGCCGCGGTGGCGGGAGAGGCCGTCGCTGATGCTGCCGATGCTGCTGGTCAACATCAAGAGCTTCGAGTCGGGCGCCGGCCGGCGCCGATTCACCGAAGGCCTGCAGCGCGCGCGGCTGAAGGAGCTTGAGGTGCTCGACAGCCTGCGCGCACTGCCCGACGGTGAGCGCAAGGCCATGCAAGTCAAGAAGATGATCGACCGGGCCCGCGCATTGGCTGGCTACCGTGAGTACCCGAAGTACGCCTGGATGTGCCGCTGGTTCCTCTACAGGCAGGCGCTGATCCAGGAGGCGCAGCGCCTTGTCGAGGCCAGCGTGATCGACGGCGTGGACGACATCTTCAGCCTGAGATTTGAGGAACTCCAGGACACCGTCCGCATGCAGAAGGTCGATCGCGAGCTCATACGCGAGCGCAAGCAAGCCTTCGAATGGCACTCGACACTGACCCCACCGCGTGTATTGACGTCGGAAGGCGAGGCAGTCGCCGGGGTTCACCGCCGTGACGACTTGCCCGCTGGTGCGCTGGTCGGCATGGGGGTGTCCGCAGGCAGCGTGGAAGGCCGGGCCCGCGTGGTCTTTGATGCAGCGCGGGCCGATTTGCAACCCGGTGACATCCTGGTCACGCCGTTCACGGATCCGAGCTGGACGCCCTTGTTCGTCGCCATCGCCGGGCTGGTCACGGAAGTCGGCGGGCCGACGACACATGGTGCAGTCATCGCGCGCGAGTACGGCTTGCCCGCCGTCGTGGGCGTGCAGGGGGCTACCCGGTTGATCTGCGACGGCCATTGGATTCGGGTCCATGGTGGCGACGGCTTCGTCGAGATCCTGCCGGGGCCTGCTCCAACCCAACCGCCCCCTGGGCCAGCCTAGAGCCGTCGTCCGCCCTGCAAAGCCGGTGTCGGACAGCCTTGTGCGGACGTGGGCTCTAGGCCGGTTCTGTTGAAAAACTCGGTTGACCAAGGCTGCCGCGAGGGGCGGATCTTCTGGCCGCAGGACAGGTGCCTCGCGTGGTTGGCGCTGCGCGCCACGCAAAGGCTTCCAGACGCGATTTCCATAGGACTTGGCCCGGCGGGACGCCATGCTCGACGTCGAGAGTTCTAAGGCCCGAATCGTTCGTGCGAACTCGTCAAATTCCAGTTTTTCAACAGAATCGGCTGGCTGCTGTCACCCAGATTTCGCGATCCAAGGGCCGCTAGCGGCGGCAACGGTCAAAGAACGGTTTGCCGGCTAAGCGACTGCTGGACCACGGTGGGCTCAACCGGTCGGCGCATTACATCGATCACGCGCAACGCCTTCAGCTCAATAGCAGACCTGACCCTCACTCCCACTCGATCGTCGCGGGCGGCTTGCTGCTGACGTCGTAGGTCACGCGGTTGATGCCGCGCACCTCGTTGATGATGCGGCCGCTGGTGCGCTTGAGCAGCGAGTAAGGCAGCTCGGCCCAGTCGGCGGTCATGAAGTCGCTGGTCTGCACGGCGCGCAGCGCGACGACGTAGTCATAGGTGCGGCCGTCGCCCATCACGCCCACGCTCTTCACCGGCAGGAAGACGGCGAAGGCCTGCGACGTCAGCGCATACCAGCTCTTGCCGCTGGCCGGGTCGATGGTGTTGCGCAGTTCCTCGATGAAGATGGCGTCCGCCCGGCGCAGCAGGTCGGCGAAGTCCTTCTTCACCTCGCCGAGGATGCGCACGCCCAGGCCCGGGCCCGGGAAGGGATGGCGGTAGACCATGTCGGCCGGCAGGCCCAGGGCCACGCCCAGCGCCCGCACTTCGTCCTTGAACAGCTCGCGCAACGGCTCCAGCAGCTTGAGCCCCAGCGTCTCGGGCAGGCCGCCGACGTTGTGATGGCTCTTGATCGTCGTGGCCTTCTTGGTCTTGGTGCCACCGCTCTCGACGACGTCGGGATAGATGGTTCCCTGGGCCAGCCACTTGGCGTTCTTCAGCTTCTTGGCTTCGGCCTGGAAGACCTCGACGAACTCGGCGCCGATGATCTTGCGCTTGCGCTCGGGATCGGTCACCCCGGCCAGCTTGCCCATGAACTGTTCGCTCGCATCGACGCGGATCACCTTGGCGTGCAGCTTGCCCGCGAACATGTCCATGACCATGTCGCCCTCGTTCAGGCGCAGCAGGCCGTGGTCGACGAAGACGCAGGTGAGCTGGTCGCCGATGGCGCGGTGGATGAGCGCCGCGGCCACCGACGAGTCGACGCCGCCCGACAGGCCGAGGATGACTTCCTCGTCGCCGACCTGCTCGCGGATCCTCGCCACGGACTCGTCGATATAGCTGCCCATCTGCCAGTCGCCCTGGCAGCCGGCGATGTCGCGCACGAAGCGGCGCAGCAGCGCATCGCCTTGCACGGTGTGCGTGACCTCGGGGTGGAACTGCACGGCGTAGTAGCGCTTCTCCTCGTTGGCCATGCCGGCGATGGGGCAGCTGGGCGTGGAGGCCATCAGCTTGAAGCCCGGCGGCATCACGGTGACCTTGTCGCCATGGCTCATCCAGACCTTCAGCATGCCGTGCTTTTCAGGCGTCTCGAAGTCCTGGATGCCTTCGAGCAGCTTGGTATGGCCATGCGCGCGCACCTCGGCATAGCCGAACTCGCGGTGGTCGGCGGCCTCGACCTCACCGCCGAGTTGCACCGTCATCGTGAACATGCCGTAGCAGATGCCCAGCACCGGCACGCCGGCGTCCCACACGGCCTGCGGCGCGCGCAGCTCGTGGTCCTCGTAGGTGGAGGCGTGGCTGCCCGACAGGATGATGGCCTTGGGCGCGAAGCTCTTGATGAACTCGTCCGACACGTCGTTCGGGTGAATCTCGCAATACACCGCCGCTTCGCGCACGCGCCGGGCGATGAGCTGCGTGACCTGGGAGCCGAAGTCGAGGATGAGGACTTTGTCGTGTTGCATGGTGATCTCAGGCAGTTTGCAAAGCGGTGCGCTGGCCGTGGAAGAAGCGATAGGCAAGGATCAGGGCGATCAGTTGCAATGCGGCGCAGGTATAGAAGGGCAGGCCCATCAGCGGGTCGGTGGCCGGGCAGTGCGACACCCAGCCCAGCAGGGTCAGGCCCACGATGGGCGCGATGACGGCCATCAGGCTGTTCAGCGACGACACGGCGCCCATGGCCTGGCCTTGCCGGGTCGGCCCTGCCGCGTTGGAAATGATGCTCTGCACCGCCGCCGTGGCAACGCCACCGAGCAGATTGAAGCCGATGACGGCATACATCATCCAGCCCTCGGTCGCGAGGCCGAAGCCGAGATAGGCCAGGGACGCCGAGCCCATGCCGATGAGGGCCAGCCGCCGCGGGCTGAAGCGCGCCAGCAGCGGCTTGAGCAGCACGCCCTGGCTCAGCACCGACACGATGCCCACCGCGAACAACGACCAGCTGACCTCGAGCGGCCCCCAGCCAAACTTGAACTTGGTGTAAAGCACCCAGGTCATGTGCAACATGAACTGCGCCAGCGACGCCAGCGCGATGACCGCGACCAGGGAGCCGACGCCCTTCAGCGCCGCCAGGCCGCGCAGGGCCGAGACCGGATTGGCCTTCTTCCAGTTGAAACCCGTGCGCCGGTCCAGCGGCAACGACTCGGGCAGCACGAAGAAGCCGTAGCACCAGTTCAGCACGGCCATCGAGCCGGCAGCCAGGAAAGGCCAATGCACGTCGTAGTGGCCCAGCCAGCCGCCGATGACGGGGCCGAGGATGAAGCCGACGCCGAACATCGCGCCCAGCTGGCCGAAACGGCGCGCGCGGTCTTCGGCCGGCGTGATGTCGGCCACGTAGGCGTTGGCAATCGCGATATTGGCCTGCATGGCGCCCGAGAACAGGCGCACGGCAACCAGCATCCACAGCGCCGTGGCCACGGCCGTCACGAAAAAGCTCAGCGCCAGGCCCGCAAAGCCGATCAGCAGCACCGGGCGGCGGCCGAATCGGTCCGATAGCGAGCCCAGGACGGGCGAGCCGATGAAGTTGGCCACGCCGAAGGCCATGGTCACCAGCAGGAAGGCCGAGGTCTGCTCGTCATTGCTGTGCGTGAAGGTCCCGACGATATGCGGCAGCACCGGCACCATCAGCCCGATGGAGATCATGTCGATCAGCACGGCGGCCATGATGAAGCCCATGGCCGGGGTGCGTTGCGTGGAGGGACTCATCGTCTTCTTGAAAAGCGAAACGGGGCGACTCTCGTTCGCCCCGTTGTCGCCGTCAGCAGCTCATTCGCTGCGGTAGTTGGGCGCTTCCTTGGTGATCTGCACGTCATGGACATGGCTCTCGCGCATGCCCGCCGTCGTGATCTCGACAAACTCGGCCTTGTCCTGCATGTCGGCGATGGAGCCGCAGCCGCAGTAGTGCATCGAGGCCTTCAGGCCGCCGGCCATCTGGAAGATGACCTGCACGACCGAGCCCTTGTAGGGCACCTGGCCCTCGATGCCTTCGGGCACCAGCTTGGACGTGTTCGGGTTGTTGGCCGAGGTGTCCTGGAAGTAGCGGTCGGCGCTGCCCTTGGCCATCGCGCCCATGGAGCCCATGCCGCGGTAGCTCTTGAAGGTGCGGCCCTGGTAGAGGATGGTCTCGCCCGGGGCTTCCTCGGTGCCGGCGAAGGCGCCGCCCATCATGACGGTGTCGGCGCCGGCCGCGATGGCCTTGGCCACGTCGCCCGAGTAGCGGATGCCGCCGTCGGCGATGACCGGCACGCCGGTGCCCTTGAGGGCCGTCACGACGTTGTCGATGGCGGTGATCTGGGGCACGCCGACGCCGGCGACGATGCGGGTCGTGCAGATGGAGCCGGGGCCGATGCCGACCTTGACGCCGTCGGCGCCCGCCTCGACGAGGGCCAGGGCCGCGGCACCGGTGGCGATGTTGCCGCCGATGACGTCGACCTGCGGGAAGGCGCGCTTGACCCAGCGCACGCGCTCGAGCACGCCGGCGCTGTGGCCGTGGGCGGTGTCGACGATGAGGGCGTCGACGCCGGCCTTGACCAGCAGTTCCACGCGCAGCTCGGTGTCTTCGCCGAAGCCGACCGCCGCGCCGACGCGCAGCTTGCCGTGGCTGTCACGCGCAGCATTGGGGAAGCTGGTCTGCTTGGTGATGTCCTTGACCGTCATCAGGCCGCGCAGCTCGAAGACGTCGTTGATGACGACGACACGCTCCAGCTTGTGGGCGTGCATCAGCGCCTTGGCTTCTTCAAGTGACGCGCCTTCGCGCACCGTGATGAGCTTGTTCGCCGGCGTCATGATCTCGCTGACCTTGGCGTCCATGCGGGTCTCGAAGCGCAGGTCGCGGCCGGTGACGATGCCGACGACACGCTTGCCTTCGACGACCGGGAAGCCGGAGAAGCCGTGCTGGCGGACCAGCTCGACGGCGTCGCGCACCGAGGCGTCGGGGCCGATGGTCAGCGGCTCGCGGACGACGCCGCTCTCGTAGCGCTTGACCCGGGCGACTTCGCGAGCCTGGGCTTCGGCGCTCAGGTTCTTGTGCACGATGCCGATGCCACCCTCCTGCGCGATCGCGATCGCCAGGCGTGCTTCGGTCACGGTATCCATCGCAGCGGACACCAGGGGCAGGTTCAGGGGGATATTGCGCGACAGGCGGGTCGCAAGGCTGGTGTCGCGGGGCAACACCTGGGAGAACGCTGGCACCAACAGAACATCGTCGAAGGTGAGCGCTTTGCCGAGAAGGCGCATGAGGAAAGCTCCAGACGCAAAGCGGCATTATACGGAGGTCGCCCAGCTAAACTGCACGCATGCCCAGCAAAGCCCTTCGCCCCATCGTCCTCGCCCTGCTCTGCCTCGTCATGGCCGGCGCCGCCCAGGCGCAGTGGAAGTGGCGCGACGCCAAGGGCAATGTGCAGTACAGCGACATGCCGCCGCCGCCCGGCACGCCTGAAAAGGACATCCTGCAGCGGCCCTATGTCGCGAAGCAGACCATCGTCGTCGCGCCACCGGGTGCCCAGGCCAGTGCCGCTTCGGCGCCCAAGCCGGCCGCCAGCGCGCCCACCAAGGCCGAGCAGGAGGCCGCTGCGCGCCAAAAGCAGGACCAGGAAGGCGACGCCGCCAAGAAGAAGGAAGAGGAGCGCCGCGTCGCCGCGGTGCGCCGCGAGAACTGCAGCCGCGCCCAGGCCAATCTGCGCGAACTGCAGAGCGGCACGCGCCTGACCCGCACCAATGACAAGGGCGAACGCGTCTTCATGGACGAGGCCCAGATCGCCGCCGAAGTCGGCCGTGCGCGCGACGCCATCACCAGCGAGTGCCGCTGATCAGGCCTTGCCCGCCTGCGGCCGGTGCCGCGACACGATGCGCTCGCCGCGCTTGGCGTAACGCAGGCGCCGCGCCTCCTTGGGGTCGACGGTGAGCGGGCGGTAGACCTCGATGCGGTCGCGCTCGCGCAGCGGCGTCGTCAGCGGTCGCAGACGGCCCCAGATCCCGACCTGCAATTGCTCCAGAGGCTGCTGCTGCGCGGCCATGAAATCGGCACAGCCACGCAGGGCGGCGGCTATGGTGGCGCCCTCCTCCACCTCCAGCCAGCGGTGCTGGACATCGCCCGGCTGCGGGCTCCACACCAGCTCAACGCGGGCCATATTGGCTCTCGGCGCGCTGCACGAAGCTGTCGACGAAGGTATTGGCGATGCGATCGAACACCGGGCTCACCACGGCCTCCAGCGCCCCGCTGCTGAAGGCGTAGCTGAGCTCGAAGACGATCTTGCAGGCCGTGGCCTCGCCATCCGCCCCCGGCTTGTTCAGGGGCTGGAACTGCCACAGGCCATCCAGATGGGAGAAGGGGCCGTCGACGAGCTCCATGCGCACGCTGCGCCCGTCCTCGTTGCGGTTGCGCGTCGTGAAGGCATGGCGCACACCGGCGTAAGCGAGGTGCAGGCGGGCCGTGACGGTGTCGGCCTCACGGGCCAGCACCTCGACCTTGTTGCACCAGGGCAGGAACTCGGGATAGCGCTCCACCGCGGTGACCAGCTCGTACATCTCGCGCGGCGTGTACCAGAGCAGAACGGACTTTTTGACCTGCTTCATAGAATGCCAGGATTGTAAGAAGGGCCTCGGGCCCCACATCCCACTTCATGTCCATCGCCGAGAACCGCCGCGCCCGTTACGACTACCACATCGAAGAGCAGTTCGAGGCGGGGGTCGTGCTCTCCGGCTGGGAGATCAAGGCCATCCGCGCCGGCCAGGTCCAGCTGACCGATGGCTACGTGATGATCAAGGACGGCGAGCTGTTCCTGATCGGCTGCCGCATCAACGCGCTGCGCAGCGCCTCCACCCACGTCTCACCCGAGGCCGACCGCACCAAGAAGCTGCTGATGCACAAGGCCGAGATCAAGCGCTTGGTCGGCAAGGTCGAGCAGCGCGGCTTCACCCTCGTGCCGCTGAACCTGCACTACAAGGGCGGCCGCGTGAAGGCCGACATCGCGCTCGCCAAGGGCAAGGCCCAGCACGACAAACGCGAGACCGAGAAGAAGCGGGATTGGGAGCGCGAGAAGGGGCAATTGATGAGACACAAGGTCTCAAACAAGAGCTGACAAGGCCTGCTCGATGTCGGCCTTGAGGTCGGCGCCGTCTTCCAGGCCAATCGCAAATCGCACCAGCGTGCCGCCGTCGAACGGCAGCGGCAGGTCACGGCTGCGGCTCATGTCGTAGGGCACGGCCAGGCTCATGGGGCCGGCCCAGGAATAGCCGATGCCGAAAAGCTGCAGCGCGTCGACGAAGGCATCCACCTGCGCTGCGCTGTAGTCGGGCTTGAAGACGGCCGAGAACAGGCAGGCGGCACCCGCCCCACCAACGGCCAGCCAGTGCTCATGCCCCGGCGAGCCCGGCAGGGCCGGATGGAAGACCTGCGCGACCTCGGGCCGGCCCGCCATCCAGCTGGCGAGCTGGCGCGTCACGCGGTCCTGGGCGGCATAGCGCAGCGGCAGCGTCGGCAGGCCGCGCAACACCAGTTCGACGTCGTTCTGGCCCAACCCATAGCCCAGGTGCTCGTGGGCATGGTTGAGGCGGTCGTGCAGCTTGCGATCGCGTGTGCAGACCGAACCCATCAGCACGTCGGCGCCGCCGCTGGCGTATTTGGTCAGCGCCTGCATGACGATGTCGGCGCCCAGGCCCGGGTGGGTGCCCGGTGCCGGCTCGAAGCCGTTGAAGGCCAGGCCGGCGCCCCAGGTGTTGTCCAGCGCCGTGGTGATGCCCCGCGCACGGCAGGCGGCCAACGTGCCCAGCAGGTCGGGGAACTCCAGCGTGATGGAGCCCGCGGCCTCCAGCCAGACCAGCCTGGTGTTGTCGTGCAGCACCGGCACCGTCAGCGGGTCGTAGAAGCGATGTCTGACACCCCACTGCGGCAGCCAGGACTCGGTCAGGTAGCGGTTCTGGCCGTAGACGTTGTCCGGCACCAGCACCTCGTCGCCCGGGCGCAGCACGGCCAGCGACGGCAGCGTCACGGCCGCCAGCCCGCTGGGCACGAGCAGGCAATGCTCGGCATGCTCGAGCGTGGCAATGCGCGCTGCCAGCGTGTAGCTCGTCGGCGTGCCATGCAGGCCGTAGCGATAGGTCAGGCCATCGCGCGGCCGCGGCTTGTGCAGGTCGGCCGTGTTCTTGAAGAGCACGGTCGAGGCCTTGGCCACGGGCACGGGCACCGCATCCCAGCCTTCGGGGGCGCGGTAAGGGTGGTGGATCAGCTTGGTGCTTGCTGCTCTCTTGCTCATCAGACCAGGCTTGCCACGAGGTCGTGCCCATCCGCCGCGACGACGCGGGCGCGCACGAAGTCGCCCACCTTCATCGTCTTGCTGGCCTTCTCGGGCGGCAGGATCTTCACGGTGCCGTCGATCTCGGGCGCATCGGCATAGGAACGGCCCACGCCACCCTTGCGGCCCAGGGCCGGCGCGGAGTCGATCAACACCTGCAGCGTCTGCCCGACGCGGGCCTGCAGCTTGGCGGCCGACACGGCTTCAGCCACCGCCATGAAGCGCGCACGGCGTTCCTCGCGGACTTCGGTCGGCAGCGCACCGGGGATGTCGTTGGCGCTGGCGCCGTCGACCGGTGAATAGGCAAAACAGCCGGCGCGGTCGATCCTGGCTTCCTGCATGAAGTCCAGCAGATGCTGGAACTCGGCCTCGGTCTCGCCGGGGAAGCCGGCGATGAAGGTCGAGCGGATCACGAGCTCCGGGCAGGCCTCGCGCCAGCGCAGGATGCGCTCCATGTTCTTCTCGCCGTTGGCCGGGCGCTTCATGCGCTTGAGCACGTCGGGATGGGAATGCTGGAAGGGCACGTCCAGATAGGGCAGCACCAGGCCTTCGGCCATCATCGGCAGCACCGCGTCGACGTGCGGGTAGGGGTAGACGTAGTGCAGGCGCACCCAGGCGCCAAAGGGCTTGGCGATCTCGCCGAGCTGGGCGACGAGGTCCAGCATGCGCGTCTTGACCGGCTTGCCGTCCCAGAAGCCCATGCGGTATTTCACGTCCACGCCATAGGCCGAGGTGTCCTGGCTGATGACGAGCAGTTCCTTGACGCCGCTCTCGAACAGCGCGCGCGCCTCGTTCAGCACATCGCCGATGGGGCGCGACACCAGGTCGCCGCGCATGCTCGGGATGATGCAGAAGGAACAGCGGTGGTTGCAGCCCTCGCTGATCTTCAGGTAGGCGTAGTGCTTGGGCGTCAGCTTGACGCCGTAGCTGGGCACCAGGTCGACAAAGGGGTCGTGGGGCTTGGGCACATGGGTGTGCACCGCGTCCATGACTTCCTGGGTGGCATGCGGGCCGGTCACGGCCAGCACGCTTGGGTGGATCTCGCGCACCAGGCTGCCGGCATCCGTGCTGGCAGCGCCAGCCTTGGCGCCCAGGCAGCCGGTCACGATGACCTTGCCGTTCTTGGCCAGGGCCTCGCCGATGGTGTCCAGGCTTTCCTTGACGGCGTCGTCGATGAAGCCGCAGGTGTTGACGATGACCAGGTCGGCGCCGGCAAAGGTCTTGGAGGTCTCGTAGCCCTCGGCGCGGAGCTGGGTGAGGATCAGTTCGCTGTCGGTCAGCGCTTTCGGGCAGCCAAGTGAAACGAAGCCAATCTTCGGGATCGCGGCGGGGGTGATCTGTTCATTCATCCCCGTATTTTCGGCGATGTGGCGCCAAGCGTACTTTTCAGCTGTCGCGTGGCCGCGTGAAACCACCGGGCTTCACTGAAAAAACCGCTATTCCACCGCTTCGACCGTGACGGAGGCCGCGAACGGCGGCTGGGTCGACCGGGCCTCGCGCACGACATAGCTGCCGACCCGCAAACCCGC
Source organism: Roseateles sp. P1_C1_2 (assembly GCF_056406535.1). Lineage (NCBI taxonomy): Bacteria > Pseudomonadati > Pseudomonadota > Betaproteobacteria > Burkholderiales > Sphaerotilaceae > Roseateles > Roseateles sp. P1_C1_2. The sequence goes on from NZ_JBFUAB010000002.1 coordinate 10,458, forward strand.
GGGGTCGACGACCTCGAAGTAGGACAGACGGGTCTCCACCCCTTCGCGCTGCAGCGATTCGGTGCCCGTCGGCCTCAGCTGGTGCCCCGGCGGCACATGGATGCGCCGCTGGTGTTCTTTCTGGATCATGCTCGCTCCCGTCCACATCGGAGGGAGCACCTGCGGCCAGTCGGCGCAAGCTCAAGGCGCCGCTAACAGGCCTCACCCACTGTTACGCGGGTCGGGCCGGCGCGGCGGGGGTGGCTATTTCTTGGGCACGAACGGGAACATCACGCCCGCCTGCTTGAGCTGCTCCTGCCACTGGTTCATCAGCGTCTTGGACTGCTCGGCATAGCCGCCCATCAGCCCGGTCCAGGCGTCGGGCGTGAAGGGGACGCCGCCTGGCGTCTGCTCGGTAAAGCGCGATTGCAGGTCGGTGAAGGCCTGCATCTGGCGCTCCAGCAGCCCACCCATGACGCCCTGCATCGCGTGGCCATAGAAACGGATGATCTGCGCCAGCGAGTTGGTCGAGAACATCGGCACGCCGCCGGTCTCTTCCTCCAGGATGATCTGCAGCAGGATGGAGCGCGTCAGGTCTTCCTGGCTCTTGGCATCGTGCACCTCGAAGTCGATCCCCTCCAGCACCATGCGCTTCACGTCGGCCAGCGTGATGTAGCTGCTGGTCTGGGTGTCGTAGAGGCGGCGGTTGGGGTACTTCTTGAGAATGCGCAGGCTGGGCTTGGTGTCGCCGGCCTGGGCTTGATCGGGTGCCGCTTTCTTGCGGGCAGTCGCCATGCGCTGATCTCCTGTGCAGTGCAGCAAATTCTAGGCAGAGCTGACAGCCGCTCTGAACGGGTTTACCTGGGGCTCGTCAAATTCGACAGCCTCTGCCCGCGACAAGACCCGCGCACCCCGACTCGCAGCGCTTGATCAGGCGCAAGGTCTGATTCGATCGCTCGACCTAGGCTCACGGCCATTGAGCCACAGGCTCGCAGGAGCTGTCATGCCCACGATGAAAGCCGCCGTCGTTCGTGCCTATCGCGAGCCCCTCAGCCTGGAGGAAGTCCCCGTTCCGGAGGTGCCGGCCGGGCAGGTCCTCGTCAAGGTGGCCGCCTGCGGCGTGTGCCACACCGACCTGCACGCGGCCGACGGCGACTGGCCCGTCAAGCCGCCCCTGCCCTTCATCCCTGGCCACGAGGGGGTCGGCCATGTCGCCGCCGTGGGCGCGGGCGTCAAGGGCATCCGCGAGGGCGATCGCGTCGGCGTGCCCTGGCTGCACACCGCCTGCGGCCACTGCGAGCACTGCATGACAGGCTGGGAGACGCTTTGCGATCACCAGCAGATGACGGGTTATACCGTCAACGGCGGCTTCGCCGAATACGTGCTGGCCGACCCAGGCTATGTGGGCCATCTGCCGGACGGCCTGTCATTCGAATCGCTGGCGCCCATCCTGTGCGCCGGCGTGACGGTCTACAAGGGGCTGAAGGTGCTGGACGCCCGGCCGGGGCAGTGGGTGGCCATCGTCGGCGTCGGCGGCCTGGGGCACCTGGCCGTGCAATACGCGCGGGCCATGGGTTTTCACGTCGTGGCGGTGGACATCGACACCGCCAGGCTGCGGCTGGCCAAGCAACTGGGCGCCGAACTCTGCGTGAACTCGGCCGAGGAGGACCCCGTCGCCGTGCTCCAGCGCGAGCTGCGCGGCGTGCACGGCGCCCTGGTGACCGCCGTGTCGCGCGAGTCCTTCGGCCAGTCGCTGGGCATGCTGCACAAGCGCGGGACCATGTCCATGGTCGGCCTGCCGCCCGGCGACTTCGCGCTGCCGATCTTCGACGTCGTCCTCAATGCCAAGACCGTGCGCGGCTCCATCGTCGGCACGCGGCAGGACCTGAATGAAGCGCTGCAGTTCGCGGCCGACGGCGTGGTGCACGCCAGCACCACCACGCACCGCCTCGATGACATCAACCGCATCTTCGATGAGCTGCGGCTGGGGCGCATCGATGGCCGGGCGGTGCTGAGCTTCGAGTGACCCCTCAAGGAGATCCACATGACATATCGCAGCATCCTCGTCGCACTCGATGCGACACCGGCCAATGGGGCCCGTACCGACATCGCCATCGCGCTGGCCCGCCAGTTCGAGGCGCATCTGATCGGCCTGGCGCCCACGGCTGCCCTGGATGCGCAGGCCAGACACGGCGCCGCGGCGATGGCCGACGCGGCAGCGGCCGCCAGCGAACTCCTGCTGGCCGAGGCCATGGCCAGCGCGCAAGGGTTTCGCAAACGCTGCACGTCGGAGGCGCTGCCGTCTTTTGAAGCGCTGGCCGACCCGTCCCCGGCATCGACCTCGCTCGTGCTGCGCGCCCAATGCGCCGACCTGCTGATCATGAGCCAACCCGACCCCTCGGTGCCCGGCCACCGCCAGCAGGAAGCCGAGCTCGAGCAGGTGCTGCTCGCCTGCGCCCGGCCCGTGCTGCTGATCCCCTACACCCACCGGGAGCCGGTCCGCACGCAGCGGGTGCTGGTGGCCTGGGATGGCAGCCCCGAATCCGTGCGCGCCCTGACCGATGCCCTGCCCTTGCTGCGCCGTGCCGGGCAGGTCACGCTGATGCACTGGCGCCGCGATGCGCAAGGCACGGGGCCGCTGGCGCGTCTGGCCGGCATCCGGCAGTGGCTGGCCTTCCAGGGCGTCGACGCCGAGGTGCGCGACGAGGTCACGACCGTGTCCATCGGCGACGCGCTGCTCAACGCTGCATCCGACACCGGCGCCGACCTCATCGTCATGGGCGCCTATGGCCATGCGCGCTGGACCGAGCGGCTGTTCGGTGGCGTTTCGCGCACCCTGCTGGCGTCGATGACCGCACCGGTACTGATGTCCCACTGAGCGCAGCGTCCCATGACCCAACGCCATCTCAACCGACTGCTGGCGCCAGAGTCCGTGGCCGTCTTCGGCGCCTCGGACAAGCCCGGGCGGGTCGGCACCACCGTCTGGCGCAATCTGGCCGCCGGGGGTTTCAAGGGGGCATTGGCCCCCGTCAACCCGCGGCTGCAGGCGCTCGACGGCGCGCGATGCTTCAGCGCCGTGGCCGAGCTGCCCTTCGTGCCGGAACTGGCCATGCTGTGCACGCCACCAGACACCATCGTGCCGCTGATCGAACAGCTCGGCACCTTCGGCACGCGCGCTGCCATCATCGTCACTGCCGGTCTCACGGTGCTGCAGAAGCAGGCCGCGCTCCACGCCGCGCGACCGCACACGCTGAGGCTGCTGGGTCCGAACTGCATCGGCCTGCTGAGCCCTCACCTGGGCCTGAACGCGAGCTTCACCCAGGCCAGCGCCCTGCCTGGCGAGCTGGCGCTGGTGTCACAGTCGGGCGCCTTGCTGACCGCCCTGCTGGATTGGGCGAATGCCGAACAGATCGGGTTCTCCCACCTGATCTCCCTGGGCGAGCACATGGACGTCGACTTCGGCGACCTGCTGGACCATCTGGCCGCGGACCGGCGCACGCGCGCCATCCTGCTCTACATCGAGTCCATCAACTCGCCGCGCAAGTTCATGTCGGCGGCGCGCGCTGCTGCGCGCACCAAACCGGTCATCGTCGTGAAGGCCGGCCGCGCGCCGGCCGGCATCCGGGCGGCGGCCTCGCATACCGGGGCCCTGGCGGGCGAGGATTTCGCCTTCGACGCGGCCATACGCCGCGCCGGCATGTTGCGCGTGGACACCCTGCAAGACCTCTTCATCGCCGCACAGACGCTGGCGCGTTTTCGCGACAACCACAGCCGCGAGCTGATGGTGGTGACCAATGGCGGCGGCGCTGGCGTGATGGTGGCCGACGCGGCCTCCGCCATGGGCGTGCCGCTGGCGCGGCCGGGTCCGGCGCTGATGCAGCGACTCAACGCCGTGCTGCCCGCCAACTGGTCGCATGGCAACCCCATCGACATCATTGGCGACGCGCCGGCGCAGCGCTATGTGGAAACGCTCAAGGCCCTGTTTGACGCCCCTGAAGCTGGCGCCGTGCTGTTCGTGCATGCACCAACGGCCATCGTGCCCAGCGAGGCCATCGCCCGGGCCTGCGCCCCGCTGATGGCAGAACACAGCGGCCGTGTGCTGAGCTGCTGGATGGGCGGCCACAGCGCCGCGCCGGCGCGACGTGCCTTCGAGGCGGCCGGCATCGCCGGGTACGAGACACCCGAGGAAGCCGTGCGGGCCTTCTCGCTGATGCAGACCTATCGGCGCAATCAGGCCGCGCTGCGCCAGACCCCCAGCGCCAGCACGCAGGCAGAGCCGGACCGCGCCAAGGCGCACGCCATCATCGACACGGGCATTGCAGCGGGCCGGGAGTGGCTGGATGAGGTCGATGCGAAGGCATTGCTGGCCAGCTACGGCATTCCCGTGGTGCCCACATTGCGCGTCGGCGCATCGCCACAGGCTGCCGTCGATGCGGCTCGCCAGATTGGCGGGCCGGTGGTGCTGAAGGTGGTGTCCGCCGCTATCCTGCACAAGTCGGATGCCGGCGGCGTGCGCCTGGACCTGCGCGACGAGGACGCCGTGCGGGCGGCGGCGCGGGACATGCTGGCTCAGCTGCAGGCCACGCGCCCCGCAGCCCCCATCGAGGGTTTCAGCGTGCAGGCCATGGTGCAGCGGCCCCATGCCCAGGAACTGATCGTGGGCGCCCATGTCGACGCCATCTTCGGCCCGGTGCTGCTGTTCGGCCAGGGCGGCATCGCTGCGGAAGTGCTGGGCGACCGCGCCGTGGCGCTGCCGCCGCTGAACCGCACGCTGGCTCGCGATCTGGTGGACCGCACGCGCGTGGCACGCTTGCTGGCGGGCTACCGCGATCGGCCACCGGCGCAACTCAATGCGCTGTGCGACACGCTGATCGCGGTCGGGCAGATGCTGGCCGACCTGCCCGAAATGGCCGAGCTGGACATCAACCCGCTGCTGGCCGACGAGCACGGCGTTGTCGCGCTGGACGCGCGCGTGCGCCTGTCCTCTTCGGCGCCCTCGGGGATGGCGCGTTTTGCAGTGCGCCCCTACCCAGCCGAACTGGTCCGCACGCTGCACTGGCGAGGCAACACCCTGGTCATGCGCCCGATCCGGCCCGAAGACGAGGCCCTGCACCGCGAATTCCTGGAGGCCTGCAGCCCTGAAGACCTGCGCATGCGTTTCTTCCAGGCGCCGCACGCCTTGACCCACGACGATCTGGCCCGCATGACGCAGATCGACTACGAGCGCGAGATGGCCTTGCTCATCGTCGACGAGCAGGCACCGGGCTGCCCGACCACGCTGGCCGTGGGTCGCCTCGTGCGCGACCCCGACAACGTCGATGCTGAGTTCGCCCTGCTGGTGCGCAGCGACCTCAAGGGCCAGGGCCTTGGCCGATTGCTGATGCAGGCCTTGCTGGACTATGCGGCGTCGCGCGGCACCCAGCGCCTGGTCGGCCATGTCTTGCGCGAGAACCGCGCCATGCTGAACCTGCTCAAGCCCATGGGCTTCGACATCCAGGCGGACGGCATGCAGCCGCCCGAAGTCTTCGTCGCGAGCCGCGCGGTAGGCTGACCGCGCGCTTCAGTCGGCGCGCTCGCCGGCCTTGCGCATGCGCGCCAGCCACTTGGCAACGCCGGCTTCCTCCAACCCCTCCACGCCGCCGATCAAGGTCTCGCTCACGGGCGCGAAGCCGACGAATCCGAGGATGTTGCGCTCCAGCGATTTCACGCTGTGTGCCCGGAAGTACCAGCGGTAGACCAGCGCCGGCATGCCCATGGTCACGACGACGCGGGCCGAGCGCCCCTTCAGCAATTTGGTGCCCAGCGATTCCTGGCCGGCCTTGCCGACCGCGAAACCGGGGCGCGCCACCTGTTCGAGAAAGGCCTTGAGCAGCGCCGGCATGTCGCCCAGCCACAGCGGGAAGAACAGCACGACGTGATCGGCCCATCCGATGTCGGCCTGCGCTGGCAGCAGCGCGGGCGGCACCGGCCCTTCCTCCCACGCCTGCTTGCTGCGCAACAGCGGGAAGTCGAGCTGGGCGACGTCGATGCGACGAACCTCATGCCCGGCCCGGCCGGCACCTTCTGCGTAGGCATCCGCAAGCGCGTGGCACAGGTGGCTGCCATTGCCGTCGGGATGGCCAAGGATCAACAGGACGTGGCGCGCTTGGGGGGTCATGGCCCCACGGTAGCCCGACAGGCGGCCCCGGCCATTGCGCTGGATCAATCCAGCTCGCGGGTCGGTCCGCGGCCTTCACGGCACGCTGAGCACCAGGGCCGCCTGAAGAATGGCGCGGCGCCTGACGGCGGGCGCCGCGTCGATGCCAACGGAATCAACCAGCGCTGCCGTCGGATGGTCCTGGGTCGCCAGCCCGGCGAAGACGGGAATGGTGGTGCTGCTTGCGATCCGCCCGACCAGTGTGGCCGGCAGGTGCTGGCATTCGACGGCGTCGTAAAGCCTGGCCAGCACCCGCGCGGTGGTGGCGATCTGCTGTGCGCTGCTGTCCTCGTCGAGCCCCAGGTGGACATATGACACATGCGCACCCAGCGCCGTGGCGGCATGGACGAATTCGCCCTCACTCGCCTCGCCCGGCCGGGGCGACACGAGTGCCAGCTTCTTGCCTTGCAGCAGCTTCAGTGCGCCGTTGCCGAGCTTGGAGAGCGCTTGCGCCTGCAGCACCAGGGCGGCTGCATCTTCGGGGTTGGAGAAGTCGGCGCTCGTGACGCCTTGACGGGGTTTTGCAGACATTGGCCGCCAGCGTAGCGACGCGACATGCGCGGGCATTGACGCAGGTCAACGCCGCTGGATCCGGCCTGGTGTTGCGAAGCTCCGTCACCGTCTGTTCACCGAGTGTTACGCAGTGCGACCGACTGGTGCCGCCCGTTGGCATCGCATTGGCGGGCGCTACCTAGCATCCATCGCATCAATCAGCCCTCACCGGAGCCCCAGATGCACACCACCCCGCACAGCGCCATCCAGCGCCCAGACGCCCCGGCCTTTCCTGCCCCCGACGGGTCGAGCACGCGGACGGCTGCGTCGACCGGACAACGCATCACCGATGACCTGGCGCTGCTGCAAGCCACACTGAAGCCCACGCGGCGCATCGTGCACGCTGGCGACGTGCTCTACCGCAACGGCGAGCGTTTCGAGCATCTGTACGTGCTGAACTCGGGCTGCTTCAAGCTGCTCAGCGTCTCCGAGGGCGGCCACGAGCAGGTGGTGGGGCTGAAGTTCCGCGGCGACTGGCTGGGCTTCGGCGGCATCGCCAAGGGCAGCTTTGCCTGCGACGCCGTCGCGATGGACACGGCGGAGGTCTGGTCGCTGCGCTACGACGCCTTGCTGCGGGCCTGTGCCGAACAGCCGCGCCTCATGGCCCTGCTGCATCAGGCCATGAGCAGCGAAATCATGCGCGATCGCGAGGCCAAGACGGCGCTTTGCACCCTCCCGGCAGACGCCCGGGTCGCCACCTTCCTGCACGACTGGGCCGACTCCCTGTTCGTACGCGGCCTGCGCACCGACCAGATCAGCCTGCGCCTGACCCGCGCCGAGATCGGCAACTACCTCGGCCTGACGCTGGAGACGGTCAGCCGCGTGCTGTCAAGGCTGGCCCGGGCCCGGTTGATCGCCTTCAACGAAAAAAGCCGTCGCGACATCTGCATCCCCGACTTCCATGCCCTGGTCGCCTTCACCAGTCGCCGTCCGGCGACAGCCGGCCTTCACTGAGCGACACGCCCTTCGAAGGCGACGCGGCGATCCAGGGAGACACCATGAATGCACAGCATCAAGATCCAAGCGCAACTTCTCTGAACCCAGCGGCCGAAGGCGGGCCCCCCAACCATGATGCGACGTCACTGCGTCGCCTGCTGCCGGGAACCCCGAAGCAGATCGCGGCCGCATACGCCGCCTTCGGCCTGGCATGGATCATCCTGTCCGACAGGCTGCTGCAGTTCGTGGCCCCCGACGTCGCGACCCTGTCGGCCGTCAGCCAGGGCAAGGGCCTGGCCTTCGTGCTGGCGACCAGTGGCCTGATCTACTTCGTGGCGGCGCGTGGTCGCCGTACCAACAGCGGTGCGGCGCACCCGATCGGCTCGGGCAACCTGCTGTGGGTGTTCGCGCTGCTGTCGGCGACCGTGGTCCTGGCCAGCCTGGTCAGCTACGCGAGTTCGACCCGCAAGTCCCATGAGCAGCAGGTGGACCATCTGCGCCGTGAAGCCGCGCTCAAGGCGGACATGGTCCAGGGCTGGGTCGAAAGGCGTACCGACGAAGCCCGGCGGCTTGCCACCGACACGCAATTTCGCGCCAGCGTGCAACGCTGGCATCGCAGCCCGGATGACGCGCTGACCGCCGACATGCGCCGGCAGTTGCTGTTGCTGCTCGCCTCCTCGCGTTACACCGATGCGCTGCTGCTCGACGAGCAGGGTCAGCTGTTGCTGGCGCCGGACAGCCGCGCGCGACACCTCGACACTGCCACGTCATCTGGCGCTGGCGGGGCGATGTTGCGCGGCCTGGTGAGCAGCAGTGACTTCCAGGCTCGGGCGGGCGACCCTGCCAGCCTGCAGTTCGACCTGTTCGTGCCGCTGCCCGGCGTCGACGGCAGGCCCGAAACGGTGCTGCTGCTGCGCACCGCGCCGCGCCGCACGCTGCTGCCCCAGTTGCTGTCGCGCTCGGTCATCGACACAACCGAGACGCTCTTCTTCCGCCCCGCCAGCCAAGGCCTGCTGGCCATCGGCGTCAACGGCTCGGACATGCCGCTGGCACAGCCAACGGATGCGTCCGGCGCCTCACTGGCCACCTTGTCCAGCAGCCCGTCCCTGGCCGGCACGGTGCTGGACGGCCTGGAGCATGACGACGAGGCCAAGGCCGCCGTGGCCGCAGCGGTCCGCGGTTCGGCCTGGTATGTCGCGATGCAGGCACCTCGCAGCCTGCTGCAGGGCGATACCGTGTCCGGCGCGGCAACGCTGGCCATCGTCAACATCCTGGCCGTGCTGGCCGCCGGGGCGGTCATCTACGGCGCCATGAAGCGGCGCGAACTGCAGGCGGCTTCGCGCATGGCGGTGGCCAGCCAGGACAAGGAGCGCGCCTGGAAGATCGCCGAAGCCATCGCCAACTCCTCGACCGATGCCATCTTCGCCAAGGACCTGCAGGGCCGCTACCTGTTCGTGAACCGCGAGCTCTGCAAGTCGCTGGGACGCACCCCTGAGCAATTGATCGGTCTGGACTCCACGGAGCTGTTTCCACCCGATCAAGTACGCCGCCTGCTCGAAGACGACGCCGCCGTGCTGCGCGCGGACAAGCCCGTCTGCGTCGAAACGCGGCTGACGATGGCCGATGGCGAGAGGGTCTATGCCTGCGGCAAGGGCCGGCTCGTGGACGACGAGGGGCGCACCATCGGCGTCTACGGCATCTCCAGCGACATCACGGAGCGGCGCGACCTGCAGCAGCGCATGCGCCAGTGGGCCACCGTCTTCGAGGACATCCGCGACGGCGTCGTCATCACCGATTCACAGGGCCACATCCAGTTGGTCAACCGCGCATTCACGGCCATCACGGGCTACGCCATGAACGAGGCCGTCGGCGCCAGCATGCAGCTGCTGCACTCCGGCCGGCATGACAAGACGTTCTACGAGGACATGTGGGCGTCGCTAAGTCAGACCGGCCATTGGCAGGGCGAGATCTGGAACCGCCGCAAGAACGGCGAGATCTACCCCGAATGGCTGACCATCAGCGCCGTGCGCGAGGACGACGGACCGGTGACTCACTACGTGGGCGTGTTCACCGACATCAGCCGCCTCAAGGACAGCGAGGCCCAGGCCGACTGGCTCGTCCACCACGACCCCCTGACACGCCTGCCCAACCGCATGCTGCTGCAAAGTCACCTCGAGCAGGTACTGAGCAAGGCGCGCCGCCACGAGAGCCGGGCCGTCGTGATGGTCCTCGACCTCGACGGCTTCAAGACGGTCAATGACAGCCTGGGCCATCCCGCCGGCGATGAACTGCTGGTCTGCATTGCCGACCGGCTGAAGACCCGCCTGCGCCAGACGGACTTCCTCGGTCGGCTCGGTGGCGACGAATTCCTTGTCATCCTGGATGGGGGACCCGGTGCTGGCTGCATCGCCACGCTGGCCGGCGACCTGCTGGCCGCGGTCTCGGCGCCCGTCGCGCTGTCCTGCGGCCAGGACGCCTATCTGACAGCCAGCATCGGCATCAGCACCTTCCCCGACGACGGCAGCTCCTCGGCCGTGGAACTGCTGCGGGATGCCGACGCCGCCATGTACCGCGCCAAGGACATGGGCCGCAACCGCTTCTGCTTCTACACCGATGACATGAACGGCAAGGCCATGGCCAAGCTGGACCTGGAGGCAGCGCTGAGCCGCGCCATCGAGCGCAACGAGCTGCTGCTGCACTACCAGCCCAAGGTCGACGCCAACAGCGGCGAGACCATTGCGGCCGAAGCGCTGCTGCGCTGGAACCGGACCGGCGTCGGCCTCGTTTCCCCGGGCGAGTTCATCCCGCTGGCCGAACACAGCAGCCTCATCCTCGCCATCGGCGCCTGGGTCATCGACACGGCATGCCGCCAGATCCGGACGTGGATGAACGCCGGACTGCCAGTGGTGCCCATCGCCGTCAACGTGGCCGCGCGCCAATTCACCGCTGGGGACCTGGACGCCGTCGTGGCCTGGGCCCTGGAGCAGCACCAGGTGCCCGCGCGCTACCTTGAACTGGAGCTGACCGAGGGCATGCTCATCAGCAACCCGCAAGCCGGAACGCAGATGCTGCAGCGGCTGCGGGACCTGGGCGTCAAGGTGTCGCTGGACGACTTCGGCACCGGCTATTCCAGCCTGGCCTATCTGCAGCAGCTTCCGATCGACGCGCTGAAGATCGACCAGTCCTTCGTGCGCCGCATTGGCGAGGCGCCGGACGGCGAGGCCCTCGTCGACGCCGTGATCGGGCTGGCGCATCGCCTGCGGTTGCGCGTCGTCGCCGAGGGCGTGGAGACGCCCGCCCAGCGCGACCACCTGCTTCGCCAGGGCTGCGACGAGATGCAGGGCTACCACTTCGGCCGGCCCGACACGCCTGAGGCGCTGCAGCGAAGGCTGGTCGCCGAGGCGGATTTGGCGCTTGCTTCCTGAACCACACCCCACCCTCTTTCACCAGTACCGCCGCGCATCGCGGCAGGGAGACCTCCATGCGTAGCAACTTGCCAGTCACCGATCGCGAATACCCGGTCCCGGCCGATCGCAACCTCGTCTCGACCACTGATCTGAAGGGCCGCATCCTGCATTGCAACGCGGCCTTCGTGGACGTCAGCGGCTATTCGCGCGACGAGTTGCTCGGCCAACCCCACAACATGATCCGGCACCCCGACATGCCGCCCGAGGCCTTCCGCGACCTCTGGGCCACGATCTCCGCCGGCCAGCCCTGGTCCGGGCTGGTGAAGAACCGCCGCAAGGATGGCGACCACTACTGGGTGCTGGCCAACGTCACGCCGCTGGTCGAGAACGGCCAGCCCATCGCCTTCCTGTCGGTGCGGTCTGCCCCCAGCCGCGCCCAGATCGATGCGGCCGAGCAGCTCTATGCGCAGATGCGCGACGAGCAGCAAGCCGGCGAGCTGGTCCACACCCTGCACCGTGGCCAGGTGCAGCGCCGCGGCTTGCTGGGGCGCATCAGTCGCGCTCTGGCCTCACAGCCCTGGCTGGGCCTGGCGCCCAGCTATCTTGCCGTGGGCGCGCTGGGCGTGGCACTGGCTGGCCAGGGCCCCTGGATTGCAGCCTGCGCCGTCTTCCTGGCCGCTTCTGTCGCGGCGGCCCTGGCGCAGCAGAGGCGGAACCGCGGCCTCATTCACGTCGAGCGCTATGCCAACCAGCTCGCCGCTGGCGACCTCAGCCACAACCTGCAGCCCAGCGGGGATCGCCTGAGCCGAGGGCTGGAGCAAGCCCTGGCTCAACTGGCGGTCAACATGCGCTCGCTGGTCTCCGACACGCGCGCCGAGCTGGACCAGATGAACCGCGTCAGCCGCGAGATCGCCCAGGGCAACCGCGACCTGGCCCAGCGCACCGAGTCGCAGGCCGCCAGCCTGGAGGAAGCCGCGGCCAGCATGGAGCAGATCACGGCCACGGTCCGCCAAAGCACCGATACCACCCACCTGGCCAGCGGCGTGGCGGAAGACCTCAGCGGCGTCTCCCGCCGCAGCGCGCAGGTCGTCCACTCGGTCACCGAGACCATGGGTGGCATTGCGCGCTCGTCGCACAAGATCGCCGACATCATCCAGGTCATCGACAGCATCGCCTTCCAGACCAACATCCTGGCCCTCAATGCCGCCGTCGAATCGGCCCGCGCGGGCGAGCATGGCCGCGGCTTCGCAGTGGTGGCCACCGAAGTGCGCGCGCTGGCGCAGCGCAGCTCCACGGCAGCCCGCGAGATCAAGCAGCTCATCCAGGCCTCCACCGAGCAGGTGCAGGCGGCCGAACGACAGACGGACAGCGCGCGCTCGAGCATTGACACGACACTGAAGGCGGTGGAGAACTTCACCACCCTGATCGGCGACATCGACCGCGGCGCCCAGGAGCAACTGCTGGGCATCTCGCAGATGCACGAGGTCATCCAGCAGATGGATGGCTTCACGCAGCAGAACGCGGGTCTGGTGGAAAAGCTCGCCGGCTCGGCCCAGCAGGTTCTGGCCCAGTCCGAAGAGGTGAGCGCCACGCTGCGCCTGTTCCGGCTGGACCGGAGCCCCACCGCGCGCATCCAGCCCGATGCCGTCGGCCTGAGGCGCGCTGCTCGGCTGGGTGCGGCTTAACCGACCAGGGCGCGGGCGATGGCCTGCGCCAGTTCGGACCGCGAGTAGGGCTTGGGCAGCAGCTCCCAACCCGGCGGCGAGTCGCGATCGGCGTCCAGCAGTTCTGCCGAGAAGCCCGACATCAGCAGAATGGACAGCCGCGGCAGCCTCTGCTGCGCCAGCCGCGCCAGTTCCGTGCCGCGCATGCCCGCGCCCAGCGCGATGTCGGTCAACAGCAGCTCGAAAGGCGCCTCGGGCGTCAACAGCAGCAAGGCCTGCTCGGCGCTGGCGCAGACCGTGATCTCGCAACCCAGCGCATCGAGGAAGCGCTTCGCCACCGAACGCACTTCGGCATCGTCCTCGACCATCAGCACCTTCAGGCCCGGGGGGATGGCGTCGCTACCCTCAGCGGGTTCGTCGGCAGACAGGTGCTCGTCCCAGGGCCGAGGCAGGTAGAGGGAGACCGTCGTGCCGACACCGGGCGCCGAGTCGATCGCCACCGCGCCGCGGGACTGCTTGACGAAGCCATAGACGGTGCTGAGGCCCAGGCCTGTGCCCCGCCCGGCCTGCTTGGTCGTGAAGAAGGGCTCGAACGCTCTTTCCTTCACCTCTTCGGGCATGCCGGAGCCGGTGTCCGAGATGGCGAGGCGCACGAAGCGCTCGTCCTGGGCGCTGACATCGTCGATCTCCCGCCTCACATCGGCCGGCAGGCTGCCCACCAGCCCGGCGCTGAAGCGCAGTGACCCTCCGTCGGGCATCGCATCGCGGGCGTTGATGGCAATGTTCAGCAGGGCCGACTCCAGTTGCCCGGGGTCGGCCAGCACGGCCGGGCAGCCCTGGGCGATGTCGACCTCGATGGCGATGCGCTGGTCGAGCGTGCGGCGCAGCATGTCCGACAACGACAGCAGCATGGCTCCCACATCGACGGCATCGGGCTGCAGCACCTGGCGGCGCGAGAACGCCAGCAGCTTGCCCGTCAGCTCAGCGCCGCGCTTGGACGCGCGCGTGGCCGCGCCCACGAGCTGCAGGGCCAACTCCTCGCCCGACAGCGCCGGCAACTCCTCCAGCACCTGCAGATTGCCCTGGATGACGGTGAGCAGGTTGTTGAAGTCGTGCGCGATGCCGCCCGTGAGCTGGCCCACGCTCTCCAGGCGCTGGGCGTGGTTGAGGGCCTCCTCGCTCTGGGCGCGCTGCAGGCAGGTGGCCAGCAGATTGGCCAGCGCCTGCAGGAAACGCTGTTCATCGTCGCCGAATCGCTTCAACTGCCGGGAGCGCACCTTCAGGGCACCGATGGCGCGTCCACGATCCAGCAAAGGCACCGCCAATGCGCTGACCAGCCCGGCTTCGAGATAAGCCGGCGGAACCGCAAAGCGCTGTTCATCGCGAAAGTCCTCGACCACGACCGATCGGCCCTGGGCCAGCACGAAGCCCAACGGGGTGTCGCTGCGGTTGGGCACGATGGCGCCGAGCGATTCACCGGCTATCAATCCCACCCCGCCGGCAACGCGAAACTCGAGCCGGCTGCTTTCCAGCAGCAGGACGAGGGCCATCTCGACCTCCAGCGCTTCGGCAGCGATGGCGGGCACCTGCTGCAGCAAGGCCTGCGGATCACGGCCATCTGCGGCCAGGCGGCCCAGCTGCGCGAGATGCTCGCTGTAGCGCGCCCGCTGCAAGGCCTGCTTGACGCGCGGATAGCCGCCAATGTCGCGGATGGCCGCCACCACGAATGGCAGGCCATGGTCCTGCAGCGGGCTCAGGGCGATCTCCACCATGACCTCACTGCCGTCGCGCCGCTTGGCCACCAGCTCCATCTGCGTGCCCATGGGTCGGGAACGCGGCGCGTGCGCGTAGGCATGGCGGTAGGACGCATGGCGCGGCCGGATGCTGTCGGGCACCAGCTCGTCCACGCTCAGGCCGACGAGTTCCTCCGTGGCGTAGCCCAGCAGCGTGGTCGCGGCAGGGTTGGCCCGCACGATGCGGCCAGCCGCGTCCACGAGCAGCAGCGCGTCGGGATAGGCCGAAAAAAGCGATCGGTAGACCGTCAGGTCGTCGACGGCCTGCGCCGGCTCAGGCGGTACACCGGGCGGCTGTGCGGCGTCCATCTATCGGACCGGTTCGACCGGCGGCACGAAGATGTAGCCGGCCCCGCGCACCGACTTGATGATCTGGGGATTCTCCGCGTCGGCCTCCAGCTTCTTGCGCAGCCGCCCGACCTGCACGTCGATGGTCCGGTCGAAGGGTGCGGCATCACGGCCACGGGTCCGCTCCAGCAGGAAGTCGCGCGACAGCACGCGGCCGGCATGCTGCACCAGCGTGGCCAGCAGCTCGAACTCGCCGGTCGTGAGCCTCACCTCGGCGCCGCCGGGAGCGTCCAGGCGGCGGGCGGCCAGGTCGAGGCGCCAGCCCAGGAAGGCCAGGCAGGCGCCGCCCGTCGGCGCAGGCGGCGGCACCGGCGCATTCGCTGCGCCCGGCACGGTCGGTTCGATGCGACGCAACACGGCCTTGATGCGTGCGACCAGCTCGCGCAAGTCGAAGGGCTTGGTGACGTAGTCATCGGCGCCGACTTCCAGGCCAACAATCTTGTCGACCGAGTCGCCACGGCCCGTGATGATGACCAGACCGCAGCGCCAGCGCTCGCGCAGCTGCCGGGCAATCGCGAAACCGTCCTCGCCAGGCAGGCCCAGGTCCAGCAGCACCAGCAGGGGTGCGTCGCTGACCATCAGATCCATGAGCGGCCGCCCGGAATGCAGCTGCGTGACGCGAAAGCCGTGTCCGGCCAGGTAGTGGGCGAGCAGCTCCGTGATGGCAGCTTCGTCATCGACAACAGCAATGTGCTGGGGAGTCACGGCGTCGGCGCAGCTGGGAAGTTATGGCGACGCAGCATTCTGTCACCGATCCTTCACCGGCAAAGTCCGGCGGCAAGCCTTCGGAAAGCCATAGTGCCGGCACTCAGTAGGTCGTGTGCAACTGCGAGTCACCGTGGTCCGCTGCGGCAGGAAGATGCTGAACGTGGCCCCGCCGCCAGGGCGGTTCTCAGCCGTGATGCGGCCGCCATGGATCTCGACGATCTTGCGGGAGATCGCCAGTCCCAGCCCCGTGCCGCCCGACCCGTCCTTGGTATGGCTCGACTGCACGAAGGCCTCGAAGATCGATCGAGCTCGGTCGGTGGAATGCCGGGCCCTCGATCCGCGACGCTCATCACGATCTCATACTGGGCATTGCCCAAGCACTCGACGCGCAGACGGTCGTCGTCAACATCGCCGGCCGCACTGTCGGCCTCGTGGTTGACGCCGTATCCGAGGTCTTGGCGCTCAACCCGGGTCAAGTTCAGCCGCGTCCGGCGCTGGGGGGCGGTGGCGCCCCAGCAGATCGTTGAAGCAGGTCTTTGACCCAGAATGAAAAATGCCTCAGACCCGTGAAGATCTGAGGCATTCTCAACCTACCGATAGACCGATCCACAGGATCGATCTTTAAATCTGGTAGGCGCGATTGGATTCGAACCAACGACCCCCACCATGTCAAGGTGGTGCTCTAACCAACTGAGCTACGCGCCTAAAGAGCTGCGCACTATAGCATGGATTTTTGAGCCCAGTCCAGGCTCACTTGCGGCGCGCCGAGCGGACGCCCGGGATGGCGCAGAGGTCGCGCAGCACCTTGGCCAGCCTGGACGCATCGGACAGCTCCAGCGTGAAGCTCATCCAGGCGGTATCGCCGCCACCCGCTCGCGGCTTGGCCGCGCCGGGCTTCATCGACTGCGTGTTCACGGCGACGACGTTCATCTTCTCCTTCGCAAACACTTCCAGCACGTCACGCAGCAGGCCCTGGCGGTCGCCGGCTTCGACGAGCACATCGACCGGATAGACCGGTGCGCCCTTGGCTGCCGCGTCACCGCCGCCCCACTCCACCGCAATGACACGCTCCGGTGAGCGCCGCTGCATCTCGGCGAGGTTGCTGCAATCGGTACGGTGGATGGCCACGCCCTTGCCGCGCGTGACGAAGCCGGAGATGGCGTCGGGCGGCGCGGGCCGGCAGCAGCGCGACAGCGTCGTCAGCAGTGAGTCGATGCCCACCACCAGCACGCCGCCCCGGTTGCCGCTGGCGCTGCGCGTATGCCGCTGCGCCAGCAGTTCGTCCTCGTCGGGGACCGGCTCGGGCGGGCGCAGCAGCAGTTCGATATTGCGCAGCGAGTACTCGTCCTTGCCGACGACTTCGAACAGCGCATCGGCGCCCTTGAAGCCCAGGCGCGCGGCCAGCTCGTCGAGCTTGAGCGCCGTCTTGCCCTCGCGCTGCAGCAGCTTCTCGACCAGTTCGCGGCCCTTGGCGATGGTCTGGGTCTGTTGCAGCGCGTTGAACCAGGCGCGCACCTTGGCGCGCGAGCGCTGGCTCTGCAGATAGCCCAGCTCGGGGTTGAGCCAATCCAGCGAGGGGCCGCCTTCCTTGGTCGCGATGATCTCGACCGTCTGGCCACTGTGCAGCGGTGTGTTCAGCGGCAGCATCTGGCCATCGATGCGCGCACCGCGGCAGCGGTGGCCGAGGTCGGTGTGCACCGTGTAGGCGAAGTCCACCGGCGTCGCGCCCGCCGTCAGCTCGACGACGGTCGCCTGGGGCGTGAAGACATAGATGCGGTCATCGAAAGCCGGGCCACCTTCGGCGCCTTCCAGGGTATCGCGCTCCCAGGCCAGCAGCTGGTTCAGCACGGCCTTGCGGGCCCGGGCCACCTGCTCCTCGAACTCCCCGGCTGCGCTGACCCCGGCGTAGCCGCGCGCACCGGCTTCCTTGTAGGCCCAATGCGCGGCCACGCCATGCTCGGCGTGCTCGTGCATCTCGCGCGTGCGGATCTGAACCTCCATCGCGCGGCCATCAGGCCCCAGCACGACGGTGTGCAGCGACTGGTAGCCATTGGGCTTGGGCTTGGCGATGTAGTCGTCGAACTCGCCCGGCACCGGCGTGAAGGCCTCGTGCAGCCGCGCCAGGGCCGCATAGCAGTCCGCCACGCTGGCGACGATGACGCGCAGCGCGCGCAGGTCGAAGACGCGGTCCAGGGACAAGTCCTTGCCCTGCATCTTCTTGTGGATGCTGTAGAGATGCTTGGGGCGGCCCTGCACCTCGGCGGCGAGGCCCTGGCCGTAGAGGTCGGCCTGCAGGGCCGCACGCGCAGCCTCGACGCGCTGCTCGCGCTCCACGCGGGTCTCGTGCAGCCCCCTGGCCAGGGCCTTGTAGGCCTCGGGCTCGCGAAAGCGAAACGCCAGGTCCTCCAGCTCCCACTTGATCTGCCAGATGCCCAGGCGGTTGGCCAGCGGCGCGAACACGGACTGCGACTCGGCCGCCAGCTCCTGCGGGCAAGGCGTCTTGCTGGCGGCATACCAGCGCAGCGTCTGCAGCCGCGAGGCCAGGCGCAGCAGCACGACGCGCAGGTCCTTCGAGAAGGCCAGCAGCATCTTGCGCACACGCTCGGTCTGCTCAGCGCGCTGCTCCGACTTCTTGTCGCTCGACACCTTGGCGTCGCGCGTGGCGCGCTGCAACTGCACAAGGCGGCGCGTGTGCGTGACCAGGCTGACATAGCTGTCGCCAAAGGCCTTGGTGACGACCTCCTCGGGCTTGCTCAGGAAATCGGCCGCGTAGACCAGATAGGCCGCGGCCTGCAGCTCCCGCGCGCTGCCCACCGCATGCAGGATGGCGGCCACGCCGTCGGCGTGGGACAGCGCGTTCTCGCCGGTATCGAGCAGCTCGGCGGCCAGCAGAGGCTCGGCAAAGGCGCGGGCGCGCACGACCTCGGCATTGGAATGTTCGGCGCCCGCATCCAGCAGCGCGACGATGGGCGCCGTCGCGGCGCCCTCGGGCATCAAGCCAGTCTTCATGAACTCAGGAAATCTCTCACGATGGCGATCTGGTCGGCGTGGATCAGCGTCGGCGCGTGGCCGATGCCGGGCAGCTCGACAAGACGGGCGCTGGGCCCGCGCTGCGTCATGGCGCGCGCCGTCTCGGCGCTGAGCAGGTCGGAATCGGCGCCGCGGATCAGCAGCGTCGGGCAGCACAGCTGGTCATAGGCCGCCCAGAGCGCGGCTTCGCCGGCGGCGACCAGTTCAGGTGTCACCGCCGAGAAGGGCAAGGCGATGGCCGGGTCGTAGTGCGACCTCCATTCGCTGCCTTCCTGGCGGAACAGCGGCTCGGACAGACCCAGCCACTCCTCGTCGGTGTGAGGGCCGAAGCCCTCGGAGATGCTGCGCAGATAGGCCGCGCCCTCTTCCAGCGATTTGAAGCGGCTCGCCTTGCCCAGATAGCTGCCGATGCGCTGCAAGGCCTCGATGCGGATGGCCGGACCCACGTCGTTGAGCACCAGGCGGCGGATGGGGCTGGCCACGCCATCGGGTCGCGGCAGCGAGGCCAGGCCCAGGCCGATCAGCCCGCCCATGGACGTGCCGACCCAGTCGACCTGATCGGCGTCCAGCCGCGCCAGCAGCGCCACCATGTCGGAGACATAGCTCGGAATCTGATAGCCCGCCGGCTGGCGCAGCCAGTCCGAACGGCCACGGCCGACGACATCGGGGCAGATGACGCGGTAGCGCTCGCTCATCACACGGGCCAGCGCGTCGAAGTCCCGCCCCTGGCGCGACAGGCCGTGCACGCAGACCAGCACCGGCGCGTCGACGCTCGGGCCGGCCCACTCCCAATAAGCCATGCGGTGCAGGCCGGTACTGTCCAGGCAATTGACGAAGCGCAGTCGGGGCTGGGTCATGATGCAATCCTTTGAGTCATCCTAGCAACCAAGAAGGACCCTCCATGTTGAAAGGCAAGACCGCCCTCGTCACGGGCTCCACCAGCGGCATCGGCCTCGGTATCGCCCTGGCGCTGGCCCGGCAGGGCGCCAATCTGATCCTGAACGGCTTCGGCGACGTGGCAGGCCCCAAGGCCGAAGTGGCGGCGCTGGGCGTCAAGGTGGGCTACCACGGCGCCGACATGAGCAAGCCCGACGACATCGCCGCCATGGTGGCCTATGCCGACGCCGAGTTCGGCGGCATCGACATCCTCGTCAACAACGCCGGCATCCAGCATGTGGCGCCGGTGCAGGATTTCCCGGTCGAGAAGTGGGACGCCATCATCGCCATCAACCTCACCTCGGCCTTCCACACGACGCGCCTGGCCCTGCCCGGCATGCTGAAGAAGAACTGGGGCCGCATCGTCAACATCGCGTCCGCCCACGGCCTGGTGGCGTCGGCGCAGAAGTCGGCCTATGTGGCGGCCAAGCACGGCCTCGTCGGCTTCACCAAGAGCATCGCGCTGGAGACGGCGACGACGCCCGTCACCGTCAACGCCGTCTGCCCCGGCTGGGTGCTGACGCCGCTGGTGCAGAAGCAGGTCGATGCGCTGGCCGCCAAGGACGGCGTGGACAACGAGGAGGCCAAGCGCCGCCTGCTGGCCGAGAAGCAGCCCTCGCTGCAGTTCACGACGCCGGAGGAACTCGGCGCCCTGACCGTCTTCCTGTGCTCGGACGCCGCCATCAACGTGCGCGGCCAGGCCTGGGCCATGGACGGCGGCTGGACGGCAGTTTGACTATTTGGTGAGTTGCACCGAGCCGCTGACGTTGACCGTCACGGTCGCCTTGCCGGCTTCGGTCGGCAGGGCCTCGTCAGAGCCGGCCACGCTCATGCGCATGGCCTTCATCATCATGGGCCGCGGCGCGGCCTCGTCGCTGTTGACGCTGACCTCACCCACCACATAGCCGCCGTAGCCGAACTGGCGCGCATAGTCCGCCGCCTTGGCGCGGTAGCGCGCGATGGCCTGGGCCGTGATGTCGCCTTCGACCTTCTCGCGCGCCTCGCGCGACAGGCTGTAGCCGACGCGGGCGATGCTCAGCGTGCTGATGCGGCCGGCCAGCTGGGCGATGGCGGCACTGTCGCGCCCCTCCACCAGCAGCTCGGCACTGCCCTGCCAGCCATTGATCTTGCCGGTCTTGGGGTCGTTGCGTGGATAGAGGGAGAAACCGCCGGTCTGCACGTCCACCTGGCCCGGCTTGGCGACCTTGCGCGCCTCGGCCAGCGCGGCGTCCAGGGCCTGCTTCAGCGCGGTCTGCACGGTCGCCGCATCGGGCCCCTCGCGCGTGGTCGAGAAGCTGATGCCCAGCACATCGCGCGTCACGTCGGCACTCGCGCTGGCGGTCAGGCTCAGGCGCTCGCGCGGCGGCCCGTCAGCGGCCGCATGGGCCGACAGCGCCAGGGCCAAAGTGGAAAGAACCAGGACTTCGCGCATGGGGAACTCTCTTTGCAAGGAGGGAAAGCCCAGATTACCCCGGCCACTTGGCAACGAGCTGTAACTGCTGCGTGATGTCCTACAAAGCGGGGTTTCAAAACCTGCTCACAATGTCGCTGTTACAAATTCAGGAACCGCGATGAACAGCAGCGCGACACCCCGCCCCAACCGTATCCTTGTCGTCGACGACGACGCCCGCATCCGCGATCTCCTGCGCCGCTACCTGACCCAGGAAGGCTTTGAAGTGCTGCTGGCCGAAGACAGCCGCGCGCTGAACAAGCAGCTGACCCGCGAGACCGTCGACCTCATCGTGCTGGACCTGATGCTGCCCGGCGAAGACGGCCTGACCATCTGCCGCCGCCTGCGCGCCGCCAACGACCAGACGCCCATCATCATGCTGACGGCCAAGGTCGAGGACGTTGACCGCATCGTCGGCCTCGAAGTGGGTGCCGACGACTACCTCGCCAAGCCCTTCAACCCGCGCGAACTGCTGGCCCGCATCAACGCCGTGCTGCGCCGCCGCCCGCCGCCGGAAGCCCCGGGCGCGCCGTCCAAGGAGCCGATGACGGTCAGCTTCGGGCCCTTCGAGTTCGACCTCGCCCTGCGCCGCCTGACCAAGAACGGCGAGCAGCTGCCGCTGACGACCGGCGAGTTTTCCATGCTCAAGACCCTGGTGCGCCACCCGCGCCAGCCGCTGTCGCGCGACAAGCTCGCCCAGCTGGCCCGCGGCCGCGAGTTCGAGCCCTTCGACCGCAGCCTGGATGTGCAGATCTCGCGCCTGCGCAAGATGCTGGAAGCCGACCCGGCCCAGCCGCGCTATATCCAGACCGTTTGGGGTGTCGGCTACGTCTTTGTGCCTGACGAAAATAGCTGATGATCCTGGGGACGGGTCGCCTGAGCGCAGCGGCTCTGTCCCCCACCGGTTTCCTTATTAGCGGGACGGACCGCCCGAGCACCAGCGAGTAGTTCTGTCCCCAACCGACTAGAAGGCATGGCCCGCCCTCACCTCGCGCTCAATCTCTTCTGGCGCACCTTCGCCTGGCTGGCCCTGCTGCTGGCCGGCGCGGTGCTGGCCTGGCAGTACACCTTCAAGCTGCTGGAGGCGCAGCCGCGGGCGCTGGAGTCGGCCGAGCAACTGGCCGGCCTCGTCAAGCTCAGCCGCATCGCGCTGGAGCACACCGACCCCATCAACCGCGTCGCCGTCATCAGCTCGATGTCGCGCGGCGACACGGTGCAGGTGCGCGTGGCCGAGACCAGCGACCGTTGGCTGCCCTATGACACCAGCCCCTTCGCCAAGCAGCTCGCCGCCGAGCTGCGCAGCACGCTGGGCCCCGACACCGTCATCGCCCGCAGCGTCAACGACGTCTCGGGCCTGTGGGTGCGCTATGTCGTCGGCGAGGACGCCTTCTGGCTGCGCACCAGCGGCACGCCGCTGTCCATCTCGCTGACCAGCAACTGGTGGTGGGTGGTCATCGCGCTGCTGGCCACCGTCGTCGGCTCGGCGCTGATCGCCCGCCTCATCAACCAACCGTTGCGTGAGCTGGCCGAGGCGGCTGGCCGCATCCGCGAAGGCGAGTACGACTCGCGCCTGGACGAGACGACGATGACCAGCGAGATCCGCGAGGTCAACATGGGCTTCAACCGCATGGCCCGAGAGCTGGCCAAGCTGGAGGAAGACCGCGCCGTCATGCTGGCCGGCATCTCCCACGACCTGCGCACGCCGCTGGCGCGCCTGCGTCTGGAGACGGAGATGAGCGTCAATGACGAGCAGGCGCGTCACTTCATGGCGCAGGACATCGACCAGCTCGACGCCATCATCAGCAAGTTCATGGACTACGCGCGGCCCAACGAGACGCAGTTGCGCGAGGCCCGCCTCACCGAAATCGTCGAGCGCGAGGTGCAGGGCTTCCGCGACCCCGACCAGATCCGCTTCCGCGTGCAGGTCAGCGAAGCCCTCAAGGTCTTCGTCGACGACACCGAGCTCGGCCGCGTGCTGCTCAATCTGTTCGAGAACGCACGCCGCTACGGCCATGCGGAAGGCGAGCCCGCGCGTGTGGACGTGAGCGCGACCCGTCAAGGCTCCTGGGTCGAGGTGCGCGTGCGCGACCATGGCCCCGGCGTGCCGCCCGACCGCCTGCAGCGCCTCACCGTGCCCTTCTACCGCGGCGATGCCGCGCGCACGGCGGCCAGCGGCGCCGGCCTGGGCCTGGCCATCGTCGAGAAGTCGGTGCAGCGCCTGGGCGGCACGCTGTCCATCAGCAATGCGCAGGGCGGCGGCCTGATCACCGTGCTGAAGTTGCAGGCGGCCTGAGCTAACCTGGGGCACCTCCACCGCCAGGACTCCACCGGCTGTCGCCATGCGCCCACCTCGCCGATTCGCGTGGCTCCTGCTGTTGTTCCTGCTGCCGCCCCTCGCGGGCGCAGAAACCCTGGACATCCTGGTCTACGCGAATGCCGGCGTGTTCGAGGCATCGCCGGGCGAAGGACCAGGCGGCCCGGGAGGCGCCATGCTGGAGCGCATGCAGGCGCTCAGCGGCGTCACGCTGCGCCAGCAGGTCCTGCCCATCAGCCGCGCCATGCTGCTCGCCGAGCAGAAGCCTGGCCACTGCGTCGTTGCCCTGGCGCGCACGCCGGAGCGCGAGGCACGCTACCTGTGGGCAGGGCCCTGGGCACGCGGCGCGATGGCGATCTACGGTCGCGGTGACGAGACACGGCATGTCGACGGCCCACAGGACCTGCGCGGCCGCAGCCTCGTCGTGCTGCGCGACTCGGCACCCGCGGCCTGGCTCAAGGAACAAGGCCTGGCGGCCGAAGAGGTCAAGGACAACAGCACCGCGCTGCGCATGCTGCAGGCCCGGCGCGTGGACTACTGGCTGGCCAATGAGGTCGCCGGGCATTTCGTCATCCGGGCCGGCGGCGGTATGGCGCCTCGCGTGCTGCACAGCTTCGGCCGCATCGATCTCTACTTTGCCTGCCACCCCGCCAGCGACCCCGCCGCGATCGGTGCATTGGATCTCGCCATCGCCCAGCTGCGCCGCACGGGCGAACTGGCCGAATTCGGCCTGCGCTGATTCAGGCTGACGCGGCCAGGAGGCAGACGGCCCGCGCCTCGATCGCGCGCCCTTCACCCACCGGCCCCATCTTCTCGGCTGTCTTGGCCTTCACGTTGACCTGGCCGACGTCCACGCCCAGCACTTCGGCGAGCCGCGCGCGCATCGCCGGGATGTGAGGGGCCATCTTGGGCGCCTGGGCGACGATGGTCGTGTCCACGTTGACGAGCTGCCAGCCCGCCTCGCGCACGCGGCGGTAGGCCTCGGCCAGCAGCACCATCGAATCCGCGCCCTTGAACTCGGCGGCCGTGTCGGGAAACAACTTGCCGATATCACCCAGTGCCGCAGCACCGAGCAGCGCATCGGTCATCGCATGGGCGAGCGCGTCGGCGTCGGAATGGCCGAGCAGGCCATGCGTGTGCGGGATGGTGATGCCGCCGAGGATGAGAGGGCGGCCGGTGACGAGCTGGTGGGTATCCCAGCCCTCGCCGATGCGCAGGGAGGTCAAGGCGTTCATGAGGGCATTGTCGGGGAGACAGGCGCGCGGCCACGAGATACGCTGCGCGCGACTTCAGGGAGGGGAATGAGATTCGGTTCACGTCTGCTGCCGGTGCTGCTGGCGCTGCTCTTTGGCTCGGCCCAGGCACAGCAGCTTCAGCTGCTGGTCTTTCCCAACCCCGGCCTGTTCGACGTCGCTGCTGACGGCACGGTCAGCGGACCGGGCGCCGAGCTGCTCGCCAAGCTGGGCCGGGCCAGCGGCCTGCAGCTGGGCATCCTGGCCATGCCGATCCCGCGTGCGCTGGCGACCGCCGGCTCAACGCCCGGCAGCTGCGCGGTGGGGCTGACCCGCACGCCCGAGCGCGAGGCAGCCTTCCATTGGGCCGGCCCGCTGGCCAGTGGCGCCCTGGTCGTCTACGCGCGCGCCAACGAAACCCAGGCCCTGCAAGGCCCGCTGGACCTGCGCGGCCACGGTGTCGTCGTGCAGCGCGAATCCGCCGCCGCCACCTGGCTGCGCGAACAAGGCATCCCGGCCCAGGAGACCAACAATTCGGTGTCGGCCCTGCGCATGTTGCAGGCGCGGCGCGTGGACTTCTGGGTCGCCCACGAACTCGCCGCCGAACCCGTGATCCGCGCCGAGGGCGGTGCGCCGGTCGAGAACCACCTGACGCTGCGCCGCGTGGACGCCTATGTGGCCTGCCACCTGGCCACGCCGCTGGAGCCGGTCGACAAGCTGCGCCAGGCCATCCAGAAACTGCGCCGCCAGGGCGAGCTGGCGGAGTTCGGCCTGCGCTGACGCTGCTATGGTGCGGGCCGCCATGAAACGCCTGCTCCTCCTCTGCTGCCTGATCGCCGGCTCCGTGCTGGCCGCCGAACCTCCTGCCGCCCAGCGCCCCAAGATCGGCCTCGTCCTGTCCGGCGGCGGCGCCCGCGGCCTGGCCCATATCGGCGTGCTGCGCGTGCTGGAAGAGATGCAGGTGCCGGTGGACCTCATCGTCGGCACCAGCATGGGCGCCGTCGTCGGCGGGGCGTATGCCTCGGGCCGCAGCCTGGACGAACTCGAAACCCTGGTGAAGGGCGCGAACTGGAACGCCATCCTGGCCGACCGGCCGGCGCGGGAACGCCTGTCCATCCGCCGCCGCGAGGATGACGAGCGCCTGCCCTCGCGCATCGAGTTCGGCTTCACGCCGCAACGTGGCGCCATGCTGCCCGGTGGCGCTGCCGCCAATGGCCAGCTGGAGGCGACGCTGTCCTCCCTGCTGCCGGCCACGCGCACCGACGACCCGCTGCGCAAGCTGCCCATCCCTTTTCGCGCCGTCGCCACCGACCTGCTTTCCGGCGCCATGCTGGACCAGGCCGACACGCCGCTGTTCGAGGCCCTGCGCGCCTCCATGGCCGTGCCGGGCGTGTTCGCACCGCTGCGCGTCAACGGCCGGCCGCTGGTGGATGGCGGCCTGGTGCGCAACCTGCCCGTCGACTTGGCGCGCGCCCTGGGTGCCGACATCGTCATCGCGGTGAACGTCGGCACGCCGCTGCTGGAGGAGCGCGAGATCACCAGCGCCGTCATGGTGGCCAACCAGATGCTGCAGATCCTGACCGAGCAGAACGTGCAGCGCTCGCTGCGCGAACTCACGGCCAGTGACATCGTCATCGACCCCGACCTGGCCGGCATGGGCTTCATGGACTTCTACCGCGCCGACGAGGCCATGGCCACCGGCCGGCGCGCAGCCCTGGCGGCCGGCGAGCGCCTAGCGGCGCTGGCCGCGCCCGCCGCCCAGGCCGCGCTGCAGGCGCGTCGCCTGGGCACGCCCGAATCCGCCCTGCCCACCCTGCCCCTGGCCGAGCTGAAGATCAGTGGCACCCAGCGCGTCAATGCCGAAGCCCTGCGCGCCGAGCTGGCCCTGCAGCCCGGCGAGCGGGTCGGCCGCGCGGAGCTGACCCGCGCCGTCGAGCGCCTGGACGGCACCGGCGACTTCGAGCGCATCGAGACCGAGATCGACGACCGCGAGGGGCGGCGCTTCGTCGAGCTCAAGCTCACCGAGGCCGACTGGGCCGCCAGCCGCGTGCGCTTCGGCCTGGAGCTCTACAGCAACTTCGCCGACGCCAACCGCTACTCCCTCGTCGGCATGCACGTGGCCGACTGGCTCAACCGCTGGGGCGCCGAACTGCGCACCGTGGCCCGCATCGGCTCCACCCGCGGGCTCAACACCGAGTTCTATCAGCCGCTGGGCCCGGGCTCACGCTGGTTCGCGGCCGCTAAGGTCGGCTTCGAGGCCGGCAGCAACGATGTCTTCAACCAGGGCCAGCGCGCCTTGCGCCTGTCCAGCAGCCTGGCCAGCGGCCAGCTCGAACTCGGCCACCGCATCGCCGGCCTGGGTGATTTGCGGCTGGGCATAGGCAAGCTGCGCGCCTCCGATGAAGTCATCATCCCGGTGCTGCCCGAAGGCGGCCGGCGCTCGCAGACCTATGCCCAGCAATACCTGGAACTGCACACCGACACGCTGGACTCCCTGGCCTTCCCCAGCCGCGGCCAGTGGACGACGGCGCGCATCGAATGGCTGCACCCGCGCGGCGAGGACAGCGTCATCAACGCCTCGCTGATCGGCCTGTCGGCCTTCCGCCTGGGCGAGTGGGCCGGCCAGCTCTATGGCGAGGCGGCGCATGCGGAGCGCGGCCAGGCACGCTCACTGGGCGGCTATCTGCGCCTGTCCGGCACGCCCGATGCGTCGCTGGTGGGCGAGAACATGACCCTGCTGCGCCTCGTCATGGCGCGGCGCATCGGCGAGATGCCGGTGGGCCTGGGCGGTGCCGTGCGCATCGGCTTCTCGCTGGAGACGGGTGCCATCGGCGCCGGCTCGGGGCTCAAGCTGTCCAACCTGCCCAGCAGCGGCTGGAAGCAGGCCGTCAGCGGCTTCCTCAGCGTGGACACGCGCTTCGGGCCTTTCTACCTGGCGCTCGGCGCGACGCGCGGTGGCGAGACGGCCGCCTATTTGCTGCTCGGACCGAGCTGGTAGAGAAAATGGCAGTCAAGCCCCGCTCTCATCTGCCGATAAGCCTGTTGAACGGGCCTGCAGCATTCGCAGGTCGGCACATTCCAGGAGCCGAGGAGCATCCCATGACGACATCGTTGCATCGAATCACACGGCTTCAGGGCCTGCTCGCGCTGAGCGCCCTGGTGCTGCTGGGCGCCGCCGGCATGCGGTCCGTGCAGGCCGCCGACAACGCCACCGCCACCGCCACGGGCGTCGTGCTGCAACCCATCGCGGTGACCAAGGCCGCCGACCTCGTGTTCGGCAATCTCGTCGCCGGCAACGGCATCGTGACGCTGGCGACCGACGGCACCCGCACCAAGTCCGGCGCCGCCGCGCTGCCCACAGGCGTCGCCGGCGTGGCCGCACGCTTCGACGTGACCGGTTCCGGCAACAACACCTTCTCCATCGACTACACCGGCAGCGACACCGTGCTGACCGATGCCAGCGCCAACACGATGGCCGTCGACTGGATCACCGAGGCGTTGGCAGCGGCCACTGCCACCGGCAAGACCGATGAAACCTCCGACGCGGCGACCGGCACGCTGTCCTCCGGCGCGGCCTATATCTTCGTCGGCGGCAAGCTGACCGTCGGCGCCGCCCAGGCTGCGGGCACCTACACGGGCGTCGTCAAGGTGACCGTCGCCTACAACTGAGGCTGCACGCCATCGCGGCCATGACGACCGCCCGCCACACCACCCTCGGCACCACCGCCGCGCTGCTGTGCAGCCTGATGCCGGCGGGCCCGGCCGTGGGCGCCAGCGCCACGACCCAGGCCAGCGCCGCGGTCATCGTGCCGGTGACGGTCACCGCCTGGCTGGGCGTGCCCGTCAGCGTGCAGGACCTGCTGCTGGCCCAGGACGCTCCCGCGGGCCCGGCGACCGGCGCCCTGGTGCCGCGCGTCGCCAGCGCCACCACACCGGCCAGCCTGCGCGCCCTGCCCGTCTGGATCGCTGCCGCCGTGGAGTCCCGGCAGGCCTTCGGCGTCGACATCGTCCCCACGACCGGTGCAGCGCTGCTGGCACGCGGCCCGGCAGCGGCCGTGTCGGTGGCTGCCGCCACGCCCACGGGCGACGGCGGCGATGGCGAGGCCCCGCTCGTCATCATCGTCGCCTTCAACTGAGGCCATGCGCCAACCGGCCTGGCACCTCGCCCTGCCCTGGCTGCTGCTGCTCGCCAGCGTGTCGGCCTCGGGCCAGACCCTGGTCAACACGGGCGGCCTGTCCTTCGGCGCCTTCACGGCGGGCAGTGGCGGCACGGTCACCGTCACGCCGGGCGGCGCCCGCATGAAGACGGGCAGCGTCATCCTCGTCAATCAGGCCGGTACGGCCAGCGCCGCGCAGTTCACGATCACGGGCACGCCGAGTGCCGTCTTCGTCATCACGCTGCCGGCGGACGGCACCACCTTCCTCACCGACGGTGCCAGCGGCAGCATGGCGTTGAACAGCTTTGTCAGCAGCCCCTCGGGCACTGGCGTGCTGTCGGGCGGCGGCACGCAGACCATCAACGTCGGGGCGACGCTGAGCGTCGGCAACCTGCAGGCCACGGGCAGCTATTCCGGCAGCTTCAACGTGACGGTGAACTACCAGTAACGAACTGCACGGCAACTGCCGCGCTTTTCCGAGCTTTGCCGCGCTCAAGTCCTGGCGACCATGCCGGCATGCGTGCAACACCCCAGCTTTTCCTGCTTGCGGCCCTCGGGCTGCTGCTGCCGCACGCCGCCTTCGCGGACCTGATGCTCTTCCCCACGCGCATCGTCTTCGACAAGCAGCAGCGCGCCGCCCAGGTCGAACTGATGAACCAGGGCAAGACGCCCGAGACCTACCGCATCAACCTCGTCAACCGCCGCATGGGCCCGAACGGCGAGTTCATCGCCATCGACGCACCCGGCCCCGGCGAGCAGTTCGCCGATGCCATGCTGCGCTACTCGCCGCGCCAGGTCACCATCCCGCCCGGTGGCTCGCAGATCGTGCGCATCCTGCTGCGCAAGCCCGAGGATCTCGCCAGCGGCGAATACCGCTCCCATCTGCAATTCGACCGCGTGGCCGAGGCGACGGGCGCCAGCAGCGTCGAGGACGTGGCCAGGCGCGAAGGCAAGGACGTCGGCATCGTCATCCAGGCCCTGGTGGGTGCGTCCATCCCGGTCATCGTCAGGCAAGGCGAGACCCATGCCAAGGTCGAGCTGTCCGAACTGGGCTTGCAGCCGGCGTCGGCGGCGGGCCCAGGCACCCTGTCCTTCCAGATGAAGCGCGAAGGCAACCGCTCCGTCTATGGCGACCTGGTCGCCACCTTCACGACCACGGCCGGCGTCACCTTCGAGGTGGCGCGCGCCGGCGGCGTGGCCGTCTACGTGCCCAATGCGGCCCGGCGCGTGCAACTGCCGCTGCAGCTGCCCTCGGGCAACCCCCTGCCCGCCGGCACGCTGAAGCTGGCCCTGCGCGAACGTCCCGAATCCGGCGGCAAGCTGCTGGCCGAGACCAGCCTCGCCCTCCCCTGACGGCCGGCGCCCGCGCGATGCGCGCCATGGCCCTGCCCCGCCTTCTCCGCGCCATCGCCGCGGCCCTGCTGGCCGCGCCGCTGCTGCTCGCCCAAGCCGCGCCGGACGACGCCGCGACACCGCTGCGCCGCCTTGAAGTACAGCTCAACGGCCGCAGCCTCGCCGAACCGCTCGACGCCTACCAGACCGACTACCAGGTGCTGCTGCCGCTGGGCAGCATCTCCAGGCTGCTCGGACTGGACATCCGCGTGCAGACCGTGTCGGGCCGCGCCGCCGGCACGCTGCCGGGTTCGGGCGAGCCCTTCTGCCTGGACCTGGTCGAGTCCAGCATGCGCATCGGCGAACGGCGCCAGTCCTTCGAGCCGCGCTTGGCCCAGGCCATAGGCGGCGACATCTATGTGTCGACGCAGCTGCTGGCGCGCTGGCTGAACCTGGAACTGGCCGTCGACCTGCCGCACTGGCAGCTGCGCCTGCGCGCCCGCGACGCCGTGGTGGCCCAGCCGCCCGCACCGCCGCGGCCGGCGGGGCCACGCCGCATCGACGAGACCAACCTCCTCGTGCTGGAGGTGATGCTGGACGGCCAGGTGGTGTCCGACAGCCTCAGCGCCTACCAGGACGGCACCCAGACCCTGCTGCCGCTGGGCGAGCTGTCGCGCCTGCTGATGCTGGCCATCCAGGTGAAGCCTGACCGCGGCAGCGCAGACGGCCGGCTGCCCGGCGAGCGCGGCTTCGCGCTGAACCTGGCCGAGTCCCTCGTCAGCCTGGGCGGCCGGGAGCAGAACTTCGAGCCGCGCCTGGCCGGCGTCGTCGGCGACGACATCTATGTGTCACGCCAGCTGCTGACGCGCTGGCTGCCGCTGGAGCTGCAGGTCGACCTCACCACCCTCAAGCTGAAGGTCGTGCCGCGCGAGAAGCTGCCGCTGCAGGAGAGGCTGGAGCGCGAGCGCCTGGCCGCGGCCCTGGCCGGCGTGCAGCCCGCCGAGCGGCCGAACTACCCGTATGCGCCGTCCACGCCGGCGCTGATCGACGTGCCGTCCATCGACCAGTCCTTCGGCGCCGACGCGCGCCGCGGCCGCAACTCGCGCCAGTACAAGGCCGCCTACACCGCCTTCATCACCAGCGACCTGCTCGGCATGGAGGGCTCGGCCTATGTGCTCAAGACCCAGGACAAGGCCAGGCCCGACCTGCGCCTGACGCTGGCCCGCAACGATCCTGACGCCGGCCTGCTCGGGCCCCTGCAGGCGCGCTCCGTGGCGCTGGGCAATCTCGCGCTGCCCAGTGTGCGCAACGTCATGCAGGGCAGCGCCAAGGGCAATGGCGTGTCGGTCAGCAACCGGCCGCTGGACCAGCCCAACAGCTTCGACCGCCACAGCCTGCGCGGCGACCTGCAGCCAGGCTGGGACGTGACGCTGTACTACAACGACCAGCTGCTGGGCTACCAGTCCTCGCGCGCCGATGGCCAGTACGCCTTCGACGACCTGCCGCTGTCCTTCGGCCCCAACGAGTTCCGCCTCGTCTTCCACGGCCCGCTGGGCCAGCTGCGCGTGGAGAAACAGAGCTTCCTGCTCGACCAGGCCAGCGTGAAGCCCGGCCAGGTCTTCTACACGCTGGCCTCGCAGGTGGCCGACGACGGCTCGGTGCGCAGCGTGGCCCAGGCCGACATCGGCATCGGCAAGAAGCTGACCGGCAAGGTCGGCCTGGTGCGCCGCCCGCGCCTGGTGGCCGGCGTCGTCACCGAGGCCCTGGACTACGGCCAGCTCGGCCTGCTGGCCTATCTCGACTCGATGATCCTCAGCTCGCAGCTGGTCGGCATGCGCGGCGGCGGCGCCCTGGGCGAGGTTGGCATGAAGACGCGCCTGGGCAGCTTCGCGCTGGACCTGCTGCACACCCAGCGCCAGGGCAATTTCGTCAACGACCAGTTCGCCGACGTGGCCGGCGGCGTGCGCCAGCGCGACGAACTGCGCCTGCAGGGCGGCGTGCGCCTGGGCGGGCTGCCGCGCGTCGTCATCGATTTCAACGCCGTGCGCAACAAGCTGGACCGCGGGCCGGCCAACGTCCAGCTCGGCCTGCGCACCTCCAGCATGCTGTGGGGCACGGCCCTGTCCAACAGCCTGCGCTGGCAGCGCAACGGCGATGACAGCGTCACCGACGGCACGCTGCAGATCAGCCGGCGCGTCGCCGACATCGGCCTGAACGCGCAGTTCAACTACCGGCTGCAGCCCGGCGCCAGCCTGCAGGCCGTCGCCATCAGCGCCGACCGCAGCCTCGGCGACGGCTATCTGCTCAACGCCGGCCTGCTGCGCAGCATGGACTCGGGCCTGACGCTGGTGGCGGCGGGCTTCAGCAAGAACCTTGGGACATTCGGCCTGGCGATGAGCGCCAGCTACTCCAGCCAGCACGAGCTGGCCGTGGGCATGCAGCTCTTCGTCGCGCTGGACCGCGACCCGCGCAGCGGCCGCTGGCAGCTGGATGGCCAGCCACTGGCCGGCAGCGGCGCCGTGTCGGCCCGGGCCTTCGTCGACCGCAACATGAACGGCATCCGCGACCCCGACGAGGATTTCGTGCCCAACGCCGGCTTCCTGCTCAACGGCGGCGGCCGCCACCCGCGCCTGACCGACGCCGGCGGCGTCGCGCTGCTGAACCGCCTGGCACCCGGCCGCTATGCCGATATCGCGCTGGACCCCACCACGCTGGAAGACCCGCAGTGGAAGCCGCTGACGCCCGGCGTGCGCGTGCTGCCCCGACCCGGCCGCGTCGAGCAGCTGGAGTTCCCGGTCGTGCTGACCTCCGAGGTCGAGGGCACCATCTATCTGGTCGAAGCGGGTGCCAAGAAGCGCGGCATCGGCGACGCGCAAGTCGAGCTGGTCAACGCCAAGGGCGAGGTCGTCGCGACGACGACCAGCTCGGCGGACGGCTACTACCTCTTCCACCAGGTCACGCCTGGCGCGCTGCGCCTGCGCATCGCACCCGAGCAGGCGGCCAAGCTCAAGCTGAAGGGCAAGCTGGAACGCGGCCTGGACGTGCCGGCCAACGGGGACTTCCTGAGCGGTGAGGATCTGGAGCTCAGGCTCTGAGGCAGCGCTCGGCCAGCTCGAAATCCTCCGGCCACGTCACCTTGAAGTTGGCCATCGACGCACGCACCAGCAGTGGCGCCAGACCCAGGGCCTCGACGGCGCTGGCTTCGTCGGTGGCGGCCGCACCCATCGCGGTCAAGGCCTTCTCGACGAGGCCGAGGCGGAACATCTGCGGCGTCTGCGCCGCCCATTTGTCGCGGCGGTCGATGGTGGCCGTCACGCGACCATCGGCGTCGCCGGCCTTCAGCGTGTCAGCAATGGGCTGGGCCAGCAGGCCGCCGACGTCGTCGCCAGAGCAGACATCGATCAGCGCATCGACCCATTCAGGGCGCAGCAGGCAGCGGGCGGCGTCGTGCACCAGCACCCAGTCGGCGTCGCTCGCGCCGCGACGGCGCAGCTCGGCCAGACCGCCCAGCACACTCTCGGCTCGACTGGCGCCGCCCACGCGAGCGACCCACCCCCCGTAGCCGGGCAAGGCGGCTTCGAAGCGTTCGTCCTCGGGCGACAACACGACCAGGGTCTGCGCGACACGCGGCACGGCCGCGAGGGCGGCGAGCGTGTGGGCCAGCATGGGCCGGCCGGCGATGTCGACGTATTGCTTGGGGATGCCGGCGCCAGAGCGCTCGCCTATGCCGGCGGCGGGAACAAGGGCGAAGAAACGTGTCATGCCCGCATCTTCTCAAGTGCGCGTTGTACGGCCGCCAACACGGCCGCCGGCGCCTCGACCTGCGGGTAGTGCCCCACGCCGCCCAGCTCGACGACTTCGGCCGGAATCTTCAGCTCGCGCAGCCGCGCAATCATGTGGGCACCCGAGATCGGATCGGCGCTGCCGTTGATGACCGTCAGCGGCACCGGGCAGTGCTGCAGCGCGCCGACCCAGCGTTCACGCTGCTCGCGGCGCTCGACCATGTAGCGGATCAGCCCGGGCAAGGCGAGGCGGCCGTCGTCGCGGCTCATCAGCGCCCACATCGCGTCCAGCTCTTCTTCGCTCGGCTTCACGTCGCCCGCGATGGCGATGAGGTTGGCGCCCAGCTTGGCGCGGCTGGACAGTCGCGCGATCAGGGGGCCCAGCGGCGACAGCAAAAGCTTCTGCAGCAGCACCGGCCGGTGCGTTTCGGGGAAGAGGCCGCCATTGAGCAGGATGACGCCGCGCAGCTTGACCGGCAGACGGCCATCGATGGCGCGGGCGATCAGCTCCTGGGCGACCGTGTCGCCGAGGTCATGGGCGAGCACCGCGCATTCCTGGACGCCCGCTTCGGCCAGCGCGGCCAGAAAGAGGTCGGCCTGCTCGCCCACCGTGTAGCGGTGGCCGCGCGGCTTGGCGGAGAAGCCCAGGCCCAGCATGTCGGCGGCCACCAGCCGGTGGCTGCGCGCCAGGTCCGGCCAGAGCTTGCACCAGTCCCAGCTCGCCGTCGGGAAGCCGTGGATCAGCAGCAGTGCCGGCGCATCGGGCGGGCCATCGGTGCGGATGAAGACGCGGTAACCGTTGAACAGGAAATACCGGCCCGCCGCCTGCCAGGCCTCGACGCTGGGCGTCACGCGTCGTGCCCGGGGTTCTGGCGCGCCAGGCGGCGCAGCAGCCCCGGCCAGGCCAGCTCGGCACCCGAGCCGCGCATGACCTTGTCGCTCTGGGCGCGGATGCCGGCCAGGATCTGCTGCGGGATGCGGATCAGCTCACCACCACCCGCCTGGGCCGCGATCTGGATCTCGCAGGCGCGTTGCAGCATGAACATCTTCAAAAAGGTGTCGGCCGCGCTATGGCCCAGCGTCAGCAGGCCGTGATTGCGCAGCAGCATCAGCGAGGCACGGCCGAGATCGGCGACGAGCCTGACCTTCTCCTCGGGGTTGAGCGCGACGCCCTCGTAGTCGTGATAGCTGAGCGAGGCCAGCGGAAACAGGCTGTGCTGCGAGATCGGCAGCAGGCCCTCGCGCTGCGTGCTGACGGCCACGCCGGCCACCGTGTGCAGGTGCATGACGAACATCGCATCCTCGCGCGCCTCATGCACGGCGCTGTGGATGATGAAGCCGGCCGGGTTGACGTTGTAGTCGCTGGGCGCGACCTTCTCGCCGGCCTGGTCCACCTTCACCAGGCTGCTGGCCGTGATCTCCTCGAACATCATCCCGTAGGGGTTGATGAGGAAGTGATGCTCGGGGCCGGGCACGCGGGCCGAGATGTGGGTGAAGATCAGGTCGTCCCAGCCCTGCAGGGCCGCCAGGCGGTACAGCGCCGCCAGGTCGCAGCGGACGGCCCATTCTTCGGGGGCGCAGTTCTCAGGCTTGGCCATGGTGTCTCCTCGTGAAAAGGGTCGATCCAGCATAGCGCCGACAATCGCCGGGCTGTTGTCACCTCCGTTCCCATGCTGATTGCCGACCTCCGCCAGCGCCTGCGTGCGCTCGGCGCCAACCCCGACCACGAAAGCCGCGTGCTGCGCCACTGGCTGCACAGCCTGCCGCTGGACGGTGGCAAGCGGCCGCTGCAGGGCTTCCTGCCCAAGGCGGTCATGGAGGCGCTGCCGGGGCTGATGGCGGCGCTGGACAGCCTCGTCACGCTGCGCAGCGAGCATGCCGGCGGCGATGGCGAATCGGCCCGGCTGCTGCTCGGCCTCACCGACGGCCAGACCGTGGAGACCGTGCTGCTGCCGCGCGAAGGCGTGTGCGTGTCCAGCCAGGTGGGCTGCGCGGTCGGCTGCCAGTTCTGCATGACCGGAGTCGACGGGCTGATACGCCAGGTCGGCAGCGCGGAGATCGTGGCCCAGGTCGTCATGGCACGGCGCAAGCAGCCGAAGCTGCGCAAGGTCGTCTTCATGGGCATGGGCGAGCCCGCGCACAACCTGGCCAATGTGCTGGACGCGATCACGCTGCTGGGCCGCGAGGGCGGGTTTGCGCACAAGCAACTGGTGTTCTCCACCGTCGGCGACGAACGCGCCTTCGAGGCCTTGAACGCCTCCACGGTCAAGCCGGCGCTGGCCCTGTCGCTGCACACGACCGACGCCGCCAAGCGCGAGCGCCTGCTGCCCCGCGCACCGCGGCTGACGCCGCAGGCCCTCGTCGAGGCCGCCGACGCCTATGCCCGGGCCAGTGGCTACCCCATCCAGTACCAGTGGACGCTGCTCGACGGCGTCAACGACGGCCCCGAGGAGCTGGACGGCATCGTTCAGCTGCTCAAGGGTCGCTACGGCCTCTTGAACATGATCCCGTTCAACAGCGCGCCCGGCCTGCCCTTCACGCGGCCGAGCTGGGAGCGCGCTCGCGCCATCGCGGCGGAGCTGTCCAGCCGCGGCGTGCTGACCAAGCTGCGCGACTCGGCCGGCCAGGACGTCGAAGGCGGCTGCGGCCAGTTGCGCGCCCGCGAGGCCGTCGGCCGGCCGGTTCGCGTTGTGAGGATTCACGCCTGATTCGAGGGTATCCGGGGAGCCGGGTACACGCGGTTCCACCCGCAGAATCGCGGCGCCGCAGCGGCCTCGCTGCGCGCAGAGATCACTTCGGAGAAGACATGATTCAGCTTCAGACGCTGGCCAGGCAAGCCCGCATGGCCGCCCTGATCGCAGGCGCCGCCCTGTGCTTGCAGGCCTCGGCCGCCAACACGGCCAGCAAGTTCGAGCCGACGGCCCAGTTGGGCGGCAGCACGCTGCAACTGAATGGCAAGGGCACCCGTGTGCGTCTCGTCTTCAAGGCCTATGACATGGGTCTGTACACGACCAGGCATGTCGGCACGGCTGCGGAGCTGCTGGCCCTGCAAGGCCCCAAGCGGCTGCAGTTCACCGCGCTGCGCGAACTGCCCGGCACCGACCTGGGCCGCCTCTTCCTGCGCGGCATCAGCGACAACACGCCCAGCCAGCAGATGACCCGCCACACGCTGGCCACGACCCGCCTGATCGAAGTCTTCTCTGGCAAGCCCAAGCTGATGCCCGGTGACACCTTCACGATGGATTTCGTGCCCGGCAAGGGCACGCAGTTCTACATCCAGGGCCAGCCTCAGGGCGAGCCCATCGGCGACGACGAGTTCTTCACCATGGTGCTGAAGATCTGGTTCGGCGAGTCGCCGGCCGACACCAATCTGCGCGACGCGCTGCTGCAAGGCCCCACGGCCTGAGGCGCTTCAAGCAGGCCTCCTAGAATCCTCGGCATGCGCCGCTGGTTTCTTGTCCTGCTGAACCTGCTCGTCGCCGCCCAGTTGTCCTGGGCCGGCGCAGCGCTGTGTTGCGTGGACGAACTGGGCGGCGAGAAGACCGGCCTGTCGCAGCTGGGTGGCGAGCAATCCCACACGGCCAAGGCCGGCGACACCCACCCGGTCTGCGAGACCGGGCATTGCCACTGCCACCATGCCGGCTGCGCCACGCCGCTGGCCGAGCGCGATGCTCTCGCGGCACCGCAGACGCTGGCTCCCGAGCCCGCCGATGCGCTGCGGCTCAAGTCCTACATCCCCGCCGGGCTCGAACGCCCCAATTGGCTGCGCGCCTGATTCGGCGCGCCGCTTCCCTCCTCTTGATCTGAAGCGCGGCACCCGCTGGGTGCCGGGCGCGCGCCGAACCGTCCGCCGTTGTTCCCACAACCCCTGGAGAGTTCGATGCGAAGCCCTGCTGTTGGCTTTTTGCTGTGCATGGTGCTGGCGCCCGCCAGCCATGCCCTGACCCTGGCCGAGGCACAACGCCTGGCCCTCACCCACAACCCCGAACTGGCCGGCGCGCGGCTGGAGCTGCAGGCGCAGCAAGGCGCTGAGCTGCAGGCCGGAGCGCGGCCCAACCCCGAGCTGGGCGTGCTGCTGGAAGACACCCGCAGCGCCACGCGCACCAGTACCGTTCAGCTGTCCCAGGCCATCGAACTGGGCGGCAAGCGTGCCGCCCGCCAGGCCGCCGCCGCTCAGGCGCGCGAGCAGGCCGCCGTGGCACTGGCAGCCAGGCGGGCCGACGTGCGCGCCGCCGTGGCTATCGCCTTCCTCGACCTGCTCGGCGCGCAGGAACAGTTGCGACTCGCAGACTCGTCGCTGGCGCTGGCGCGCAGCGCGGCAGGCGCCGCCGACAAGCGCCTGCAGGCCGGCAAGGTGCCGCCGCTGGAACTGGCCAAGGCCCGTGTCGCCGAGGCCGGCGCGCGGGCCGAGCTGGCCCAGGCGCAGAGCGAGCTGCTGCTGGCACGCGGCCGCCTCGCGGCGTTGTGGGGCCAGGGGCCGCAGGCAGCGGCGCAGGCCGACGGTGACACCGCCGCCCTGCCCGGCCCGCCCGACGAGCAGCGCCTGGCCGAGGCGATGGCCGAAGCGCCGTCGTTGCGCCTGGCGCGGCTGGATATCGCGCGCCGCCAGGCCTTGAGCGAGGGAGAACGCGCGCGCCGCGTGCCCGACGTGACCGTGACGCTGGGCGCCAAACGCGACGCCGAACTCGGCCGCACGCAGGCCGTCATCGGTTTCTCGCTGCCACTGCCCGTCAACGACCGCAACCAGGGCGGCCTGCTGGAAGCCCTGCGCCGAGAAGACCAGGCGCGCGAGGCACTGACCGCCGCGACGCTGAAGCTGAACACCGACGTGGCCCAGGCCACCGCGCGGCTGCGCCTGGGACGCGAGCAGGCGCAGCTGCTGCGCGACGACGTGCTCCCCACGGCCCAGACCGCCTACGAGGCCGCGCTGAAGGGGTACGAACTCGGCAAGTTCGCCTTCCTGGACGTGCTGGACGCGCAGCGCACGCTGTTCCAGCTGCGCCGCCAGTTGCTGCAGGCCAGCGCCGAGGCCCACCGCGCCGCCGCCGAGCTGGACCGCCTGCTCGGCCGCACCCCACCGAACGAGGACTGAAGCGATGAACAAGAAAAAGAGCACCCTGGCCATTGCCGCCGTGC
Organism: Roseateles sp. P1_C1_2; assembly: GCF_056406535.1. Classification (NCBI taxonomy): domain Bacteria; kingdom Pseudomonadati; phylum Pseudomonadota; class Betaproteobacteria; order Burkholderiales; family Sphaerotilaceae; genus Roseateles; species Roseateles sp. P1_C1_2. Next base: position 49,410 of record NZ_JBFUAB010000002.1, read on the forward strand.
TGGCCGTGGGCCTGCTGCTGGGCGTGGCCATCCTGCGCCACGACAAGCCCCAGGCACATGATGACCACGACGAGAAGCCGCACGCTGACGAGCCGGCCACGGCAGTCGTGAACAATGGCCCGCATGGCGGCCGCCTGTTCGGCCAGGACGGCTTCGGCCTGGAACTGACCATCTTCGAGACCGGCGTGGAGCCGCAGTTCCGCGTCTACCTGTACCGCGACGGCAAGCCGCTGGCGCCTGCGCAGGCCGAGGTCGGCGTGACGCTGCAGCGCCTGGGCCGCGCGCCGCAGGCCTTCGCCTTCCAGCCGGAGGGCGCCTATCTGAAGGGCGCGGGCGTCGTCGAGGAGCCGCATTCCTTCGCTGCCACCCTCACGGCCAATGTCGGCGGCAAAGCTTACGAGTTCCGCTTCGAGCAGGTCGAGGACCGCGTCACCGTCAGCGACGAGCAGCTGCGCCACAACGGCATCGTGCTGGCCACGGCCGGGCCGGCGCGCATCGCCAGCACGCTGCAGCTGCTGGGCGAGGTGAAGCTGAACCAGGACCGCGCCGTCGTCATCACACCGCGCCTGGGCGGCCTCGTCGAGGCCGTGCGCGTGAATGCCGGCGACCGCGTCAAGCGCGGCCAGGTGCTGGCCGTCATCTCCAGCCCGGCGCTGGCCGACCAGCGCGGCGAGCTGCTGTCGGCAGGCAAGCGCCTGGCGCTGGCACGCACGACGCACGAGCGCGAGAAGAAGCTGTGGGAGGACAAGATCTCCGCCGAGCAGGACTACCTGGCCGCCCGACAGGCCATGCAGGAGGCCGAAATCGCCGTCGAGGCGGCGCGGCAGAAGCTGGCCGCGCTGGGCGCCTCGGCGGGTGACGCGCAGGGGCTCACGCGGCACGAGATCCGCGCCACGATCGACGGCGTCGTCGTCGACAAGAAGATCAGCATCGGCGAGGCGCTGAAGGAGGACGCGCCGGTCTTCCAGCTGGCCGACCTGTCCAGCGTCTGGGTCGAGCTGACCGTGCCGGCCAAGGACCTCCACCAGCTGCAGGAGGGCATGGCGGCGCAGGTCAGGGCCAGCGCCTTCGAGGCCCAGGGCGAGGCGAAGCTCAGCTACGTGGGAGCACTGGTGGGCGAGCAGAGCCGCAGTGCGACCGCACGCCTGGTGCTGGCCAACCCCAAGGGACTGTGGCGGCCGGGGCTGCCGGTCACCGTGGGCTTGAGCGCCAGCGCAACCGAGGTGGCCGTGGCCGTCGAGGCCGAAGCGGTGCAGACGCTGCGCGGCGCCACCGTCGTGTTCGGCCGGTATGGCCAGCAATTCGAGGCCCGGCCGCTGATGCTGGGACGCAGCGATGACCGCAACGTCGAGGTGCTCAAGGGGCTGAACGCCGGCGAGCGCTATGCGGCGAAGAACAGCTTCCTGGTCAAGGCCGACATCGGCAAGGCCGGTGCCGAGCATGACCATTGAGAGACACGGCCATGTTTGAAAAACTCATCCGATTCGCCATCGCCCAGCGCTGGCTGGTGCTGCTGGCCGTGGCGGGCATGGCGGTGCTGGGCGTGTTCAGCTACCAGCGCCTGCCCATCGACGCCGTGCCCGACATCACCAATGTGCAGGCGCAGATCAACACCGAGGCGCCGGGCTATTCGCCGCTGGAGGCCGAGCAGCGCGTCAGCTTCGCCATCGAGACGGCGATGGCCGGCCTGCCCCGGCTGGAGCAGACGCGCTCGCTGTCGCGCTACGGCCTGTCGCAGGTCACCGTCGTGTTCAAGGACGGCACCGACATCTACTTCGCCCGCCAGCTCGTCGGCGAGCGCATGCAGCAGGCGCGTGCCAGCCTGCCGGCCGGCCTGACGCCCGCGCTCGGCCCCATCGCGACGGGGCTGGGCGAGATCTATATGTGGACGGTCGAGACCAAGCCCGGTGCGCTGAAGGCCGACGGCACGCCCTACACGCCGATGGACCTGCGCGAGATCCAGGACTGGATCGTCAAGCCGCAGCTGCGCACGGTGCCCGGCGTGACCGAGATCAACAGCATCGGCGGCTACGCCAAGGAGTACCAGGTGGCGCCCTGGCCCGACAAGCTGGTGGCCCACGGCATCGACTGGCGAGAGCTGGTGCAGGCGCTGGAGCGCAACAACGCCAACGTCGGCGCGGGCTACATCGAGCGGCGCGGCGAACAGGTGCTGATCCGCGCGCCGGGCCAACTGGCGGGCGTGGAAGACATCGCCGACATCGTCATCCGTGGATCGGTGCGCGTCCGCGATGTGGCGGACGTCGGTATCGGCCAGGAGCTGCGCAGCGGCGCCGCCACTGACAACGGCCACGAGGTCGTGCTCGGTACGGTCTTCATGCTGATGGGCGAGAACAGCCGCCAGGTGTCCCTGGCCGTGGACCGGCGGTTGGAGGAGATCAACCGCAGCCTGCCGGCCGGCGTCGTCGCGCAGACGGTGTATGACCGCACGACGCTGATCGACAAGGCGATCGCCACCGTGCGGACCAACCTGCTGGAAGGCGCCCTGCTCGTCGTCGCCGTGCTGTTCGCCTTCCTGGGCAATCTGCGCGCGGCCGTCATCACGGCGGCCGTGATCCCGCTGGCCATGCTGTTCACGTTCACGGGGATGGTCGCCAACAAGGTCAGCGCCAACCTGATGAGCCTGGGGGCACTGGACTTCGGCATCATCATCGACGGCGCTGTCGTCATCGTCGAGAACTGCGTGCGGCGGCTGTCGCATGCCCAGGCCGCGGCGGGCCGAGCCTTGAGCCGCGACGAACGCTTCGCCGAAGTCTTCGCCGCCGCCCGCGAGGCGCGCCGGCCGCTGCTGTTCGGCCAGCTCATCATCATGGTGGTCTACCTGCCCATCTTTGCGCTCAGCGGCGTGGAGGGAAAGATGTTCCACCCGATGGCCTTCACGGTCGTGGCGGCACTGCTGGGCGCGATGTTGCTGTCGGTGACCTTCATTCCCGCGGCCGTGGCGCTGTGGATGGGCGGCAAGGTCGGCGAAAAGGAGAACCGGCTGATGGCCTGGGCCCGGCGCGCTTATGCGCCGCTGCTGGACTGGACGCTGGCTCACCCGCCGCTGGTGCTGACCATCGCCGGCGTGGCCGTGGCCCTGAGCGCACTGCTGGCCACGCGCATGGGCAGCGAGTTCATCCCCAGCCTGGACGAAGGCGATTTCGCCGTGCATGCGCTGCGCATCCCCGGCACCAGTCTGACCCAGGCCGTCGAGATGCAGCGCGAGCTGGAGCGCACGCTGCTGCAGGCCCCAGAGGTGGCGCGCGTGTTCTCCAAGCTCGGCACCGCCGAGATCGCGACCGACCCGATGCCGCCCAGCGTGGCCGACACCTTCGTCATGCTGAAACCGCGCGATGAATGGCCCGACCCCAAGCGCAGCACCGCGTCCCTGGTCCAAGACCTTCAGAAGCTTGCAGCGAGCCTGCCCGGCAACAACTACGAGTTCACGCAACCCATCCAGATGCGCTTCAACGAACTGATCTCGGGCGTGCGCAGCGATGTGGCGGTCAAGGTGTTCGGCGACGACATGGCCGTCATGGAGGCGACGGCCGAGCAGATCGCGAAGCTGCTGCAGGGCGTGCCGGGCGCAGCCGATGTGAAGGTCGAGCAGACGACCGGCCTGCCCATGCTGACGCTGCAGATCGACCGCGCCAAGCTCGCACGCCTGGGCCTGAGCGTGGCCGATGTGCAGCAGACCGCCGCCGCGGCCATCGGCGGGCAGGAGGCCGGCGTACTGTTCCAGGGCGATCGGCGCTTCGACATCCAGGTTCGACTGCCCGACAGCGTGCGCAGCGACGTCGACGCCCTCAAGCGGCTGCCGCTGCGACTACCGAACGGCGCGCATATGCAGCTTGGCGAAGTGGCGGGCTTTGACGAAGCCCCCGGCCCCAACCAGGTCAGCCGCGAAAACGGCAAGCGCCGCGTCGTCGTGACGGCCAATGTGCGCGGCCGCGACATCGGTTCCTTCGTGACCGAGGCACAGGCCAGTCTGCAAGCCAAGGTGAAGATCCCGAGCGGCTACTGGACCAGCTGGGGCGGCAGCTTCGAGCAGCTGCAATCGGCCACCGCGCGGCTCAAGGTCGTCGTGCCGGTGGCGCTGGGCCTGGTGTTTGCGCTGCTGTTCGCGATGTTCGGCAATGTGCGCGACGGGCTGCTGGTGTTCACGGGCGTGCCATTTGCGCTGACCGGTGGCATCGCCGCGCTGTGGCTGCGCGACATCCCGCTGTCGATTTCGGCCGGTGTGGGTTTCATTGCGCTGTCGGGCGTGGCGGTACTGAACGGGCTCGTGATGATCGCCTTCATCCGCTCGCTGCAGGACGATGGCCTGCCGCTGGACCGCGCCGTTCGCGATGGGGCGCTGACGAGATTGCGGCCGGTGCTGATGACGGCCCTGGTCGCATCGCTCGGCTTCGTGCCCATGGCCCTGGCCACCGGCACCGGCGCCGAGGTGCAGCGCCCCCTGGCCACGGTCGTCATCGGCGGCATCCTGTCGTCCACCGCGCTGACGCTGCTGGTGCTGCCGCTGCTGTATCGCTGGGTGCACCGCGGTGCTTCAACTGGAACGGTAGGCGTCGGCGTCGAGGCCTAGTCGGCGGATGCGGTCGTGCAGGGTCTTGCGCGCCAGGCCCAGGCGCTCGCCGGCCTTGGCGATATTGCCGCCGCTCTCCCGCAGGGCCTGCACGATCCATTGCCGCTCCACGGCAGCCAGCGCCTCGTCCAGTGGCGCCTGCGGCAGCGCTGCGGGTTCGCTGGTGGTCGGCAGTTGGGGTGCCACGGCCTCGGTGACGAGGCCCAGCACCCAGCGCTCGGCAAAGTTGCGCAGCTCGCGCACATTGCCGGGCCAGTCGCGCGCCGCCCAAGCGGCGAGCTGGGCGGCGCTCCAGGCCGGCACGGGGCGCTGCAGGCGCTCGGCGGCCTGGGCGCAGAAGTGGCTCAGCAGCAGCGGGATGTCCTCACGGCGCTGGCGTAGCGGGGGCAGCGCGATGGCGGCCACGTCCAGGCGATAGAACAGGTCCTCGCGGAAGCGCCCTTCCCTGGCCAGCTCCAGCAGGTCCACCTTGGTCGCCGCCACGACGCGGCAGGCCAGCGGCACGGCCGTGTTGGCGCCCAGCCGCTCCACGCTGCGCTCCTGCAGAACGCGCAGCATCTTGACCTGCAGGGCTATGGGCATGGACTCGATCTCGTCGAGGAAGACCGTGCCGTCGCCGGCGAACTCCAGCTTGCCGATGCGGCGCCTGGCCGCGCCCGTGTAGGCCCCCGCCTCGGCGCCGAAGATCTCGGACTCGAACACGCTCTCGGGCAGAGCGCCGCAATTGATGGCGACAAAGGGACCGCTCGCGCCGCTGGCCGCGTGCAGGGCGCGGGCCACGACCTCCTTGCCGGCACCGGTCTCGCCGTGGATGAGCACGTCAACCCGTGCCGGGCCGAGCGTGGCGATCAGCGTGCGAAGCTGCTCCATCGCCGCGCTGGCACCCAGCAGGCCATCGACCGGGCCGCCGGCAAGCTGGGCCTTCAGCCGCCGGTTCTCCAGCACCAGGCGGCGCTGGGCCAGCGCGCGGCGCACGACCTCGACGAGGTGCTCGGCCGAGAAGGGCTTTTCGATGAAGTCCCAGGCGCCGTCGCGCATGGCTTCGACCGCCATGCCGATGTCGCCATGGCCGGTCACGAGGATGACGGGCAGTTCAGGGTCCTGCTCGCGCAGGCGCTGCAACAGCGCCAGGCCACTGTCGCCGGGCAGTTGCACGTCGCAGACGACGATGCCGGCAAAGCCCGGCTGCAGCCAGGCGCGCGCCGCCTCGGCCGAGTCCACGCCGTGCGCCCGCAGGTCGGCCAGGCGCAAGCTCTGCGACGTGGCCAGGCGCACATGCTCGTCGTCCTCGACGAGCAGCACATCGATGGAATCAGCGCGGGTCATGCGGGGATTGTGTGATGGGCAGGCGCAGCGTGAACTGCGCGCCGCCCTGCGCTGCGTTGCCACCCTGCAGCGAGCCACCCAGCGCATTGGCGATGGAGGCCGAGATGGACAGGCCCAGGCCCAGCCCGTCGCCACGGCGCTTGGTCGTGAAGAAGGGCTCGAATAAGCGCGCCTGCACGTCGTCGCTCAGCCCGGGGCCGTCGTCCGTCACGCGCAGCAGCGCCTGGCCGGCATCGACCTCGGCCTGCAGCGTGACCGTGCCGCCGCCTTTCTCGGCGCTGGCGTCGATGCCGTTGCGCAGCAGGTTGACGAGCACCTGCTCGATGCGCACCTGCTGGCCCAGCACGGCCAGACCTTCGGGCACGGGCAGGCAATTGAGCTTGACGCGCTGGCGGCGCGCTTCGGCGCTGACCAGGGCCACCGCGGCCTGGAAGGCTTCCGCCACCACCACCGGCTGCACGCGCAGCTCGTCGCGCCGCGCAAAGCCCTTGAGCTGGCCCACGATGGCGGCGATGCGCTGGGTCAGGCTGTCAATGGACTGCAGATTGGTCTCGGCATCGGCCTGCATGCCGCGTTCGAGAAACACGCGGGCGTTGTCGTTCAGCGCCCGCAGCGCCGCCAGCGGCTGGTTGATCTCGTGCGTGATGCTGGCGGCCATCTGGCCCAGCACGGCGAGCTTGCCGGCCTGCACGAGGTCGTCCTGCGTGGCGCGCAGCGTCTGCTCGGTGCGATGCAGCTCGTCCACGCGTGCCTGCAGTTCGCGCGTGCGCTCGGCGATGCGCGTCTCCAGGCTGTCGTAGGCGGCGCGCAGCTCGCCCTGGGCGGCCAGGCGCTCGCGGGCGCGGCGGCGGCGCAGCTGCAGATAGGCCAGGGTCAGCAGCAGCGACATCCAGCCCAGGGCCGCGGCCCAGGCGCGGCCGGCGGCGATCTGCTCGGCGCCGCGGATCTCGGTGAAGGACAGCAGCGTCCAGCCGCGGCTCTGCACGGGCTGCTCGGTGACGAGGGCACGCAGCTTCTTCGCCGCGGTGGCGATGCGCTCGATGCGCAGCTCGGTCGATGCGCGCGAGGGCTCGCGCACCAGCGCAGGCAGCGGCAGGTCGCCGTATTGCTGGGTGTCGTGCAACTCGGCGCGTATCGCATCCGACAGGGGCTGCAGCGTGCGGTACTTCCACTCCGGCCTGCTGGCCAGGAAGACCACGCCGCGCGCATCCGCCAGCATCAGCTCGCCGGCGCTGCGCGCCCAGTTGGCTTCCATCTCGTCCAGCGACACCTTCAGCACCACGACACCCGCCGCGGGGCCGGCCAACCTATGGGCGATGAAATAGCCCGGCGTACCAGTCGTGGAGCCGCGCGCATAGAAGTGACCGCCGCCACTCGCCATCGCGTCGCGGAAGTAAGGCCGGTAGGCGTAGTTCTGGCCGACAAAGGTCTGCGGCTCGCGCCAGTTGCTTGCCGCCAGCGTCAGGCCCTGGGCGTCGATGAGAAAGATGGCCGCAGCCGCCGCATCGTGGGCCACACCCTCGAGCAGCGTGTTGACGGCAGCCTGCTGCGCCTTGGACGTGGGCTCGGCCAGCAGGCCGGCCAGCGCCGGATGACGGGCCAGCACCTGCGGCACGGCCTCGTACTTGTCCAGGGCGCCGGTCAGCTCGTGGGCGACGAAGCGGAGGTGGCGCTGCGCGTCGTCGCCGGTCTGGGCCAGCGCCAGGTCCAGCGACAGCCGCCAGGCGGCATAGGCGACTGCCGCGCCGCCCAAGACCACCGCCAACAGCAGCGCGAGGCTGCGTTGCCAGCGGGCCATCTTCTTTGGGTGGTCAGTGGTGGACGGACTCGGCATCAATTCGCGAATGCCGGCGCGTGTCACGCATCAACAGGTAGACGAGCAGCGAGCAGGCGATCACCGCGGTAGCGTACCAATAGAAGCCGCTCTCCATGCCCTGCTGCTTGAACCACAGCGCGATGTACTCGGCGCTGCCGCCGAACACCGACACGGCGATCGCATAGGGCACGCCCACGCCGGTGGCGCGGATGGAAGCGGGGAAGAGCTCGGCCTTCACGACGGCGTTGATGGAGGTGTAGCCGCTGACGATGAGCCAGGCGCAGGCGATCAGGCCAAAGGCTTCCCAGGGCCCTTGTGCGTGGCGCAGCGCGGTCAGCAAGGGCACGGTGAAGATCGTGCCCAGCACCGCAAAGCCGAGCAGCAGCGGCTTGCGGCCGATGCGGTCAGACAGCGCGCCGTAGAGGGGCTGCAGCAGGGCCGCGAACACCAGGCTGGCGGCGGACACGGCCGTGGTCTGCGCGTCCGTCAGGCCGACCGACAGCTTCAGGAACTTCTGCATATAGGTCGTGTAGACGTAGAAGGCCAGGGTGCCGCCCATGGTCAGGCCGATGACGATCAGGCACTCGCGCGGGTGCTGCAGCAGCAGCTTGAAGCCGCCCATGCGGTCCTTGTTGCGCTGTTTTTCGGCCTTGAAGGCCTGGGTCTCTGGCAGGTCGGAACGCATGATCAGCGCCACGATGGCCAGCAGCGCGCCGATGAAGAAGGGAATGCGCCAGCCCCAGGCCTTGAGCTGGGCGGCGTCGAGCACGAAGTTCTGCAGCACCAGCAGCACGACCAGCGCCGTCAGTTGGCCGCCGATCAGCGTCACGTACTGGAAGCTGGCATAGAAGCCGCGGTGCTTGGACGTCGCCATCTCCGACAGATAGGTGGCGCTGGAGCCGTACTCGCCCCCCAGGCTCAGGCCCTGCAGCAGGCGCGCGAACAGCAGGATGGCCGGCGCCCAGACGCCGACGGCGGCATAGGTGGGCGAGCAGGCGATCAGCAGCGAGCCGCCGCACATCAACAGCACCGAGGCCATCAGCGCCAGGCGCCGGCCGTGGCGGTCGCCGATATAGCCGAACAGCAGGCCACCGACGGGTCGGATGAAGAAGCCGAGCGCGAAGATGGCCGCCGTCGACATCGACTGGGCCACCGGGTCGCTGGAGGGGAAGAAGGACGACGAGAAGTAGAGCGAGAAGGCCGCGTAGCAGTAGAAGTCGTACCACTCGACGAGGTTGCCGAGGGAGCCGACGAGGATGGCCTTCAGGCGGCTGAATTCGATGCGGTCGGGCGCTGCCGCCGAAGCGGTCGAAGCCGCGGGAAAGATCGCTGACATGGGGCTTGTCTCCTGGAGTTGTGCCCCAGGATGAGCAGCTTGCGTGCCAACAGCGTGCGCGGCGCCGCCCCAGGGTGGAGCGGCCATCAGAGAGTTGAATCTGGCGGATTTCCGCCGCCACGGCGGGTCAGCCCCCCGCCGCCGGCGGCGATCCGCCGCTAGAAGCGCAGGTCGATGCTCGCCATGTCGAAGCGGCTGCCCTCGCCGTCCGGTTTCACGCTGACGACACGAAAACGCTTGGCCGTGCCGACACGGTATTCCAGATCGCCAGCCTTGGGCGCGCTGGCCTCGCAGCTGAGCTTGTCGGAGTCCTTGGGCGGCTTGATGCGGTTGGCCGGCTCGCGGCAGTCCAGCACCTCGCCGTAGCGTCCCAGGGCCTTCACATAGAAGGCCGCCACGCGCTCGGGCGACGCGTTGCTGCGGAACTTCAGTGCATGGATCTGCAGCCCGAAGCCGCCGGCCCAGGCGCCCAAGCTGACGCCGGCCTTGTCATCACCGCCCTCCTTGAAGGGCACGGCACCCGCGTACACCGGCAGGCCCACGTCGGCCGCCTCGGTGCGGGCGTTGCCCTGGATGCCCATGCTGAATTCCTTGTTGCCGTCTCCGGCCAGGGCGGCCGAGGTAGCCAGCACGAGGGCGAGGCCGGCGAGGACATGGCGCTTGTTCATGAGGGCTATCCCCTGAGCGTTGTGGATGGATGCGCTCAGGCTATGCGCCGCCGGCCCGGCCTGCGACGCCGCCGCGACGGGCTGCACGCCGGCAGGGACAGGCCGCAGGGCCGGCCGACGGCCGGATCAACGCCTGGACTCGACCCACTCCATGATCAGCTCGCGCAGCACCGGCAAGGGCACCTGGCCGGCCGTCAGCACGACGCGGTGGAAGCCCTTGATGTCGAACTTCGGGCCGAGCGCTTTCTCGGCCTCGGCGCGCAGCTTGGTGATCTCCAGCTGGCCGATCTTGTAGCCCAGGGCCTGGCCGGGCCAGACGATGTAGCGCTCGACCTCGGAGACGACGTCGCTCTCGGCCATGGAGGAGTTGTCCAGCATGAACTGGATCGCGCGTTCACGGCTCCAGCCCTTGTGGTGCAGGCCGGTGTCCACCACCAGGCGCATGGCGCGCAGCTGCTCGTCGGAGAGGCGGCCATACCACTGGTAGGGGTCGGTGAAGAGACCCAGCTCCTTGCCCAGGCTCTCGGCGTACAGCGCCCAGCCTTCCACATAGGCGGTGTAGTTGCTGCCGAAACGGCGGAAGGCCGGCAGCGTGCCATCTTCCTGTGCGATGGAGATCTGGAAGTGGTGGCCCGGTGAGGCTTCGTGCAGAGACAAAGTCTCCATGCCGAAGATGGGCTGGGCCTTCAGGTTGAAGGTGTTGACGTAGAAGACGCCCGGCCGGGAGCCGTCGGTCGTGCCGTTCTGGTAGGACGCGCCGGCCGCGCTCTCGGCGCGGAAGGCCTCGACCTCCTTGACCTCGTAGTCGGCCTTGGGCGCGATGTCGAAGAGCTTGGGCGTCAGGCCGTTGATCTTCTTCTGCAGATCACGGTAGCCGGCCAGCAGTTCCTCGGGCTTGCTGTAGTAGTACTTGGGGTCGTCCTGCAGGTGCTTGAAGAAGGCCTTCAGATCACCCTGGAAGCCGACCTGCTTGCGCACACCCTCCATCTCGCCCAGGATGCGCGCAACCTCCTTCAGGCCGATGGCATGGATCTGGTCCGGCGACAGCTTCAGCGTCGTGGACTGCTGCACGCGCCAGGCATACCAGGCCTTGCCGTCTGGCAGGGCCGACCAGCCGGTGCTGGTGCGCGCCTTGGGCGTGTACTCGTCGCGCACAAAGGCCAGCAGGCGCGCATAGGCGGGCAGCACGCCGGTGGACAGCAGCTTGCGCATCTCGGCCGTGATGCGCTCGCGGTCGGCGGCCGGCACGGCGTCGGGGAAGTTCTTGATCGGCCCCCAGAACAGGCTTTGCTCGGGGTCGGCCACGGCGAGTGCCGTCAGTTGCGGCAGCACCTTCTCCATGACGGCGCGCGGCTGGGTCACGCCGGCCTTGAGGCCGTCGCGCATATTGCCGATCGTGCCGTCGAACAGCGGCACGGCCAGCGCCAGGCGCTTGAGCCAGTCGTCGTAGTCCTTGGTCGTCCTGAAGGGCTGGATGGACTGGCCCGTGCCCATCTGCGCCAGAAAGCTCGGCGTGCCACCGATCTGGCTGATGGGCTGCATCCAGTCCGGGAAGCGCTCGCCGGCCAGGCTCTGCTCCAGGTCGAGCTTGAGGATGCTGTAGGAGACGCGGTCCTTGGGGTCGAGCTTGGCTTTCTGGAAGCCGGCCAGGCCCTTGAGCTGGTCCTGCACGTCGCGCTTGGCCTGGGCGCGGTAGGCGGCCGTCGTGTTGTCGACGAGGCGGTCGTTGTAGCGCGGGTCGCCCAGCGACGTGGCGAGGACGGGCTGGCGCTGCAGCGTCAGCTCCCACTGGGCGTCCAGCCACTGATGGAAGCGTTCGCTCTCAGAGGAGACAGCCCAGGCGGGCAGGCTCAGGGACAGGGAAATCGCGAGCAGGCTCAGGGCGTGACGACGGCGCATGGAGTCTCCGGTTGAAGGCCGCGATGCTAGCGAGGTCCCTGCTGACAAGCCAAAGGACATGGCTTCCCTAGAATCGCGGGCCTGTTAACACCACGGCAATGGGCCGCGAAGGCCAGCCGCCAGGGCCAATCAAGGCGCAACGTGCCGCCCGCACTCATGTGCGGGCAAGCGGTGCAACGCAGAGTGGCCCTGGCAGATGGCCTTCCCGGAGGGTTGTGACCAGAAAAGCCGCGCGCGGCGTTGCAAATCCTCGCCGGGTGACCAACCCGGCTGCGGTTTGCGCCTTGCTCGCGACTTTTCTGGTCGCAACGCGGCCCATCGCCGTGGTGTCAACAGGCCCTTGCCCCGCCTTTGCGGGGCTGTTGTCGTTTGTAGGTACGCATGAGTCTTCCGTCGCTGCCGGCCATCCAGCCAGGCAAGAAGTTCACCCACCCCCGCCCCGTCGGCTCCGCCGACGCCCTGCTGCTCGCCCGCTTCGTGCAGCAGCAGCGCGACGCCGGACGGCTGGCCGCCATCTTCACCGCCGAGCCGGGCGACACGCAGCGCCTGGAAGACGAGCTGAAGGTCTTCGCGCCCGAGCTCAAGATCGCCGTCTTCCCCGACTGGGAGACCCTGCCCTACGACAGCTTCAGCCCCCACCAGGACCTGATCTCCGAGCGCCTGGCCACGCTGTGGGAGCTGCTGCAAAGCAAAAAAACGAAAAGCATCGACGTGGTGCTGATGCCGGCGTCGACCGCACTGACCCGTCTGGCGCCGCCGAGCTTTCTGGCCGGCACGACCTTCAATTTCAAGCAGAAACAGCGGCTCGACGAGGCCTCGCTGCGCTCGCAGCTGACGCTGGCCGGCTACACCAACGTCAGCCAGGTCGTGCAGCCCGGCGAGTACGCCGTGCGCGGCGGCCTCATCGACCTGTTCCCGATGGGCTCGGCCGTGCCCTACCGCGTCGACCTGTTCGGCGACGAGGTCGATTCCATCCGCACCTTCGACCCCGACACCCAGCGCAGCCTCTACCCGGTGCCCGACGTGCGCCTGCTGCCCGGCCGCGAGTTCCCGATGGACGAGGTGGCGCGCAAGAAGTTCCGCGAGCGCTGGCGCGAGAAGATGGATGGCGACCCGAGCAAGGCGCGCATCTACCGCGACATCGGCGACGGCATCGCCTCGGGCGGCATCGAGTACTACCTGCCGGTGTTCTTCGAGCAGACCGCCACCGTCTTCGACTATCTCGGTGGCGAAGCCGGCCTGGCCCTGCACGGTGAGGTCGACGAGGCCATCCAGCGCTTCTGGACCGACACGCGGGAGCGCCACCGCTTCCTGCAGCACGACCCCGAGAGGCCGCTGCTGCCGCCGGCAGAGATCTTCCTGACGGCCGAAGACTTCTTTGGCCTGACGCACTCGCACGCCGTGCTGTCGGTGCGCGGGACCGACCCGGTCGACTTCGCGCGGCCGCTGCCCGACATCAGCGTCGAGCGTGGCGCGCAGGAACCGCTGGCCCGCCTGGCGGCCCATCTCAAGGCCACGCCGCAGCGCGTGCTGCTGCTGGCCGAGAGCGAAGGCCGGCGCGAGAGCCTGCTGGAGCAGCTGCGCGACAGCAAGATCGACACGCCCTCCGTCAAGGACCTGGCGGAGTTCTTCGCCCAGGGCAAGGACGGCGAGAAGTTCGCCATCACGGCCGCGCCGCTGGCCGAGGGCTTCTTCTGGAACGACGCCGAGCACCCGGTCCAGCTCTTCACCGAGACCGAGCTGTTCGCGACGACGCCCACCACGCGGCGCCGGCGCAAGCAGGAGCAGGTCAGCGACGTCAACGCGCTGATCAAGGACCTGTCCGAGCTGAAGGTGGGCGACCCGGTCGTGCACATCAACCACGGCATCGGGCGCTACCAGGGCCTGGTCAACATCGACGTGGGCGACGGCAGTTCGGAGTTCCTGCACCTGGAGTACGCCGACAAGGCGACGCTGTATGTGCCGGTCGCGCAGCTGCACCTGATCGGCCGCTACACCGGCGTGAGCGCCGAGGAAGCGCCGCTGCACAAGCTGGGCTCGGGCCAGTGGGAAAAAGCCAAGCGCAAGGCCGCCGAGCAGGTGCGCGACACGGCCGCCGAGCTGCTCAACCTCTATGCCCGCCGTGCGGCCCGCGAGGGCCATGCCTTCCGCTACTCGGGCCACGACTACGAGGCCTTTGCCGCCAGCTTCGGCTTCGAGGAAACGCCCGACCAGCGCGCCGCCATCCACGCCGTCATCCAGGACATGATCAGCCCCAAGCCCATGGACCGCCTGGTCTGCGGCGACGTGGGCTTCGGCAAGACCGAGGTGGCGCTGCGCGCGGCCTTCGTCGCCGTCATGGGCGGCAAGCAGGTCGCCATCCTGGCGCCGACGACGCTGCTGGCCGAGCAGCATTACCAGAACATCGTCGACCGCTTCGGCGCCTGGCCGGTCAAGGTGGCGGAGATGAGCCGCTTCCGCTCCGCCAAGGAGATCAAGGCGGCGATGGAGGGCATTGCCGACGGCACGCTGGACATCGTCGTCGGCACGCACAAGCTGCTGTCCGCCGACGTCAAGTTCAACCGCCTGGGCCTGCTGGTCATCGACGAGGAGCACCGCTTCGGCGTGCGCCACAAGGAGGCGATGAAGGCCATGCGCGCCGAGGTGGACGTGCTGACGCTGACCGCCACGCCGATTCCCCGCACGCTCGGCATGGCGCTGGAAGGCCTGCGCGACCTGTCGGTCATCGCCACCGCCCCGCAGCGCCGCCTGGCCATCAAGACCTTTGTGCGCGCCGAGAGCAGCGGCACCATCCGCGAGGCCGTGCTGCGCGAGTTGAAGCGCGGCGGCCAGGTCTATTTCCTGCACAACGAGGTCGAGACCATCGAGAACCGGCGCCAGAAGCTCGAGGAGCTGGTGCCGGAGGCGCGCATCGTCATCGCCCACGGCCAGATGCCGGAACGCGAGCTGGAGCGCGTCATGCGCGAGTTCGTCGCCGGCAAGCACAACCTGCTGCTGTGCTCGACCATCATCGAGACCGGCATCGACGTGCCTTCAGCGAACACCATCATCATTGCCCGCGCCGACAAGTTCGGCCTGGCCCAGCTGCACCAGTTGCGCGGCCGCGTCGGCCGCTCCCATCACCAGGCCTATGCCTATCTGATGGTGCCCGACATGCAAGGCCTGACCAAGCAGGCCCTGCAGCGCCTGGACGCCATCCAGGCCATGGAGGAGCTGGGCTCGGGCTTCTACCTCGCCATGCACGACCTGGAGATTCGCGGCGCCGGCGAGATGCTGGGCGAGCACCAGAGCGGCAACATGATGGAGGTGGGCTTCCAGCTCTACAACGACATGCTCAGCGAAGCCGTGCGGTCGCTCAAGGCCGGCCGCGAGCCCGACCTGCTGTCGCCCTTTGCTGCCACCACCGAGATCAATCTGCACGCCCCGGCCCTGCTGCCCGACGCCTACTGCGGCGACGTGCAGGTGCGGCTGAGCCTTTACAAGCGCCTGGCCACGGCCGAGAAGAACGAGCAGATCGACGCCATGCTGGAGGAGATCACCGACCGCTTCGGCAAGCTGCCCAACCAGGGCCAGACGCTGTTCGACACCCACCGCCTGCGCGTGCTGGCCAAGCCCTATGGCGTGGCCAAGATCGACGCGTCGCCGGCGCTGATCAACATCAACTTCAGGCCCAACCCGCCCATCGACCCGATGCGCGTCATCGAGCTGGTGCAGAAGAACCGCAACATCAAGCTGGTCGGCAACGAGAAGCTGCGCGTGGAGAAGGCTCTCTCCAGCCCGCAGGACCGCGCCCAGGCCGTGCGCGAGGTGCTGAGGCTGCTGGGCCAGCCGATCAAGGCAGACTGAGCACCCCGCGCAGGGCCGCATCGGCGCGGCCCTGCAGCTCCGTGAAGCCCTGGTGCTGCGCCAGCTCCACGGCCTCCAGCAGCAGCGGCCGCGCGTCGCGGGCCGGCAGGGTGCAGGCCTGCAGCAGCAGGCCCTCGGCCAGCGGCTCCAGCAGGCCGGCGTCACGCGCGATGGCCACCTGGCGGGCCGCGGCGCCCGCATCGCCGGTCAGCAGTTCCAGCCGCGCCAGGCGGATCAGCAACAGCGGATGCTGGCTGCGCTGCGTCAATGCACGCAGGCGCTCTGCCAACGCCGGGTCGGGCGGCAAGCCCTGGGCTTCGCGCAGCAGGCCGCGCAGCCAGGCCAGGTGCGACACGCGCAGCGGGTCGCGACTCTCGGCCAGCAGCGGCTCGGCGACGGCCAGGTCGGCCGCGGCGAGGTCGATGCGACCACTCTGCCAGTACAGCCGCGCACGCCGTGTCAGTGCCTCGGCTTCGAACAGCGCCGAGCCTTGCGAGCGGCCCAGTTCCAGCGCGCGGTCCAGCACGCCGCGGGCCTCGCCGTAGCGGCCGGCACTCGTCAGCGTCAGGCCCAGCATCAGCAAGGCCAGCGTTTCCGTATGCGCCACGCCCTCCCAGCTCAGCAGGCTGCGCCGCGCCATGGCTTCGGCGCGCGCCAGCTCCCCCAGGGCCTGCAGCATGACGCCCAGGTCGCTCTCTATGGTCAGGCCGCGGCAGTAGTCGGGGTGGCGGTCGAGCAGCAGCTCGAAGGCATCGCGCGCGGCCCGCACCTGGCCGCCGAACCAGTGGATCTGGCCCTCGTAGCTCAGCAGCGAGGGCCGTGCCGGCGCCAGCTGGCGCAACTGCCCGAGCAGGGCCCAGGCGGCGGGGATGTCGGGCTCGCGCATGGCCAGCTCGATGAGCACCTCACAGGCATTGCAACGCTCGGCCAGCGCCAGGCGCGGCAGCAGCGGCCTCAATCGTTCCGCGAGCGCGGCGGCTTGGGCCAGGTCGCCCGAGAACACCGCGTTGTCGACCAGGCCGGCCAGCGCCTGGCCCTCGATCTGCTCGCGCTGCGCCGGGTCGGCCACCGCGCCGGCCAGCTCCAGCACCTGCTGCAACGCTTGCCGCCCGGCGGGCAGGTCATGCAGCAGCGCACATTCGGCCAGGCTCAGCCGCGCCTGCAGCGCCAGGGCCGGCTCGCGCGACTCGGCCGCGACCCGCTGCCACAGCGCCTGGGCCTGGTCGTAGCGGCCGCGCAGCTTCTGCTGGGCGGCGCCGCGGTGCAGCCAGGCCAATGCCGTCTGCGCCTCTCCGGCGGCCTCCCACAGGGCGGCCACGGCCAGCGGCTCGGCCGCGCCCTCAGCGCGCGCGCCCAGCGCCAGTGCGGCGCGCTGGCGCAGCGACTGCGCTTCAAACGCCGGCAGCACGGCGAGCACCGCCTCACGCACCAGGTCGTGTCGGCACTGCAGGCCGCCATCGGCCTCCTCGCGCAGCAGGGCCGCCTCGAGGGCCTGGCGGGCCGCGGGCAGCTGCTCGCCGTCGGCCACAGCAGCGACGCTGCCCAGCACCGCCAGCGGCAGCGGCCGGGCCAGCACGGCGGCCGCACCGATCAGGCCGCGCGCAGCAGGGCTCAAGGCCTGCCAACGCCGCAGCAGCAACTCGCGCACACGCGGCGAGACGGCCACGCCTTCGGCCCGCGCGCGCAGCAGCTCGCCCAGCACGAAGGCATTGCCGTGGCTGGCCGCGAGCAGGGCCGGCGCATCGGCGCTGCTCTGGCCGGCGCGGTCCAGCAGTTGCCGCACGGCGTCCAGCGCCAGCCCCGGCAGGGCCAGGCAACGCAGGTCCTGCTGGCGGGACAGCCACTGGCGATGTTCCGCCGGCAGCTCCTCACCGCGTGCCGCGCCGCGCCAGTGCAGCCGGCCACGGTGGCTCAGCAGGGCCAGCAGCTCCAGGCTGGCCGCGTCCACCCATTGCAGGTCGTCGACCAGCAGCACCGGGCCCAAGGCCTCCAGCACACGCGCCAGCGCCTCCAGCAGCCGGGCACGCGCGCTCAGTGCGTCCAGCGGTGGCAAGGCTTCGTCGACGGCCAGTTCGGGCAGCAGCCGCGCCAGGTCCAGCCGGTAGGCGGCCAGGCCGCGCTCGGGTTGGCGCAGCAGCGCGCGCAGCGTGTCCAGGCGCGGCAGAAGCAGCTCGACGACGGGGCGGTAGGGCATCTGCGCCAGCCCCTCGCGGCCCTGCAGCAGCGGCGCACCGGGGAAGGCGGCCTTCAGCACGCTGGTCTTGCCCACGCCGGCCTCGCCCAGCAGCACCAGGGCCGGTGCGGCCTCGCGGCGGACCTGGCCCAGCCAGTCGGCCCGGCCGCACAAGACCTCGTCGGCGGCGGGCTCAGGCGCCCCGCCCTGCTCCAGCAAGGCCCGCAGCGGTGACTGCCAGGCGGCGCTGCCGACGCGCCGCAGCGCACGGCGGGCGGCGTCGTCCCAGCGGCGCTGCAGCAAGGCGCCATGGTCGTCGGCCCAGCGCCAGAACTCGTCGAAGCCGGCAAACCTGAAGCCCTGCAGCCAGGCCGCGGCCGGACGGGCCAGCAGTTCGGCGCCGTCGGCCTCGGCGCACGCCATCTCCAGCAACGCCAGATCGTGCGGCAGCTGCAGGCAGACGCGTTGGCGCTCGGCCACCAGCGCGTCGGCCTGGCCGAAACCCGCCAGCAGCTGGCGCAGGCGGTGCAGGTTGATGCGCAGATGGTGGCGGGCCTGCTCGCGCTCGGCGTCGGGCCAGAACAGCGCGGCGAGCTGGCCGCGCTCCGCCCATTGGCCTGCGCAGGCCAGATGGATCAGCAGGCAACCCGGCAGCGTGGCGGGCAGCGGTGTTTCGGCGGCACCGGCCTGCCAGGTCGGCACTCCCAGCAGCTTGAGCATGCCGAGCAGTGTGCTTCAGCCGCGGCGGCGGCGCAGCAGGGTCAGGCCCAGGCCCGCCACCAGCAACATCCAGGTCGAGGGCTCCGGCACTGCCGCGGCCATCGGCGTCAGCGTGGCCGAGAAGTTGTCCAGGCTGAGGAAGGCGCTGCCGCCGGTGCAGCCGTTGGCGCTGTTGCAACTGGTGCCCAGCGTGTAGCGGAAGCCCACGTAGATCGGCAGTGCGCCGGCGCTGAAGTCGGGGCGCTGCGCAGACCCGGCCACCGGTGGCACCCAGTCGGCCGCCGTGGCCGCGAAGGACCACTGCTTCGACAGGTAGTCGGGCTGGATCATCGCCTTGCCGGTCACGAGGTCGCTGCCGACGACGGTGTAGGTCACGCCGTTCTGCATCAGCGCCGGGCGGATGCTGCCGAGCGTGTCGAAGGCAAAGCTGCTGGACAGCCCGCGGATGTCGGCACTGAACTCCAGCTTCTGCAGCGCGCCCGACTGCGCCGGGTCGTAGGCCAGCGCCGTGTAGAAGGCGCCCAGCCGGTTCGTCGAGCTGGACAGGCCGGGGCTGCTCGGCGTGACATAGCTGATCACCCAGTGCGAGCCCGGGTTACCCAGGTTGGCGTCGATGACCATGTTGGCATCCGCGGGGCCATCGTCGGTGATCTGCAGCAGGCTCCAGTCGGTGGCATGGAAGTCACCGATCTGCAGGCTCAGGCCCGAAGCTGTGGCATGCGTGGCGAGGGCCAGCGCAAGGCCGGCGGCGGAAACAGAGGCGAGGCGAGACATGAGCGGGCTCCACGGCTGAGGGACTGGCGCACTGTGCGCGGCCAGCGTCTCCGCACCGTCTCAAGCTAGGGGCTGCGGGCGCTCGAAGGGCTGCCTAGACTGCGCCACCCGCTGCCTGGAGACCGTGATGAAGAAGCTGGCTTTCGTTGTTGCCGCCCTGCTGCCCGCCCTGGCCGGCGCCACCGGGCTGACGGGCACGTCGGTCGACGTGCGCTACGACTTCATCAATGGCGGCAACGGACTCCACACGATCGACAACGTCCTCGTTGGCAGCGGCGTGGAGATCAGTTGCCCGGGCGTCGCCCAGATCTGCCAGGTGCTGACCTCGCCGACGCAAACCCTGGACTTGTTCGACAGCGGCATCCGTTACGACTACGTCGGGCCGGGCAGCGGCTTTGACGACATCGACATCAACCGCTTCAACTTCGTCCTGCAGCCCAGTGGCCCGCAGATCGTCAATCTGCAGTTGCAGACCAATATCGTCGGCCTGACGCTGTCGCGGATCACCGCCTCGGCCGACAGCATCCAGGTCGACATGCGCAACCTGCCGTTGTCGAGCCAGGCCTTCTTCCAGCTCGACCTGCAGACGACCACCGTGCCCGAACCCGCCGGCGCCGCCCTGCTGCTTGGCGGCCTGGCCTTGCTGGCCGCCCGACGCCGGGCCTGAGCGCACCGGGATAATGCGGGCCATTGATGGCCTGCCCTAACCCGACTCCGTGATCTCTCCCGCTTCCGACGGCCTTGTCCTGCGCGACGGCCCTGCACTGCCGCCACTGTCCCATTTCAAGCTCGCCGCCTTCGACATGGACTCGACGCTGATCAGCATCGAGTGCATCGACGAGATCGCCGCGCTGGCCGGCAAGGGGACCGAGGTCGCCGCCATCACCGAGGCGGCCATGCGCGGCGAGATCACCGACTTCAAGGACAGCCTGCGCCGCCGTCTGGCCATCCTCGCCGGCGTGCCCGCCACGGTGCTGGACCGCGTGCTGGCCGAGCGCCTCACATTCAACCCTGGCGCGCGCGAGCTGTGTGCGGCGCTGAAGGCAGCCGGGCTCAAGCTCGTGCTCGTCTCCGGCGGCTTCACCTTCTTCACGCGCTTTGTCGCGGCCGAACTCGGCATGGACTTCGTGCGCAGCAACGAGCTGGAGATCGACGGCGGCGCCCTCACCGGCCGCGTCGTCATGCAGGACTGGGGCGACATCTGCGACGGCGAGCAGAAGCGCTTGATGCTGCTGCAGAGCTGCCGGGCGATCGGCTGCAGCGCCGACCAGGCGATAGCCGTCGGCGACGGCGCCAATGACCTGCCCATGATGGGCGCGGCCGGCCTGTCGGTGGCCTACCACGCCAAGCCCAAGGTGCGCGAGCAGGCCCGCATCGCGATCAACGACGGCGGGCTGGACCGGCTGCTGGAGCTCGTCAGGCCGTGAGACGTCTGGCGGCGCTGCTGCTGGCCACCGTGCTCGCGGGCACGGCAGCGGCGCAGTCAGCGCCTCCTTTGCGTTTTGCCGCGGCGACCAACAACGCGCTGCCGATTGCCGACTTCGATGCCAAGGGGCAGCTCGTCGGCGGCATCGCCAAGGACCTGGGTGAACTGATCGCGACCCGGCTGGACAGACCGGCCCGCTTCATCCCCCTGGCCGGCACGCGGGTCAGCGCCGCCCTGCTCGCCGGCGAGGCCGATGCCGTCTGCTTCGTGCTGCCTGAATGGCTGCAGGGCGATTTCCGCTGGACGCGCGGCCTCATCCCCGACGCCAGCCTGGTCGCCGCCCATGCCGATGCACCCGCGCTGAAGACGCTGGAGCAACTGGCCAGCCAGCCCCTGGGCACGGTGCAGGGCTACAGCTACCCGCGCGCCGAGCAGGCCCTGGGCAAATGGTTCAGGCGCTCGGACGTGCCCAGCATGGCGGCCAACCTGCGTCGCCTGGCCGCCGGCAAGGTGCGCTATGCCCTCGTCGAAAAGACTTCGCTGCAGTTCTTCCTGCACGAGCAGCCGGACGCGCCGGTGCGCATCGCCTGGGTCATCGCCCAGTTCGATGCGCGCTGCGCCTTCTCGCCGCGCTCGGGCGTGCCCTTCGCCGAGGTGGCCCAGGTGCTGGACCGCCTCGTCAGCGACGGCAGCATCCAGCGCATGCTGGCCCGCTACCGCTGAATCAACGGCGCATGCGCCGGCGCGCGTAGGCGCCGAGCAGCAGGCCGCCGGCCAGCGTCAGCGTGGCCGTGCCCGGTTCGGGTACCGGCGTCGCGACGATGGCGAAGTTGCCCGCACCCACGCCGACGGCAGCACCGGTGACGACGGCCGTCTGCCCCGCGCCCTCGAGCAGGCCCAGGCCCTTGAAGGCACTGGTCGACGTGTCGCTGCTCCAGTTGGCGAGGTTGCCGATGGCGGCCTTGTAGCCCGCGGCGGTCAGGTTCGTGGTCGGGCCGCGATACCACTCGGTGCGCTCGAACACGCCGTCGCCCCCCGCCGAGGCGTAGTTCAGCACCTGGATGTTGCTCAGGCCGCTGGCCAGCGGGTTGTCACTGGTGCTGGCGGGCACGCTCGGGAAGGCATTGATCGCGGCGATGAAGCTGCTGCCCTGCCTGGCATACAGGACCTCGCCGCTGCTGGAGAAGTCGAAGGCATAGGCCGCCGCGTCGGCGGTGGGCCGGATGGCCAGCGTGCCGGTCGACACGTTCTTGCCCCCCTGCCCCGAGCTGCTGCCGCTGACGCTGCCCGCCGCGGTGCTGAACGTGCCGCCGTAGACGACGACCTGGGTGCCGGCCGCGACGGCGCTGGTGGCCGTCCAGGTCCAGGTGTTCTCCTTGGCCACGCTGCTCTTGAACGTGCCCGCCGACGTGAGACCGTTGTCGGAGAAGCTGATCGACGTGCCGGCGGCGATGTCGACGAAGCTGACGAAGGAGAAGCCCCCGTAGGCCGACTCGCGGGCGAGGCCGGTGAACCAGAGATCGCCGGCGACCAGCGTCGTGGCCGCTGGGGCAAGGCTGGCCGCGGCCAGCAGGGAGAGGGCGAAGGCGGTGTTGCGGATCTTCATGGATGTCTCCTCACAGGGCTTTGGATGAACGGCGGCGGACGGCCAGCAGCAGCGCGAGGCCGGCCGGCAGCAGCAGGGCCGCGGCCGGTTCCGGCACGGGTGCGGCGGCCAGCACGAGGTTGTCGAGCGACACGCCGTAATAGCTGTCGCGGTTGGTCAGCGTGAAGCCGGCGATGTCGGCCGCGCCGCCGCTGCGCGCGAAGGCATAGCGGCCGTCGCTGCGGCCACTCAGGTCCACAGCCTGGATCAGGCTGCCGTCCGTGCGGTACAGGCTCAACGTGATCGCGCCGCCATCGGCATCGCGCAATTGCAGGCCCAGGGCCGACACCGGCGCGGCGAACCGGGCCGAGATGGCACCGAAACCATCGGCGGCGCCGACCAGCGGGCCGGCACCGAACAGGGCCATGCCGTCGGCGTCGCCATAGTTGTAGGCGCCGAGGTTGGCGCCCGGCGCACCGGCCAGCAGCGCCAGGCCCGCCGTGGGGCTGCCAAAGCTGAGGTCGTCGAACCAGTCCTGGGCCACGGCACCCGGCCGCGGCGCCTTGGCCACGGCGAGTTCCTGGCCGGCGAAGCGCTCGCCGAACAGCACGCCGCCGCTGCTCAGCAGGCCGTCGATGACGGCCCCGTCGGCCAGCTCGGTGAAGCTGACGGCCGTGCCGCCGAGCGAGGCGTAGCCCACCTCGTGGGTCGCGGCGGCCTGGGCGGTGCCCAGCGTGAGGCCGAGCAGCAGCACGGCCAGAGGTTGAAGTCGGAATCGCATGGTGTTCTCCTGGCTCAGTGGCCGCCGCCGACGATGCTGACGTTGTCGAAATCGGCCGTGACGACCGTGCCGTTGTTGCCCGATGAAAGGGCCAGGCCGACATAGAGCGTCGACGCGGACACGGTGAGGTTGGTGGGGGTCTTCTCGGTCCAGGTCACGCCGTCGGTCGATGCGGCCTGGAAGACCGAGTTGCCGGCGCGCCGCACCCGTACCCAGACCGGCAGCGCCGAGGCTGCGAAGCCGCTGATGCTGGCCTTGTTGTTGGCGTTGATGGCCGCGCGGATCTCGCCGGTGGACGAGTAGCGCGCCGTCCAGGCATAGGCCGGCGTGCCGGTCAGGCCGTCCATGGCCACGACGCCGGCGCGTGCCGAGTCGGCGCTGCCGCCCTGCATCACCACGCGTGCCGTGAACGTGAAGTCGCCCGTCAGCGCCGTGTACTTGAAGTTGAACGCATAGGGCGCGCCGGTGCTGATGGCGCCCGCACCGGACAAGGTGTAGGTGCCGGTGGCCTGGGCATAGGCCGCTGCCGGCACGGTCGCCGTGACGGCGGCGCTGAGCGTCTTCTCGCCGCTGCTGCTGTCACAGGGCAGCGTCGGCGTGCAGGCGGTGCCGGGGATGGTGGGCGGGACCGGCGTCGGCGCAGGCGCCGGGGCGGGGGTGGGAGCGGGTGTCGGCGCGGGCGTGGGCGGTGGCGTGGGCGCGGGTGTCGGAGCGGGGCTGGGCGCGGGTGCGCTGGGCAGCGGCGCGGGCACCGGCCCCTGCACGGCGAACGGGCCCAGCCGGCCGGCGCCGGCCGCAGCCTGCACGGCGGCGCGCGTGGCATCTGCCGTGCGCAGCGTGTAGGCATAGGGCGGCACCCAGTTCTGCGCCACCGGCACGCCGTCGCAACCCTGCAGCTCGATGTCGATGACGCCGGCCATGGGCTTGCCAAGGTCGTCCTTGTCGCTGATGAAGCGGTGGCCCGAGCTGCGCATCGAGATCGCATCCTTGCCGCCGGCCAGCTTGCCGCAGACCTCCTTGGGCTTGAGACCGGTGAACTCGTAGAAGTTGCTCTCGTTGATGACGTCGGACTGGTAGCGCGCGTCCAGGCCGGAGGCGAACTTCAGGTCGGCGTCGGAGGTCGTCGTGCTGCCGCTGACGAGGTTGTTGTACATATGCAGCTGGCCGAAACGTACCAGCGGCAGGCGCGAGCCGGTGCTGTTCCACCAGTTGCCGGTCATGGTCACGTGCAGGCGTCCGGCGTCGCTCCAGGCGCGGCCCGAATCGCCGTTGCCCACCAGCGTCGTCTTGTGGTGCTTGCTGAAGACGCTGTTGGAGATGGTCACGTAGTCGCTGCCGCGCACGACGTCCAGCGCGCCGTCATGCCGCGTGTCGCTGGCCAGCGAGTCGGGCGTGTCGCCGTCGCTGATGGTCACGTGGTCGATCCAGATCTGCTGCCCGCGCGTGACGGTCAGCCCGTCCATGTAGGCGTTGTCGCTGTCCTCGGGATTCACGTCCCAGGGCGTGTCGATCTGCAGGTTGCGCAGGATGATGTTGCGCGTCCAGGTCGGGAAGGCTTCCGGGTCCTTGCCGGCAGCGACCCAGGCCTTGAAATCGGCCTCGGAGCCCGCCGCCGTCGTCGCGGCCTCGATGCCGATCAGGACCTGCGTGCCGGTGATGCGCGCCGGTCGGCCATTGCTGTCGTTGATGCCGACCATCGTCGTGTTGGACGGGATGGACAGCGAGCCGCCGTTCTTCTGGTCCAGGAAGCCCGTGTACTCCTCGAACACGGTGTTGCCGTCGCGCCAGCGGAAGTCGATGTGGCCGACGATGCGGATGATCTTGGGCTGGTTCTTGGCTTCGCGCAGCGCCGCCAGCAACTGCTCCTTGTTGAAGACCGTGTAGACGCGGTTGGCGGGGGCCGAGGAGCCGCCGGTGACCAGCACCTTGCCGGCCCGCGAGCGGCCATGCCAGCCGATGTCGGGCGCGGTCTCGCGCTCGAAGGTGAGCTGGCCGCCGGTGGGGTCGACGCTGGTGAACTGCCAGGCCGGCAGGCGCGGCGCGGCGCGGTAGTTGCTCGGGTTGTGCAGGCCGCTGATCGTCGTCGGCGCGGCGTAGTTGCGCGTACCGACGTCGAAGAGCAGTGGTGCCGCCGTGTCCGTCAGGCTGACGGCGTCGATGACGGGCGCCGGCGGCGGCGTGACCGGGCGAGGGTCGCGCACGGCCAGGGCCTTGGCGGTCGCGGCATCGGTCGCAGGGGTGGCGTCCAGGCGGCTGGCGCTGGCCTGCTCGCTGGATTGCGGGGCGACGAAGTTCGCGGGGCTCTCCTGGCCGCCACCGCAGGCCAGCAGGCCGAGCGAGATGGACGAAGCCAGCAGGCCCAGCTTGGGCTTGCTCGAGGTCATGGCATGTCTCCGGCGCGCTCTTGCGGCGCGCAATCGTGGGTGTTGCCGCTCCTGGGGCCGGCGCTGTCGGCGAGCAGGCGCGAGCCCGCCCGGCACCCGGCCCGTCAGGGGTCAGGCGCGCAGCGCTTCAGCAGCAGGAAACGGGGGATCGGCGGCAGGCCGAGGTGACGCTTGACACCCGTGCGGCACCGGCTCGCTTGGGCATCAGGAGGGAGAGCGGGCGCAGCAGGCGCCTCGCACTGCATCGGCTGACGAGGCCCCGGTCACCCGGCGGTGTCCGGTTCGCGGTCTCGGCTCAGCGAGCAGTTGAAACAGTGTTTCGTTTTTTTGATTTCGGGTCAACGCCGGGCTATCCCTGAGGGCATTGATCTGCGGGGCGGGACCAACCCGCGGACAAGGTTGTCAGCTGCCAGCCGCCGGGATGACGCGCCCGGCCTTCATGACGAAGTCGACCTTTTCCATCAGCCGGATGTCGGCCAGCGGGTCGCCCTTGACGCCGACGATGTCGGCCCAACGCCCGGGCGTGATGGCGCCCAGCTGGCCGTCCTGGCGCAGCAGCTTCGCGGCGTTGATGGTCGCGCTCTGGATGGCCGCCATCGGGGGCATGCCGGCTTCCACGAGATAGCCGAACTCCCTGGCATTGGCACCATGCGGGCCGACGCCCGAGTCCGTGCCGAAGGCGATCTTCACGCCGCCCTTCCAGGCCCGGGCCAGCGCCTGCTGCACGAGGATGCCCACGCTGATCGCCTTGAGCCGCACGACTTCGGGGAAATAGCCCGGCTGCTGCGCCTTCTCGCTGGCGAAACGCCCGGCCGACAGCGTCGGCACCAGCCAGGTGCCGTGCTGCTTCATCGCCGCCACGACCTCGTCGTCGAGATAGGAGCCATGCTCGATCGAGTCCACGCCGGCGCGGATGGCGCGCAGCATGCCCTCCTTGCCATGGGCATGCACGGCGACGGCAAAACCATAGTCCTTGGCCGTCTCGACGACGGCCTTCAGCTCGGCGTCGGTGAACTGCGGGTTGACGCCGTTGGTGGCCAGGCTCAGCACGCCGCCGGTGCCGGTCAGCTTGATGAGGTCGGCGCCTTCCTTGTAGCGCTGGCGCACCGCCTTGCGTGCCTCGTCAGGCCCGTTGATGACGCCCTCGGCCGGGCCGGGGTCGCCGCGCAGCTGGTTGTTCAGGCCGTTGCTGGGGTCGGCATGGCCGCCCGTGGTGCCGATGGCCTTGCCGGCGGCGTAGATGCGCGGGCCGGTGATCCAGCCCTTGGCCGTGGCATCCCGCAGGCTGATGGCCAGGCCGTCCGGCGCGCCCAGGTCGCGCACGGTCGTGAAGCCGGCATCCAGGATGCGGCGCAGATAGACCGTCGCATGCAGGGCCGCATCCGCCGGGTTCTGGAAGAAGCGCTCGGCGTAGGCGCCCGGGTTGCTTTCATGGCTGACGTGCACATGCGCGTCGATCAGCCCGGGCATCACCGTGCGGTCCTTCAGGTCGATGAGCCTGTCGTAGCCCGCCGCGTCGGCATAGCCCGGCTTGACCGCGCTGATCTTGTCGCCGAAGACGACGATGGACTGGCGCTCCAGCACGCGGCCGGCCTCGGTGTCGACGAGGCGGCCGGCATGAATCAGCGTCTCGCCCGGGGCGGCGACGGCGGCGTTGCAGGCAGCGAACAGCAGGGCAAGGGTGAAGCGGCGCATGACGACCCAAGTGAGCGGCAAAGAAAGCCGCCCGCGAGTGTCGTGCCGCTCAGCCGCCGGCCGGCCCCTGGATGACCCTGACCGAGTCCGTCCCGAAAGTCACGGTCTGGCCGGCGCGGATCTTGGCCGTCTTGCGCAGCTCGACCCGGCCGTCTACCTGCACTTCGCCGGCCGCGATCAGCACCCGCGCCCGGCCGCCGCTCTCGACCAGGCCCATGGCCTTGAGCAGCTTGTCGAGCTCGATGTAGTCGCCGCGCAGCGTCAGCTCAAGCATGCTGGGCTTTCTGCGCCGCTTCGCGGATGGCGGTCAGCGTCGAGCGCGAAGTGCTCACGTCGCTGGACAGGCGCAGATGCAGCAGCGCCGGCTTGCCCGCCGCGATGGCCGCATCCAGCGCCGGCCCGACCTGCTCGGTGCTGTCGGCCTTGAAGGCCACGAAGCCGAAGGCTTCGGCCAGTTTGGCGAAGTCGGGGTTGAACAGATCGCTGCCCGACACGCGGCCCGGGTACTCGCGCTCCTGGTGCATGCGGATGGTGCCGTAGGTGCCGTTGTCGACGATGACGACGAGCAGCTTCCTGGCGCCATAGCCCGTGGCCGTGGCCAGCTCCTGGCCTGTCATCAGGAAGTCGCCGTCGCCGGCGATGTTGACGACCCAGCGGTCCTGCAGCAGCGCGGCGGCCACCGCGGCGGGCACGCCATAGCCCATGGCGCCCGAGGTCGGTGCGAGCTGCGTCTTGCCGAAGCGGTGCAGCCCCGTGTAGCGGTGGAAGCGATGCAACCAGCCGCTGTAGTTGCCGGCGCCGTTCGTGAAGATCGTGCCTTCGGGCAGCTTGGCGTCGATGAGGCGGATGACCTCGGCCATGTCCAGCGGCGCCACGGGTGCCGGCACGAGGTTGGCCTGGTAGTCGGCATTGGCCGCGGCCGTCCAGTCGCGCCAGGCGACGTCAGTCGGCGGCGCCAGTGCGGCCAGCGCCGGCGCGGCCTGGCTCATGCTCGCGTTGATGAGCAGCTCGCCCGTGTAGACGCGGCCCAGCTCCTCGGCGCCGGCGTGGATGTGGATGAGCTGCTGCGTGGGACGCGGTGCCTGCAGCAGCGTGTAGCCGCCGGTCGTCATCTCGCCCAGGCGCGGGCCGACGGCGAGGATGAGGTCAGCCTCCTTCACGCGCGCGGCCAGCTTGGGATTGATGCCGATACCGACGTCGCCGGCGTAGTTCGGATGGCCGTTGTCGAACAGGTCCTGGAAGCGGAAGGCGCAGCCGATGGGCAGCTGCCAGGCTTCGGCAAAGGTCTGCAGCGCGGTGGTCGCCTCGGGCGTCCAGCCACCGCCGCCGGCGATCACCAGCGGCTTCTTCGCCGCGGCCAGGCGCTCGCGCAGCTCGGCCAGGGCCGCCGGCGTGGGCGCGGCTTCGGCGGGGCGAGCCGGCGCGACGATGGGCGCCGTGATCGGCTTGGTCAGCATGTCCTCGGGCAGCACCAGCACGACCGGGCCAGGCCGGCCCTGCATGGCGGTGTGGAAGGCGCGGGCCACGTACTCGGGCAGGCGCTCGGCGTCATGCACCTCGCCCACCCACTTGGCCATGCCCAGCGTGCCCGGGCCGAACATCTGGCGGTAGTCCACCTCCTGGAAGGCCTCGCGGTCGCGCTGGTCGCTGGCGACCTGGCCGATGAAAAGGATCATCGGCGTCGAATCCTGGAAGGCCGTGTGCAGGCCGATGCTGGCATTCGTCGCGCCCGGTCCGCGCGTCACGAAGCAGATGCCGGGCCGGCCCGTCAGCTTGCCCTGAGCCTCGGCCATGAAGGCCGCGCCGCCCTCCTGCCGGCAGGCGATGAAACGGATCTTGTCGGCGTACTCGTGGAAGCCGTCGAGGACCGCCAGAAAGGATTCGCCGGGCACGCCGAAAGCGGTGTCGACGCCCTGGGCGATCAGCGCCTCGACCAGCTTGTGGCCGGCAAGGGCGGGGGTGGTAGCTTGTCTAGTCATGTGGGGACTTTAGCTGGCGTCGCGGCCTCGCATGCCCCCTGAGCATGGGCTTGCCCGTCAGCGGGTCGCCCCGTCGATGGCGCGATCGATGGCTTTTTCCTTGAGGGTGTCATCGCGCGTGATGCCCAAGGCCTTGTGGAGCGACGACGGCCCGCTGCTAGCCTCGGCAGGCTTGGGAACGGGCGTGGCGGGCACGACGGTGACAGAGCCGCCGGTCACGGCCTGGTCGCGGTAGCCGGGCGGGCATTCGGCATTCGTGTAGGAAATCTCCTGGCCCTTGACGCATTTGCGCAGGCCACCTGGCCGGGCCTTGGGCCCAGAGGCACCCGCCGCCGGGCGACTGTCGGTCGAAGCTTCGGCCAGGCTCTGGACCTTGGCGGCCGACGTCCCCAGCCAGGCCTGCAGCGGCTCCCGCTGTTGCCAGGCCAGGCCGAGGGCGCCCACCAGGAGCAGTGCAATGACAAGACCGCGAATCGACATGGAAGGCGCAGATGAAGTGGATGGTGTCCACTTTAGCGGCGATGCCTGCGGGCGCCGCCAGACCGGCTCAGTCGTCGACGGCCTCGATGCCCAGCTGCCGCATGCGTTCCACATGCGCCTGCATGACCTGCAGTTGCTCGGCCGAATGCCCCTGCCACTCCAGCACTTCGCCCGCCACACGCAGGGGCGATTGGCTGCGGTAGGACTGGGTCGGGTTGCCCGGGAACTTCTTGTCCGTCAGGTTGGGGTCGTCGGCGATCTCGCCGGTCGGCTCGACGACATAGATGCGACCGCGCCCATCCCCCACTGCCAGCTCGGCACCCCAGACCGCCGCCTCCAGCGTGGCGGACAGGTAGACGTGGTTCGCCTTCCGGCGCGTTCCGTAGTTGGACGTGTGGCCGACCTGGATGAGGTCACCCACCTTCAGGTCGGCCTTGGTGCCGTGGTAGTAGCGCGGGGCGCTCGGGTCGATGTCTTGCGTCATCGCGGACTAAGCCCTCACCAGGCCCTGCCACGACCAGTGCGGCAGCCTCAGGTCGTCGGGCACGGTCTGGCCGCGGCTCGGGTAGGCGGCCATCGCCTGCGTCGTAGCCCAGGCGAAGTAATCATGCAGCACCTGGCGCAGCTCGGCGTCGGCCACACCGACGTCGGCCAGTGCCTCATCGAAGCAGGCAATCGCGCGACTGTCCATCTCCTCGTGCGGGCCGTTGCCACTGTGGCTTCGCACGACCGCCGAGTGGCTGCCGAGCTGCCCGCTGTACAGCGCCGGGCCACCCCAGGCCTCGGCCCAATAGGCCGCGAGGCGCTCGGTGTGCTGCGGATGGAAGCCATGGCTGAAGGCATGGGCGACGACTTCGTCGGCCAGCACCCGCGCGTGCCAGGCCCGGGCCAGGCGCAGCACGGCATCCTGGCCGCCGAGGGCATCGAACAGACTGTCTTGTCGCATGGCTCCTCCTGGCCAAATCGGGCCGCGACGATGCCCGGCACCAGGCCGCCCGTCAAGCCGGCGCGTTCAGGTGGCCGCAGCCACCATCGCGCGCCGCCGCGCCAGGCCCATGCCCACCAGGCCGGCCGACGCCACGCCCATCAGCAGGGCGGCCGCCGAGCCGGCGAACACGCCGCGCGGCATGCCGTGGTCCAGGATGGCGCCGAACACCGGCGCGGCCAGCGCGAAGCCGATGTCCAGGCCCGAATAGACGGTGCCATACACCCGGCCCGTCGCTCCCGGCGGCGAGGCGCGCTTGATCAGCATGTCGCGCGAGGGGCCGGCCAGGCCGGTGCCGAAACCGGCCAGCGCCGCGACCGTTGCCGCCAGCAGGCCGGACAGCACGCCCGTCGCGACCAGCAGCAGCAGCCCCGCGGCCAATGCCAAGGCCAGCGCGATGGTGCGCTCCAGCCGCTCCGCCTTGGCCACCAGGAAGCCGCCGCAGACCATGCCGGCCGCGCCGGCCAGCATGTAGCCGGTGACGACATAGGCCGTCAGTGCCAGCGGCAGGCCGTAGATCTGGTGCAGGGCCGGGCTGGCGAAGCTCTGGATGGCCGACAGCGCCGCCGTGCTCCAGAAGAAGAAGGAGAAGCACAACCAGACCGAAGGCAGCTTCAGGAAGGCCATGGGGTGCTCGACCTGAGCGCCGGCGGCAGGCTTGGCGTGCCCCCACGATCCTTGACGGTCATCAATGGCATTCCGCTGCCAGAACAACAGGCCCATCACCGCCAAAGCGACCAGGGCCGTGCCCAGGTACGCAAAGCGCCAGTTGCCCGTGGCCTGGGCAATATTCATGGAAAACACTGGCGCCAGCGCCCAGCCCAGGTTGCCGCTGATGCCGTGCACCGAGAAGGCATGACCCAGGCGCGGCTGCGACACGCGCTTGTTCAGGATGGTGAAGTCGGCCGGGTGGAAGGGCGCGTTGCCCACGCCGGCCAGCGCCGCCGCCAGCATCAGCCCGCCAAAGCCCTGGGCCAGGCCGGCGGCGACAGAGGCGAGGAAGAAGCTCGCCATCGCGGCAAACAACACCGGGCGCGCACCGATGCGGTCGACGATGAAACCCGACAGCGCCTGGCCGGCGCCCGAGATGACGAAGAAGGTCGTCACCAGCAGGCCGAGCTCCGAGTAACTCAGCCCGAACACGGCCTTGAACACCGGAAACAGCGGCACCAGCAGCATGTGAAAGAAATGGGAGGTGCCATGGGCGACACCAATGGTGGAGATCGTCGTGACGTCGCGCCGGCGCTGCAGGCCGGCGTCGAGAGAAGAAGCAAGGGTTGCACTCATGACCCTACTCTAGGCAACGCCGAATCGGCGCAGTTACGATGATTCGTCAAGTTCTGTCGAAATCCAGCCACCCGATCGCCGTGTCCTCCAGCCGCCGCAGCTTCCCCGCCTTCTCGCCCGAGCTCTTCGCACCGACGCCCGACCGGCCTCTGCGCGCCAAATCGCGGCTGCTGGAGCATCTGGCCGACATCCAGCCCCACCGCCATGACTGGGCCCAGCTGGTCTTCTCCATGACCGGCGCGGTGCGCGTGAATACCGAGGTCTCCACCTACATCGTGCCGCCGTCGCGGGCAGTGTGGATCCCGCCCGGCATCGTCCATGCGGTGACGGCCATCGAGCAGTGCGACCTGCGCACGCTCTACCTCGGTCCCGCGCTGCTGGCCGGCGAGACCTGGCAGGTGGGCCGCGTGCTGGAGGTGTCGCCGCTGCTGCGCGAGCTGGTGCTGGCCCTGCCCGCCGTGCCCGACCCGGCACCGCAGGAAAGCCACGAGGACACCGCGCGGCGCCGCGGCATCGAACAGCTCGTGCTCATCGAACTGCAGCGTGCCCGCTCGCTGGCACTGGGCGTCGCCCTGCCCCAGGATGCGCGCCTGCGCAAACTCTGCGAGGCCATGCTGAACGAGCCGGGCCGCCATGCCGGCCTCGACGAATGGGCCGCCGAGGCCGGCGCGAGCCCGCGCACGCTGAGCCGGCTGTTCCGCGAGCAGCTTGGCACCAGCTTCGCGCAGTGGCGCTCGCAACTGCTGCTGGCCCATGCGCTGACGCTGGCGGCGCGCGGCCGCCCCATGAGCCATATCGCGGCCGAGCTGGGCTATGCCAGCGCCAGCGCCTTCACGGCCATGGTCACTCGCACGGTGGGCATGCCGCCGAGCCGGTTCTTTGCCGAAGCCTGACGGCGGACTCCGCTATTTGGCTGGTGTTGGCGGCGACCCAAGGGCGAATGCAGTCAGCTCCCCCGCGCAGCCCAGGTAGAACAGCACCAGACCCACGACGAGCGTGATCGCGTGAGGGAAGGCGAGGTGGGGCATGAAGCCGGCGAAGCGATAGAAGCCGTTCGCGCCCCTGGCGGTGATGGCCTTCGGTGCGACGGCCCCATTGCCAAGCGTGCGGTGCGCCGTCGACCACGACCAATCGATGCGTGGGCTGGACACCTGCTTGTCGCCTGCGGCGGCCGCGTCGTACTGATGCATTTCGATCTCGCGCATCCGCACGTAGTGGCGCATCTGATGCCGCTTGCCGGCATGCTCGATGATCCAGAACGCCACGCTGCTGGCGGCGGCGATCAGGAAGTAGCCATAGGCCCGGTACTGGAAGCCCAGGCCCAGGGCCGCCAGGCTGAGCGTCACGCCCCAACCCTTGACGGTCAGCATGCGCTGGTCAAAGTCCGCGATCGACTTCACCAAGGCAAAGTACTCTTCCTTCTCGTATCCGTCAGCCATGACGCCTCCCGGTGCGTGTGAGCCGGCTTCAGTATTGGAGGCTCAAGCTGCACGCCACATCCTCAGCTTGGAGGATGGGCCGCGTGGCCGCCGCTGGCGCCGGCTCAGCGGCGCTTCTGGGCAAGCAACTCTCCCCCGACGATCCGCCTCTGCCGGGCGGCGCGCGGGTATCGCGCTGCAAAATATTTTCTTTCGACCGCGAATCCTTTTCGCCAGCCGGCGCCTCTTAGTGTCCGAGGGTCGTCCTCGATGCACTTGGAGTTGAACCATGTTCTATGTGAAGAATGTTCCGACCGGCGAGCGCGTGCTGCGCGTGCTGGCGGGCGCCATGGCTGCCGGCCTGGGCCTGACGATGCTGGGTGGCGCGGCGGGTTGGCTGGTCGCCGCGAGCGCCATCGGCCTGGTGGCCTCGGGCCTGTTCGGCTATTGCCCCGCCTGCGCCCTGGTCGGGCGCAAGCTGAAGTAGCCGTGGCCCTGGCCGCCCATCACCTGCCCTTGCTCGCCGCCGCCCACGGCGGCGACCCAGGGGCGCTGGAGCAGTTGCTGCGCATCACGCGGCCGGACATCCGCCGCTATGCCCAGCAGCACTGCCTGCTCAGCGACGTGGACGACGCCGTGCAGGAGGCCCTGCTCATCGTCGCGCGCAAGCTGCCGTCGCTGCGCGTGCTGGCGGCCTTCTCGGGCTGGGCCATCCGCCTCGTGCAGCGCGAATGCCGTCGACTGGGCCGCGTCACGCTGCGCTACGACCCCTACGACGAAGAGAAGCTGGAGCAATGGCTGGTCGCGCATGACGAGGTGGGCCTGCGGCGCGAGTTGGTGGCGGCACTGGAGTCGCTGCCGGCCCACTACCTCGAGGTCATGCTGCTGCGCGACGTGGAAGAGATGACCATCGAGGAGATCGCCACCCGCACTGGCCTGACGCGGCCCAACGTGAAAAGCCGCCTGCACCGCGCCCGGGCGCTGGCACGGGAGTACCTGCTCGGAGGGCGGCCCGCCCGTGGCTGACGGGCGGACTTCCTGCCGTCCGACTTGGCACCGGCATGCCCGGTGAAAGCATGGTGACCTCCATAACTTCGGAGACATCCACCATGAATCGACGCCACTATGTTCTGGGCGCGGCCACGCTGCTCGCTGCCATCTCGGCCCCCGCCCTCGCGCAACGCGGCGATGACGACGGCGAATTCGTCATCCTGCAGGCCCGTTACGGCACCGACCGCAACCACGTCGACGTGACCGACCGGCTGCGTGAGTTCGCGCGCCGCGATCGCCGCGTGAAGCTCACCAACGACCTCTTCGGCGTGGACCCCGACCCGGGCCGCGACAAATACCTGCGCATCTACGCCCGCGACCGTGACGGCCGTGAGCGCCGCTTCGACTACCCCGAGCGCGCCTGGATCGACGGTGGCC
Source organism: Roseateles sp. P1_C1_2 (assembly GCF_056406535.1). Taxonomy (NCBI): domain Bacteria; kingdom Pseudomonadati; phylum Pseudomonadota; class Betaproteobacteria; order Burkholderiales; family Sphaerotilaceae; genus Roseateles; species Roseateles sp. P1_C1_2. The sequence goes on from NZ_JBFUAB010000002.1 coordinate 84,004, forward strand.
AGTTCACCGCCTGGGGCGGTGGCCGCTGGGGTGACAAGAACTACAACGGCGGCTGGGCCGGCAACCCCTATCGCGACCGCCATGACGGCGGACAGTTCACCATCGTCGCCGCCAATTACGGCAACCCGGGCCGCGAGGTGGATGTGACCGGCCGGCTGCGCGAACTTGCGCGCCGCGACGAGCGTTTCCGCATGGGCAATGACACCTTCGGCGTCGACCCCGACCCGGGCCGCGGCAAGCGGCTGATCATCATTGCGCGCGACGGCAACGGCCAGCAGCGCAGCTTCGAGTACGCCGAAGGCAGCACCGTCGACGGCGCCCAGTTCACCGGCTGGGGTCGCGGCGACTGGGGCCGCTGACCGTCTCGCGTTACCAACCCTTACGACGGCCCACGCCCATGGGCCGTCTGCGCTGCCGCGGATCTGCGCGTTGTGACATGGCGCGTGCGACGATCAGTCGCACCATAACAAGGAGAACGCCATGAGAAGACGCCAATGGACTCTGGGTGCGGGCAGCGCCCTCTTTGCCGGCCTGCTGGCTGGCGTGGCATTGCCGGCCACGGCCCGCGATGACGACGACGGCGAGTTCGTCATCCTGCACGCTCGCTACGGCGGCGAGCAGAACCATGTGGACGTGACCGGCCGCCTGCGCGAGCTGGCGCGCCAGGACCGGCGGTTCCGGCTGACCAACGACCTCTTCGGCGTTGACCCCGAGCCCGGCCGCACCAAGACGCTGCGCATCTTCGCCCGCGACCGCCAGGGCCGCGAACGCAACTTCGATTTTCGCGAGCGCGATTGGGTCGACGGTGCCCAGTTCGTCGGCTGGGGGCGCGGCAACTGGGGCGATTCCAACTGGCAGGGTGGCTGGCAGGGCGGCGCCAACAACGCCGGCGGCGGTGACCGCCATGACGACGGCCAGTTCACCATCCTCTACGCCACCTATGGCGCCAGCGGCCGCGACGTGGACGTGACCGACCGCCTGCGCGAGCTGGCACGGCGCGACCAGCGTTTCCGCCTGACCAACGATCTTTTCGGCGTGGACCCGCTGCCGGGCCAGACCAAGATCCTGCGCATCTTTGCCCGTGACCGCAGCGGCCAAGAGCGCGTCTTCGAATACAGCGAATACGGCACCGTCGACGGCAACCAGTTCGTCGGCTGGGGCCGCGGCGACTGGGGCCGTGGTGGTCGCGGCGGCAACCGGGGCCCGACCCGCCCGAGCGGCGGTCGTCTCGTCATCGAAAGCGCCAGCTACGGCGCGGAGGGCCGCTGGAAGGATGTGACCCAGGCCCTGCGCGCCCAGATTCGCGGCGAACGCTTCGAGGCCGAGGTGCGCAACGAGCTTTTCGGCTTCGACCCCGCACCCGGCCACCGCAAGCTGCTCAGCGTCACCTATCGGCTGGGCAATGAGCCGCCGAACACGGTACGCGTCAGCGAGCGCGACACCCTTCGGCTGCCCTAGCGCCGATGGCGCTCGCTGATCAGCACCGTCGGGAAGCTGACCGGTAGCGTGCGCGGATAGTCGCGGCTGAAGTGCAGGCCGCGGCTTTCGTGGCGCATCAGGGCGGAGCGGACGATGAGCTCGGCGCATTCGACAAGATTGCGCAGCTCCAGCAGGTCGCGCGTAACGCGGAAGCTGCCGTAGTAGTCGTCGATCTCGCCGCGCAGCAGCGCGATGCGGTGCAGGGCCCGCTCCAGGCGCTTGGTGGTGCGCACGATGCCGACGTAGTTCCACATCAGCAGGCGCAGTTCGTCCCAGTTGTGGGCGATGACGACCTGCTCGTCGGCGTTCTCGACCTGGCTCTCGTCCCAGCTCGGGATGGGCGCGGACTCCAGCGGAGCGTGCGCGAGGATGTCGCCGGCGCAGGTCTGGCCGAGCACGACGCATTCCAGCAGCGAGTTGCTGGCCAGGCGGTTGGCGCCATGCAGGCCGGTGTAGCCGGTCTCGCCCACTGCATACAGGCCGGGCAGGTCGCAGCGGCCCAGCAGGTCGGTCACGGCGCCGCCGCAGGTGAAGTGCACGGCCGGCACGACGGGGATGGGCTGCCTGGCGATGTCGATGCCGAGCTTGAGGCAGCGGGCGTGGATGGTCGGGAAGTGCTCGATGAGGAAGGCTTCGCCGAGATGGGTGGCGTCCAGCCACACATGATCCAGGCCGTGCTTCTTCATCTCGAAGTCGATGGCGCGGGCGACGATGTCGCGCGGCGCGAGTTCCATGCGCTCGTCGTGGGCCGCCATGAAACGGGTGCCATCGGGCAACTTCAGGTGGCCGCCTTCGCCGCGCAGCGCCTCGGTGATGAGGAAGCTGCGTTCCTGCGGGTGGTAGAGGCAAGTCGGGTGGAACTGGATGAATTCCATGTTCGCCACGCGGCAGCCGGCCCGCCAGGCCATGGCGATGCCGTCGCCGGTCGAGGTGTCGGGGTTGGTCGTGTAGCGGTAGACCTTGCCGGCGCCACCGGTGGCCAGCACGACGGCGCGCGCCGGCAGGGTCTCGACGCGCTGGGCGTCGATGTCCAGCGCATAGACGCCGTAGACGCGCGGCACTTCGTCGCGCTGCACGTGGCGCGACGTGATCAGGTCCAGCGCCATCCAGCGCTCGCGCAGCGTGATGTTGGGATGCTTGCGGGCCACGTCCAGCAGTTGGTCGTGGATGGCCTTGCCGGTGGCGTCGGCGGCGTGGGCGATGCGGCGTACCGCGTGGCCACCCTCGCGCGTCAGGTGCAGGCCCATGGGGCCGGTGTCGTCGGTCGTGAAGGGCACGCCCTGGTCGACCAGCCAGCCCACGGCGGCGGCGCTGCGCTCGGCGATGAAGCGGGCCGTGGCTTCGTCGACGAGGCCGGCGCCGGCGTCCTGGGTATCGCGCACATGGCTCTCGATGGAGTCGTCGCTGCCCAGCACGCCGACGATGCCCCCCTGGGCCCAGGCGGTGGCGGCCTCGGTCAACTCGCGCTTGGCGAGGATAACGACAGGCACGCTGTCGGCCAGGTGCAGGGCCACGGTGAGGCCGGCCAGGCCGGCGCCGATGATGACGACGGGGGCGTCTTGGGGAGCAGCAGTCATGGCCGGGCATTGTCCAGCAGGGCTGCAAGCCCCAGGCCAGGGTGAGGATTGCCCAATCGATGACCCAGCCTACTCGCTATGCTGCGCGCGCTGTCGACGAGGAACAGCCGAGGAAGCCCATGAGAACAATGACCCGGGCCGGCGTGATTGCCGGCTTTTTGCTGGCTGCGAGGCTCGCCCAAGCTGCCCCACCGCCCACCGAGGTGTTTTTCAAGGACGCCGACATCATCGAGGCCGTGCTGTCGCCGTCGGGCCGGCGCCTGGCCCTCACCTCGGCCAAGGGGGGCGAGCGCGTCGGCCTCGCCATCGTCGACCTGGGGCCCGAGGGCAAGACGCAGCGCGTGGCCCAGTTCGGCGACGGCGACGTCAGCCGGGTGCGCTGGGTCAACGAAGACCGGCTGATTTTCAGCCTCGTGGAACTGTCGGAGACCAACGGCCGCGGCGGCGGTGGGCCAGGCCTGTTCGGGCTCAATGCCGATGGCAAGCAGCTGCGCGTGCTGGTGCGCCGCTGGGGCAAGCCCGTCTTCAGCACCGGCAAGGTGGACGACCGCATCCTGGACTGGAACCACATGCTGCTGCGCGTGCCGGAGCCGCTGCCCGGCCAGGCCAACGAGGAGGTGCTGATCGGCGAGCACACCAACGAGCATGGCTACAGCCTGTTTCCGCTGTGGCTGAACACCCGCAACGGACAGACTCGCTCGACGGGGATCAAGGCGCCGCCGCACACCGTGGATTGGCTGACCGATAACCGAGGCGAGCCCCGTGTCGCCATCACCGGCCACAAGGATCGCCAGGCAGCCTATTGGCGCGCGCCGGGCAGCGCAGAGTGGGTGCAGCTGTATGAGAGCGGCCTCTTCGACTCGCCTTTCCAGCCCATTTCGGTGGACAACGCGGGCAGCCTCTACGTCACGCGCCAAGAAGGACCGCAGGGCTACCACGTGCTGACCCGCTACGACTTCGCCGCCAAGGCAACGGAGGCCAAGCCCCTGGTCGTCACGCCGGGCTTTGATTTCGCCGGCAGCCTGATCACCGACAGCAGCAGCCGCCCCCGCGGCGTGCGGGTGACGGTGGACGGCGAGGCAACGGTGTGGTTTGACGAAAGGATGCAGGCCCTGCAACAGCAGGCCGACCGCCTTTTCCCCGGCCGCATCAACAGCATCAGCTGCCGCCGCTGCGAGGCACCGGACATGGTCGCCCTGGTGCGCAGCAGCAGCGACCGCGACCCCGGCCGGCTCTGGTACTACCAAGCCAAGCCGCCCGAGGGGGAAAAAGCCTGGCAGGGCCTGGGCCGCGTGCGCAGCGATGTCAAGCCCGAGCAGATGGCGACGCTGGAACTGCACCGCACCCAGGCCCGCGACGGCCGCGACCTGCCGGTCTGGGTCACCCGCAGCGCCGAGGCCAAGGGGCCACTGCCGGCCGTTGTGTATGTCCACGGCGGCCCCTGGGTGCGCGGCGGCAGCTGGGGTTGGCAACCGATGCAGCAGTTCCTCGCCTCGCGCGGCTATGTCGTCATCGAACCCGAGTTCCGCGGCAGCACGGGCTATGGCGAAGCGCATTTCAAGGCTGGCTTCAAGCAATGGGGCCAGGCGATGCAGGACGACGTGGCCGACGCCCTGCGCTGGGCGCAGCAGCAAGGCCTGGCCAGCGACAAGGCCTGCATCGCCGGCGCCAGCTACGGCGGCTACAGCACGCTGATGGGTTTGGCGAAGCATCCAGAGCTCTACCGCTGCGGTGTTGCCTGGATCGCCGTGACCGACCTGGACCTGCTGCTGCGCGGCTCTTGGTGGGTGAACGACGACACCAGCAGCTTCCACCGCAAATACACCCTGCCAGAACTGGTAGGCGATGCCGACAAGGACGCAGCCCTGATCGCCGCCCACTCCCCTGTCAATCAGGCCACGCGCATCAAAGCGCCTGTGCTGCTGGCTTTCGGCGAAGCCGACATGCGGGTGCCGCTGGCCCACGGCAAGCGCATGCGCGAGGCACTGATCGAGGCCGGCAACGACCCCGCTTGGGTCAGCTACCCGCGCGAAGGCCACGGCTTCGCCATCGCCAAGAACCGCGTCGACTTCGCCGAGCGCATGGAAGCCTTCCTGGCCAAGTACCTGCAGCCCTGAGCGTTTGGTGCCAGGCTTTGCCACCCGTCCTTGGGGGGCGTTCCCCGGCGCCGGCTCGCAGGCGATCCACTATCCTTCGCGCCGAAAAAATATTCGCCATCAGGGAGAAGGTCATGACATCACGCCTGCGTGCCACCGCGCTCGCATTCGCATTCGCCTGCGTGGGCGTTCCACTCGCCCAGGCGGCCCCGCCGCCGGCCGAGGTGTTCTACAAGGACGCCGACATCACCTACGCCGTGCTGTCGCCCTCGGGCCGACGCCTGGCGGTCACGACGGCCAAGGGCACGGCACGCATCGGCCTCGTCGTCTACGACCTCGCACCGGGCGGCCGCATCCTGCGCGTGGCCCAATTCCCCGAGGCGGACGTGATGAATGTGCACTGGGTCAACGACGAGAGGTTGGTGTTCGGCGTCATCGACTACAGCGCGGGCAGCGGTCGGCCCGCCGGCGCACCGGGACTGTTCACGGTGAAGACGGACGGTTCGCCGGCCCGCCAGCTGGTGCGGCGCCAGTGGAAGCCGCTTGTCAACGACGGCCGCGACGACCGCATGCTGGACTGGAACCATCGCCTGCTGGCCGTGCCGCCCTCGCGGCCCGGCAAGGTCAACGAGGAGGTGCTGCTGACCGAGTTTTCCTATGGTGGCGAGGGCATCGAAACGCCCGTCTGGCTGAACACGGCCAGCAACACCGTTCGCAGCGTCGACTACAAGGAGCCGGTACACACGGTGGGGTTTGTGGCCGACAACCTCGGCGAGCCGCGCATCGCGCTGACCCAGTTCAAGAGCCGCCAGGCGGCCTATTGGCAGCCGCCCGGCACCCGGGAATGGAAACAGCTCTACGAGACGGACCTGAACACCGTGCCCTATCGCATCGAGGCGGTGGACGACACCGGCGTGATGTTCGTCTCGCGCGACGAAGGCGCGCTGGGCCACCGTGCGCTGTCGCGCTATGACTTCGCGACCGGCGCGCCGGAGGCCAAGCCCCTGGTCGCCGTGCCGGGCTTTGACTTCAGCGGCAACTTCGTCACCGACGAGGCCGGCCGCACGCTGGGCGTTCGCGTCACCGCCGATGGCGAGACGACGATCTGGTTCGACGCGGCGATGCAGGCCTTCCAGCAGCGCGCCGACAACCTCTTTGCCGGCCGCATCAACCACATCGATTGCCGCCGCTGCGGCACGCCGGACATGGTGGCCCTGGTGCTCAGCTACAGCGACCGCAACCCGGGCCAGCTCTACATCTTCCAGGCCAAGCCGCCCGAGGGCGAAAAGAACTGGCGGTTGATCAAGGCCGTGCGCGAGGACATCAAGCCCGACCAGATGGCCGCGCTGGAACTGCAGCGCATCAAGGCGCGGGACGGCCGTGACCTGCCAGTGTGGGTCACCCGCAACCCCGATGCCAAGGGACCGCTGCCGGCCGTCGTGCTGGTGCACGGCGGCCCCTGGGTGCGCGGTGGCGAATGGCGCTGGAATGCCGATGCCCAGTTCCTGGCGTCGCGCGGCTATGTGGTCATCGAGCCCGAATTCCGCGGCAGCGCCGGCTATGGCACCGCCCACCTCGAAGCGGGCTTCAAGCAATGGGGCCAGGCCATGCAGGACGACGTGGCCGATGCGCTGCGCTGGGCGCAGAAGGAGGGCCTCGCGAGCGACAAGGCGTGCATCGCCGGTGCCAGCTACGGCGGCTACAGCACGCTGATGGGCCTGATCAAGGACCCGACGCTGTACCGCTGCGGCGTGGCCTGGCTGGCCGTGACCGACCTGGAGCTGATGGTGACCGGCTCCTGGCTGGTGGACGACAGCACGCATGACGACTTCCGCAAGTACGCCATGCCCGAGCGCGTCGGCGACGCCGTGAAGGACGCCGCCATGCTGGCCGCCAACTCACCACTCAAGCAGGCGGCCCGCCTGAAGGCCCCGCTGCTGCTGGCCTTTGGCGAGCAGGACCAGCGCGTGCCGCTGGTCCACGGCAAGCGCATGCGCGATGCCTTGCGGGCGGCGGGCAACGACCCGGTGTGGGTGACCTACGCCGGCGAGGCGCACGGCTTCGGCGTCGTCAAGAACCACGTCGATTTCGCGGAGCGGATGGAAGCCTTCCTGGCGAAGTATCTGAAGCCTTGAACATGGAACTGCGCTGTCAGATCCACCTCGCCCGCCTGGCCACACAGCGATGCCTGGCCAGCAGCGCGCTCGCCGCTCCGCCCGCCGAGCTGTTCTTTAAGGACCCCGACACCGGCGAGGCCATGCTGCCGCCTTCGGATCCTCAAATTTGTGGGTGCGATTAATAGAAGCTGTTGGCATCGTCTAGAGGAACCGGCAAAACGCGCCTCGCGCTTCAACGGCGATCCCGGGAGGGGAAAAATGCGATACCTGAGTAGCATCCAAGTCATGGTCACCTGGATTGCGTTGGCGCTTCTTGCGGGGTGCGCCACAACTAGTGATCGCGGCTCGAAGACCCCTAGCTATCTAGCTGGTGAGGACGTTGATCGAACGGTTAGTGCTGCGGCAACATGTGAACAGCCTCTGGTCTCAAAGCGCATACCAAAAAGCACCTTTAAATATGGATGCTTCTGTGGCGCAGGCCACCCGGGTCTGAAGCATCCGAGCGGCAAGCCCGAGGCTGACCTCTCGGACGACGAGCGCCGAGAGCTGGCGTTGTCTTACATGAGCAGACGGCCAGTTGACGATATTGATGGGGCTTGTCAGGCGCATGACGTGTGCTGGCTCCTAAAAGGCAATGGCGCGGCAAACTGCAATCGCGACTTCATCGATCGCTTGGACTACCTCCATGGAGTATTCAAGAAGGGCGATCGAGCCTTAAGTCCCTCCGAAACGACGCCGCGCGCATGTGCGTCGATGGCCCTGGACATCCAGATTGCGACGCTGCACATGATGGATGACAGCAGTGCCGGAGTCATGGCCGCGCGAGTTGTCGCCCTTCCGATTGCACTGTTTGACTACCTGGCCATCCACGGTCTACGAAAGGGTGGCTGGGGGTACCCTGCAGAGCCCGGCAAATGCCTTGCCGCCAATTTCGAACCTGCATCGCCAAAGCCACTAGCTGGGGCAGGCGCCAGTGCCAAGCCATAGTGGATGGCTGGACGCCTTCGACCTCGAAGAGCCTACCGGCAGAGTGGCGAAAACGGGCGCCAGCTCACTTGTGCATTTCTCCGGGCGCTTGTAAACCTGCCCCGCCCTATCCGCGCCCGACTAGCCCTTGAACCCGTTGTAATGCCGCCGCCACTCCGGCGGCTTCCACAGGTGGGCCAGGCGCATGCCCCAGGTCTTTTCCTGGGCCATGTCGTGGAACATCGCCCGCCATTCGTGGGCGTTCAGCCAGAACAGGTTGTGCGTGTAGAAGGGGTGCTCCAGCCCGTAGTCCACCGCCTCTTCCTCGGGCTCGAAGGTGCCGAACATGCGGTCGAAGATGATCAGCATGCCGCCGAAGTTCTTGTCGATGTACTGCGGGTTGCGGCCGTGGTGGGCGCGGTGGTGCGAGGGCGTGTTGAAGATGAACTCGAACCAGGCCGGCATCTTGCCGACCCAGCTCGTGTGCACGAAGAACTGGTAGCCCAGGTTCAGCGACAGCGCGAACAGCACCCAGCGCGGCTCGAAGCCCAGCCACACGGCCGGCAGGTAGAACAGCCAGTTGCCGGCGATCGGATAGAACCAGCTCTGGCGCAGCGCCGTGCCGAAGTTCATCTTCTCCGAGCCATGGTGTACGACATGGGCGCACCAGAACCAGCGGATGCGGTGGCTGCCGCGGTGAAAGCCGTAATAGAGGAACTCGACGAAGAGGAACAGCGCGACGAAGCGCCAGACGGTGACGTCGATGGTGAAGAGGCGGTGGTCGTAGACCCAGCCCATGGCCGGCAGCACGAGGACGACGAGCAGGATCAGGTCGGCCACCAGATAGCTGCCGCCGCTGTTCATGCTGTCGAAGGTGTCCCAGAGGTCGAAGACGCCGGTCTTGCGGAAGCGCCAGGCCTCCATCGCGATGAAGACGCCGAAGATGGGCGACAGCATGACCAGCGTCAGGTCGCGCCAGTCGCCGTGGCGGTGGTAGAGGTCGAGCAGCCAGTCCATGGCGGGATGATGCAACTTCGGCGCCACGCCGGCTTGACGGGCGACCCCAGGTTTTTGACAAATCACGCCAGCGCTGGCGTTATCCCGGCCGCCCGCGCCCAATGTGCTGCTGCATCATCGCGCCCCCATGGATGAGACCCGTGTCGCCGCCAGCTATGTCCAGCTGCTCTTCGAGCACCTGGCCAAGCTGGGCCGTGCCGACGCCCTGGGCGCGCCGCCCGCGGCGAGCGAAACCTTCGTGTCCATGCGCCGCTGGCAGGCCCTGCTGGAGCAGGCCCGCGACCTCGACCCCGGCGCGAAAACCACCTTCCCGCTGCGCCTGGCACGCGGCATCGCGCCGCGCCATTTCGGCGTCGTCGGCTTCGCGGCGCTGGCCAGCGGCACTCTGGCCGAGGCGCTGATGCGGCTGGAGCGCTATCACCGCTCGGTCTATGACGCCAACGTGGCCCAGGTCCATCCCGTCGCTGAAGGCCTGTGCATCGAATGGGGCGTGGAGCGCGGCCGGCCGGGCGCGCTGGTCGACGAGACCGCCATCGCCGCCCTGGTGCAGCTGGCGCGCGAGTTCACCGGCAAGCCGGTACGCGCCCTGGCCGTCGACTTCGTCAACCGCCGCCCGGCCGACCTGCGGCCCTACGAAGACTTCTTCGGTGGCCCGGTGCGTTTCGACCAGCCGAGCACGCGCATCGTGCTGTCGCTGCGCGACCTGGCCCTGCCGATGCGCGGCGCCGACGCGGCCCTGCTGGCCTTGCTCGACGCGCAGGCCGAACGCCTGCTGCAGGAGGTGGCCGCCGTCAGCGAGCCGGTGGGCGTCTGGCGCCAGGCCCTGGTGGGCCTGATCCGCAGCGGCCGCACCTCACTGGCCGACCTGGCCCTGAGCCTGCAGATGAGCCCGCGCAGCCTGCAACGCCGCCTCACCGAACAGGGCCACAGTTTCCAGACCCTGCTCGGCCAAACGCGCCAGCAGCTTGCCGAGGCCTATCTGCGCGACGCCAATGTCGAACTTGCCGAGGTGGCCCTGCTGCTCGGCTATTCCGAGCAAAGCGCTTTCACGCGCGCCTTCCGGCAATGGACCGGCCAGGCGCCGCTGCAATGGCGCCGCCAGCATTCAAGATGACCCCAGCTCCAGCATCCGTCATCATCGACGGCACCCCCGCCCATGGCCGGCATGCCGGCCGCATCCCGCGCATCGACTGGTCCCTGTTGCGCGAGCGCCGCTCCTGGCTCTGGCACAAGCTGCACCACAAGCGCTGGCACTACGTCGGCCTCGGCAACGAGCAGCTCTTCATCGGCGTGGCCATCGTCGACCTGGGATGGGCCTGCAGCGCCTTCGCCTACCTCTTCGACCGCCGCCGCCGCAAGCTGCTGGCAGACTGGAGCCAGGACGGCCTGCCGGGCTTGCAGGCGAGGGTGTCCGACGAGCCACTGGCGGGGGCCGACGCCTGGTTCCGCGGCCTGGGCGCGCAGCTGTCGCTGCAGCACGCGCCTGGCGATGTGCTGCGCCTGCGTGTCGCCACGCGGGCCCTGCGCATCGACGCCGAACTCGACTTGCACGACATGGCCGCGCCATTGCTCGCCGTCGGCCCGATCGCAGGCGGCCTGTCGCATGCGACACAGAAGACCAGCGCCCTGCCCGTCCTCGGTTCGGCCGAGGCCCACGGCCAGCGCTTCGATCTCGACGGCGCCTGGGCCGCGGTCGATGCGTCCAACGGCCTGCTCGCGCGCGACACCGCCTGGCGCTGGGCCAGTGCCCATCGGCCGGATATCGGCTTCAATCTGCAGCAGGGCTATTTCGGCAATCAGGAGAACGTGCTGTGGCTGGACGGCCAGCCCATCGCGCTGGGCGCGGCGCACTTCGAGTTCGACGCCGCTCGGCCGCTGGACCCGTGGCGGGTGAGCACCGAGGACGGGCTGCTCGACCTGGTGTTCACGCCCGAGGGTGCGCGTGCGGCCAACAAGGACCTGGGCTTTGCTGCCAGCCGCTATGTGCAACCGGTGGGCAGCTTTGCCGGCAGTGTGCGGGCTTCGCCCGACGCGCCGGCCAGACCGGTCACGGGCTTGCTCGGCGTGACCGAAGACCACCATTCGCGCTGGTGACCCGGGCAGGCGGCATCCTCGAAGATCACGCATGCGCTGATGATTCCTCACGCTTCGACCGGCTGGCGGGTTCCCGCCAGCCGGCCGGGTCGATACAGTGAGCCCCGCCTCGGCATGCCCGCAGCCGCCAACACATTGCAGCAACCCAACCCCTTCCACGTCCGCCCTCTGTTGGCCGGCATTGCGCTGACCGTGCTCCTTCTGCTGGGTCAGGCCTGGTTGCCCGAACGCAGCCTGGATCTGGCGGCACCCGGCGCGGTCAGCAACTTCTTCCTGATCGCGCCGGGCGAAGTCCAGGGCGAGCCTCCGGTGCAATGGGTCGACGCCGACCGTCGGCACTGGCGTTGCCGCTACCCGGCCCAGGCACCTTCGCAAGGCTGCGGCATGACCCTCGTGCTGAGCGGCGAAGACCCGAAACGCGGCCTGGACCTCAGTCGCTTCGAAACCCTGGCGGTGGACCTGGCCTACAAGGGCAGTTCGCCCTATGTGCGGGTGGCGCTGCGCAACTTCGACCCAAGGTTTTCCAAGCTGGAAGACGGCAACAGCTCGCGCATGCAGTCGGTCAATATCAGGCAGCGCGACATCGCCACCCCCCTTCTCCTCGACCTGGGCGAGCTGACAGTGCCGGAGTGGTGGATCACGCAGTTCAATCTGCCGCGCGAGTACAACCGCCCCAGCGTCGAGAACGTGACGACCCTGTCCATCGACGTGCCTGCCGATGTCGCCGGTCAGCCCCAGGACATGGAGTTGCGCCATCTGACGCTGAAGGGGCCGTGGATCGGCCGCGACACCGTCTATCTCGGCCTGCTCTGCGCCTGGCTGCTGGCGGCCTGCCTGGTCGTGACGCAACACTGGCGGGCGCTGCGACGCAGCCACAGCCACCAACAACGTGAGATCGACGCGCTGACCGCGCGCACACGCCTGCTGCGCATCGAACAGGACAAGCTGCGCCGCCTGGCCACCATCGACGAGCTGACCGGCGTGCTGAACCGACGCGGCCTGGAATCCGCGCTGGAAGACTTCGAAGGCCAGCCCGATGGTGTCGCACTCGTGCTGCTGGACATCGACCACTTCAAGCACATCAACGATCGCTGGGGCCATGCCATCGGCGATGAGGTGCTGCGCCGCATGGCCGCCGTCATCACAGCCAATCTCAGGGCCAGCGACGTGATCGGCCGCTGGGGCGGCGAGGAGTTCCTCGTCGCCTGCCAGGGCCGCCACGTCGACGATGCCATGCGCCTGGCGGAAAAGCTGCGCGAGGCCGTGCAAAACGGCAGCTTCGACGCGAAGGGCCGCTTCGCCATCACGGCCAGCTTCGGCGTCGCGCTCGCACCGCCCGGCACATCGACCCACCGCGCTTTCAAGCGCGCGGATGCGGCGCTCTACCGGGCCAAGTCGGCTGGCCGCAACCGCGTCGAACTCGACACGGCACACGACACCGCCACCACGCTTTGAGCGTGGCGCGGTGCCGGCCTTGGCCAGCCCTCAGTGCACGACGCGCCCGAAACTGAACTCGCCGCCCTCCACCTGCACCGGGATCACATCCTTGGGCCCGAACTTGCCCTGCAGGATGAGCTTGGACAGCGGGTTCTCGACGCGCTGCTGGATGGCACGCTTCAGTGGCCGCGCACCGAAGACCGGATCGAAGCCGACCTTGGCCAGCTCGTCCAGGGCTGCTTCGCTGACGTCCAGCTTCATCTCCATCTTCTCCAGGCGCGCTTCGAGCAGACGCAGCTGGATGCGGGCGATGGACTTGATGTGGTCGGCGCCCAGCGCATGGAAGATGACGGTCTCGTCGATGCGGTTCAGGAACTCGGGCCGGAAGTGGGCCTTGACCTCGCCCCACACCGCGTCGCGGATGACCTCGTCCTTCTCGCCCGACAACGCCATGATGTGCTGCGAGCCGAGGTTGGACGTCATGACGATGACGGTGTTCTTGAAGTCCACGGTGCGGCCCTGGCCGTCGGTCAGGCGGCCATCGTCCAGCACCTGCAGCAGCACGTTGAAGACGTCCGAGTGCGCCTTCTCGACCTCGTCGAGCAGCAGCACCGAATAGGGCTTGCGCCGCACGGCCTCGGTCAGCGTGCCGCCTTCCTCGTAGCCGACATAGCCCGGGGGCGCGCCGATCAGCCGCGAGACCGAGTGCTTCTCCATGAACTCGCTCATGTCGATGCGCACCATGTGGTCGTCGCTGTCGAACAGGAAGCCGGCCAGGGCCTTGCACAGCTCGGTCTTGCCCACCCCCGTAGGGCCGAGGAAGAGGAAGCTGCCCAGCGGCCGGTTCGGGTCGCTCAAGCCGGCGCGTGAACGGCGGATGGCGTCGGACACGGCCTGGATGGCCTCGTCCTGGCCGATGACGCGCTCATGCAGCTTGGCTTCCATCTGCAGCAGCTTCTCGCGCTCGCCCTGCATTAGCTTGGAGACGGGGATGCCGGTGGAGCGCGCCACGACCTCGGCGATCTCCTCGGCGCCGACCAGCGTGCGCAGCAACTGCGGCCTGCTCGCGTCCCCTGCCTTGCCGGCCTCCTTGGCCTGGGCTTCCTTGAGCTGCTTCTCCAGCTCGGGCAGGCGGCCGTATTGCAGCTCGGCAACCTTGTTGAAGTCGCCCTTGCGCTTCCATTCCTCGATGTGCTGGCGGGCACGATCGATCTCTTCCTTGACGTGGGCCGATCCTTGCGCCTGGGCCTTCTCGGCGGTCCAGATCTCTTCCAGGTCGTTGTACTCGCGCTGAAGCTTCAGCAACTCGTCCTCGATGAGGCCGAGGCGCTTGATGGAGCCCTCGTCCTTTTCCTTCTTGACCGCCTCGCGCTCGATCTTGAGCTGGATCATGCGGCGGTCGAGCCGGTCCATCGGTTCGGGCTTGGAGTCGATCTCGATCTTGATCTTGGCCGCGGCCTCGTCGATGAGGTCGATGGCCTTGTCGGGCAGGAAGCGATCGGTGATGTAGCGGTGGCTCAGCTCGGCCGCGGCGATGATGGCCGGGTCGGTGATCTCCACGCCGTGGTGGACCTCGTACTTCTCCTGCAGGCCGCGCAGGATGGCGATGGTGGCCTCCACCGTTGGCTCGTCGACCAGCACCTTCTGGAAACGGCGCTCCAGGGCGGCGTCCTTCTCGACGTATTTGCGGTACTCGTCCAGCGTCGTCGCGCCGATGCAGTGCAGCTCGCCGCGCGCCAGGGCGGGCTTGAGCATATTGCCGGCGTCGATGGAGCCTTCGGACTTGCCCGCACCCACCATGGTGTGGATCTCGTCGATGAAGAGGATGGTCTGGCCCGCGTCCTGGCTGACTTCCTTCAGCACGCCCTTCAAGCGCTCCTCGAAGTCGCCGCGGTATTTGGCGCCGGCCAGCAGCAGGGCCATGTCCAGCACCAGCACGCGCTTGCCCTTCAGCGAATCGGGCACCTCGCCGTTGATGATGCGCTGGGCCAGGCCCTCGACGATGGCCGTCTTGCCCACGCCCGGCTCGCCGATCAGCACGGGGTTGTTCTTGCTGCGGCGCTGCAGCACCTGGATCGTGCGGCGGATCTCCTCGTCGCGGCCGATGACCGGGTCCAGCTTGCCCATGCGGGCGCGCTCGGTCAGGTCCAGCGTGTACTTCTTCAGCGCCTCGCGCTGGCCTTCGGCCTCGGCAGACTCGACCTTCTGGCCGCCACGCACCGCCTCGATGGCGGACTCCAGGGAGCGGCGCGTCAGCCCATGGCCGCGCACGACGCCGGCCAGGTCGGTCTTGGCCTCTGTCAGCGCCAGCAGGAACATCTCGCTGGCGATGAACTGGTCACCGCGCTTGGTGGCCTCCTTCTCCGCCGCCTGCAGCAGGCTGACGAGGTCGCGCCCGGCCTGCACGGTCTGGCCCGAGCCACTGACCTGGGGCAGGCCGGCGATGAGGCCGTCCAGCGCCGTGCGCAGGCCGCCGGCATTGACGCCGGCGCGCTCCATCAGCGCGCGCGGGCCCTCGTCCTGGGCCAGCATGGCCGCCAGCACATGGACAGGCTCGATATAGGGGTTGTCGCGGGCCAGGGCGAGGCTCTGGGCCTCGCCCAGGGCCTCCTGGAAGCGGGTGGTGAACTTGTCGGCACGCATGGTGAAGAAATCCTCCGGTTGCGAAGCCAAGTGGGCGCCCTTCAGCGCTTTTCAAGTTGCGCTAAATCAAGGCCTGCATGAGACGCATGCCCAGCCACGCGGCAAAAAGCGCTCCCAGCACATGGGCCAGCGTATGGGCAGCGGCCATGCCGAGGTCGCCATGGCGCAGCAGGGCCAGCGACTCGCCCGAGAAGGCCGAAAACGTCGTCAGCCCGCCCAGGAAGCCGGTCACCAGCAAAAGTTTCAGCAACTCGTTCGGCTGGCGGCCGAACCACTCCAGCGCCATGCCGATCAGCAGGCCGCCCACCAGGTTGACCAGCAGCGTGCCGAGGGGAAAGCCCGCCCAGCGGGTGTTGAACAGCACGCCGGCCTGCCAGCGCGCCAGGGCGCCCAAGGCGGCGCCTATCGAAACTGCCAAGGCGTTCAAACCGCATTCCCCCTAGCAATCCCCCAGCGCGCCGCCGCCTCGTCGTCCGCCACGCGGGCGTCCACCCAGTGGGCGCCGCCCGGCGTGTGCTCCTTCTTCCAGAACGGCGCCTGGGTTTTCAGATAGTCCATCAGGAATTCGCAGGCTTGAAAAGCCTGCCCTCGGTGGGCGCTGGTGACCAGCACGAGAACGATCTGGTCTCGGGCTTCGAGCCGGCCGACGCGATGGATGACCTTGGCGGCGCGAATGTCGAACCGGCCCAAGGCCTCGTCCACCATGGCCTCGATGGCCGCCTCCGTCATGCCGGGGTAGTGCTCCAGCTCCATGGCGGACACGGCCGCGCCGCTGCTGTGCTCGCGCACGGTGCCGACGAAAGCGACGGCGGCACCGACGCCGCCATCCCCTATCCGCAGGGCGGAGGTTTCGGCGCCGGCGTCAAAGTCCTGCGTCTGGATGCAAACTCTGGGCATGGCACGGATTCTCACCTCGGCCCGCGGTGAGATTCACATGTTTGGGCGTCGAAGCGCCCAGCCGCGGCCGGATACTTGTCGTCATTTCTTTCTCACCGCACGCAGGAACCAACATGGCCCTGATGGATTTCATCAAGAAACAGTTCATAGACGTCATCCAGTGGACCGAGGACGGCGATGGCACGCTGGCCTACCGCTTCCCGATGTCGGGTATGGAAATCCAGAACGGCGGCCAACTGGTGGTGCGCGAGTCGCAGGTTGCCGTCTTCGTCAATGAAGGCCAGGTGGCCGACGTCTTCGGCCCCGGCACGCACAAGCTGACGACCCAGACCCTGCCGGTGCTGACCTACCTGAAGAACTGGGACAAGCTCTTCGAGTCGCCCTTCAAGAGCGACGTCTACTTCTTCAGCACCCGCCAGCAGATCGACCAGCGCTGGGGCACCAGCCAGCCGGTCGCCATCCGCGACAAGGACTTCGGCGCCGTGCGCCTGCGCGCCTTCGGCAACTACGCCTACCGCATCCAGGACCCCAAGGTCTTCCACACGCAGATCTCCGGCACGCGCGAGCGCTACACGGTGCAGGACCTGGACGGCCAGCTCCGCGGCCTGATGCTGCAACACATCAGCGACGCCGTCGCCAGCAGCGGCACGCCCTTCCTGGACCTGGCCGCCAACCAGGTCGAGTTCGCCGCCGCGCTGAAGAACGCCACCGCCGAATCCTTCACGGCCATCGGCCTGGAGCTGATCTCGGTGACGATGCAGAATGTGTCGCTGCCCGAGGAGCTGCAGAAGATCCTCGACCAGCGCATCGGCATGGGCATCATTGGCCAGAACATGGGCCAGTTCATGCAGTACCAGGCCGCGCAAGCCCTGCCCGAAATGGCCAAGGGCGGCGGCGACGGTGGTGGCATCGCCGGCCAGGCCGTGGGCCTGGGTGCCGGCGTGGCCCTGGGCCAGACGCTGGCTCAGACACTGGGCCAGGGCCTGGCCGGCGTCGGCACCGCCGCACCCGCCCCGGCGGCCAGCAAGCCCGAAGACATCGTCTCGCTGCTGGAAAAGCTCGGCGACCTCAAGGCCAAGGGCATCCTGACCGATGAGGAATTCGCCGCCAAGAAGGCTGACCTGCTGAAGAAACTTGGCTGATCAGGCGCCAGCCGCGCAGCGACGCTGGCGCGCTGCCTGCCCCAACTGCGGCGCGCCCGTCGAGTTCGCGAGCGCGGCGTCGGCCAGTGCCGTCTGCGGCTTCTGCCGCAGCACGCTGCTGCGTGACGGCGACACGCTGAGCCAGATCGGCCAGAGCGCCGAGATCTTCGAAGACTATTCCCCGCTGCAGCTCGGCACCACGGGCCGCTGGATGGGCCGCAGCTTCGCCGTCGTCGGCCGCGTGCAGCGCGGCTCGGAGCTGGGCAACTGGAACGAATGGCATCTGCTGTTCGACGCCGGGCCGGAAACGCCCCGCGTCGCCTGGCTCAGCGAGGACAACGGCCAGTTCGTCCTCAGCCTGGAGGCGCCACTCAACGAAACACCGCCCGAGGCGCCTGGCGTCGGCCTGCCGCTGACCCTGGCTGGCCAGCGCTGGCAGGTGGCCGCCATCGTCGAGGCGGCCCTGCGTGCGGCCGAGGGCGAGCTGCCAAGGCCGCCCAAGGCGGGCCGCGTCGTCGAGCTGCGCAACGCCCAGGGCGAGGTCGGCAGCCTGGAATACCGCGACGGCCAGCCGCCGGTCTGGTCGCTCGGCCGCAGCGTCGTCCTGGCCGAGATGGCCCTGCAGGGCCTGCGCACGACGGCCGAAGGCGAGTCCATCGCCGAGGCCAAGTTCAAGGGCCGGGCCATCGCCTGCCCCAGCTGCGGCGCGCCGCTGGAGCCCAAGCTGTCGCAGACCAAGAGCATGGTCTGCGCCCAGTGCAACGCCGTCGTCGACCTGCCGGAGGGAGAGTCCAAGGCGCTGGGCTTCACGGCCCAGAACCCCGGCCTGCCGCCGCTGATCCCGCTCGGCCGCACCGGCACGCTGGGCGTCGACGGCAAGCCCGAAGTCTGGACCGTCGTCGGCTACCAGGAGCGCTGCGACCTGCCCGAAGATGCCGACGACGAGCAGAGCTTCTGGCGCGAGTACCTGCTCTACAACCGCCTCGCCGGCTTCGCCTTCCTCGTCGATACCCGCGAAGGCTGGAGCCTGGTGCGCACGCTGACGGGCGCCCCCTCCCAGGCCCGTGGTGGCGTCAACTGGCAGGGAAGGGACTACAGCCAGCGCTGGGTCTACGGCGCCAAGACCACGCAGGTACTGGGCGAGTTCTACTGGCCCGTGCGGCTGGAGGACCGTGTCCAGGTCACCGACTACATCACCCGCGACGGCCAATACCTGCTGAGCCGCGAACAGCAAGGCCCCGAGATCACCTGGAGCGGCGGCAGCCCCGTGCCCGCCGACGCCGTGCAGAAGGCCTTCGGCCTGCGCGCACCGGCGGCACCCTTCGCGCGCGACGCCTCGGCCTTCAAGAGCGGCGGCAATCTGCTGCGCAACATCATCATCGGCCTGTTTCTCATCGTGCTGCTGTTCGCGCTGCTGCGCGCATGCTCCAGCGATGACTGCCAGCAGTACAAGACCAGCTTCGGTGAGAACAGCAATGAATACCGGCAATGCCGCAGCAGCTCGCGCGGCGGCAGCTATTTCGGCAGTGGCAACAGCGGTGGCAGCTATGGCGGCTACAGCAGCGGTGGCGGCGGCCACAAATAAGGAGCACGCACCATGACCCTCGACTGGCTCAAACCCGAAGTCGTCCTCGGCTCGACGATGTACGCCCTCATCGGCGTCGTCATCTTCTGGGTGGCTTTCATCATCGTGGACAAGATCACGCCCTACAAACTCTGGGAAGAGCTCGTGGAGCACAAAAACATCGCCCTGGCCATCGTGGTGGGAGCGATGTGCATCTCCATCGGCAACATCGTCGCTGCAGCCATCCACGGCTGAAGCCGTCCATCCTCCTCTGCACGCAGCCTGTCGCACCGCACCTCCGGGTGCGGTGAGCGTCGCCACAATCGCGCCGCTTCAAAACAGGAGGATTCGATGAAGACATGGTTGACCGCAGCCACCCTGGCGCTCAGCCTCACGCTGGCCCACGCCGCAGACGATGCCGCGAAGGTTCAAGCCCAGGCCCAGAAGGCCGACGCCACCGCCCAGGCCTCGGGCTTCAAGATCCGCCCCGTCGACGACGCCTGGCGCGCCGCCCTGCCCCGCAATGCCGAGGCCGCCACCCAGGCCTATATGGACAGGCTGCCGGCCGACGTCGTCGCCAAGTCCGACGCCTACTACACCGGCGGCTACTGGCTGCAACTGTGGAACCTGCTGCTTGGCCTGGCCGTCGCCGTGCTGATGATGAGCGGCCGCCGCGCCGCCCGCGTCCGTGATTGGGCCCAACGCGTGGGCAAGGGGCCGGTGCGCCGCGACATGCTGTTCGGCGCCGTCTACGTGGCCGCCTCGACGCTGCTGACCCTGCCGCTGGCCGTCTACGAAGGCTGGTGGCGCGAACAGGCCTACGGCATGTCCACCCAGACCCTGCTCGCCTGGCTGGGTGAGGCGGCAATGATGCAGGCCATCAACATGGCATTGATGGCCATCGTCGTGGCGGGCTTGTATGCGCTGATGCGCCGCACCGGCGCGCGCTGGTGGATCTGGGGAACAGCCGGCAGCATGGCCGTGCTCATCGTCATCATCGCCATCTCGCCGGTGCTGATCGAGCCGGCCTTCAATACCTACAAGCCGGTGGAAGAAGGCCCCATCAAGAGCGCCGTGCTGCAAATGGCCCACGCCAACGGCGTGCCGGTGGACAACGTCTACGTCTTCGACGCCTCGCGCCAGACGACGCGCATCAGCGCCAACGTGGCCGGCCTGTTCGGCAGCGCTGCCGTGCGCCTGAACGACAACCTGCTGCGCCGCACCTCGGAACCCGAGATCCGCGCCGTGATGGGCCATGAGCTGGGCCACTACGTGATGAACCACATCGCCAAGACCATGGCGATGCTGACGCTGGTGCTCTTCGTCGGCTTTGCCACCGTGCAGTGGCTGCTCGGGCGGCTGCTTGCACGCTTTGCCGGCGTCACCGGCGTCAGCCGCATCGACGATGTGGCCGGGCTGCCCATGCTGGCGGCGGTGTTCTCTGTCTTCTTCGCGCTCGCCACGCCTGTCAACAACAGCATCACCCGCGTGCAGGAAACCGAGGCGGACCAGTTCGGCCTCAACCTGTCGCGCGAGCCGCATGGCTTTGCCGAGGCCCAACTGCGCCTCGTCGAGTACCGCAAGGCTGACCCGGGCGCGCTGGAAGAATTCATCTTCTTCCACCACCCCAGCACCCGCCACCGCGTCTACGACGCGATGCGCTGGCGAGAGGCAATGAGCAGTCCCTGAAGCCCCTCGCCCAGTCGCGCCCCACTGAACGTGGGCGCGCCTGAACGGTCCCCCGAGGGGACGGCGATGCTTGCGGCATCGAGCCGCTAGCACATCGCCAACGCGGGCCGGCTCGGGAGCGGCCCAGCGCTCGGCCCGAAGACAACAAGGAGAGATGTAGTGCCCGCCACACACGACTTCGCCACGCTGACCAACAACGCCCACGAGGACTGGACGCTGTTCGCCATCCGCTTCCACGACAAGCCGAGCGCCGGCGAGCTGCGCCGCCAGCTGCTGCAGGCCCATCTGGAATGGGCAGCAGCCAATGCCGAGATGGTGAGGGCCATCGGCTCGCTGCGCGAGTCGCCCGAGGCGACGCCCGTCGGCGGCCTGTGGGTGGTGCGGGCACCGGACAAGGCCGCCGTGGAGGCGCTGATCGCGACCGACCCCTTCACCACCGGCGGCCTGCGCGCCGGCTGGGACATCTTCTACTGGAGCAAGGCCCTGCCTCAGCCGGTGTCGTTCTAGCGCGGGCGCTGGCGGCGCAAGGCTGCACCCATGACCGCGACGCCGGCCAGCAGCAGCGCATTGGTGCCCGGCTCCGGCACGGGCGCGGCGCCGATGGCGTTGGTGATGGACGAGTCAAACACCAGGGCGGCGTCGGGGTGGCTGGCGAGATAGGCCGGGTCGACGCTGATGACCGGGTCGACCCAGGCGCTGGCCTGGGTGGCATAGGCCGAGTTGTTGAGCTTGGCGCTCGCGAACAGGCTGATGCGCGCGATCTCGCCGGGTTCGGCGAAGGAGAAGGCGCTGACGTAGAGCTTGAACTCGAAGTCGAACAGGCCGCAATCGTTGCCGCCGCCGCCGCAGTTCCAGGTGGTCAACTGGTTGGTGAAGGACCCGTTGTTCACGCCACCCGCGGTCGACGAGTGCACCACGCGCGCGTAGCCGCTGCCCACTGCGCTGCCCGTGCTGGACATGAAGGCCCGGCCCTTGATCGTGATCGGCACGAGGTCGCTGAAGGTCAGACCGTTGGTTGCGTAGAAGTCGTACTGCACCGTCGCGGAGGACGTCGCATTGGCATTGGACTGGCCGGTGCCGATGTAGCCCGAGGTGCCGACATAGGCCTGGGCCATCGGGCCGTTCAAGGTGGCCATGGAGGCAAACGCCGCGTTGCTGTCGGCATGGGACTGGCTCCCCGGCGTGAAGACGGTGTGGTCTCCGGTGGCGGGGTTGTAGTAGCCATAGGCGCCGTAGACATACGGCGCCGGCAGTGCCTGCACGGCCGCCGTCGCGGCAACCAGCAGCAGGCCCGCCAAAGTCTTGCCCATTCTTGTCAGCGTCATCTCCGGCTCCTTGTCTGAATGCGGCAGTGTGGCCGCCGGCATGCCCTGGAACCGGCCGCGCCGCCCTACCGAGAGAGGACGAGAAGCCCCCGCGTCCTCGGGTCGGCGCCGACCCGCGTTGCGGCCCCATGGACAGGCTCTAGACTGCCTCGCCCCGCTTCACCCCCTCCTCAAAGGCCCGCTCATGCCATTGCCGGCTCCGACCCGCCGCCTCGCCCTGCAGGGGCTGGCCGCATCTGCCCTCGCGCTGTTCACGCTGTCTGCCGGGGCGGCCGACGCCAAGCCCGACGTGGGCCTGTTCCTGGCCCGCCTGGACACAGCCGCGGGCACGGTCAGCGACGTCCGCAACGTCACGCCCGCCAAGGGCGCCAACTTCCAACCGTCCTTCCTGCGCGACGGCAGCGCGGTGCTGTTCGCGTCGGACCGCCCGGGCTCCAACAACATCTACCGCCACGACCTGGCCAAGAACACCACCTCGGCCGTCACGGCGACGACGGAGAACCTCTATTCGCCCACGCCGCTGGCCGATGGCAGCGGCTTCTCGGCCATCCGCGTCGTCACCGCGGATCCGGCCTATGGCATCGAGATGAACGAGCCCTCGCTGTGGCTGTTCGGTTGGGACGGCAAGCCCGTCGCGCCCGTCGTGCCGACCAAGCGCATCGGCTACCACGCCTGGATCACTCCCGACCTGATCGCCGCCTTCCTCGTCGACGACGTGCCCGAGCGCAACAACCACCGCGCCGTGCTGATCAGCCGCACCACCGGTCAGCAGACGCTGCTGACCTCCAAGCCCGGCCGGTCGCTCGGCCGCACGGCCGACGGCAAGCGCGCCCTCTTCGTCGACCAGACCGACCCGGCCCACTGGTTCATTGCCGCCATGGGTGTCGGCGACGCCAAACCCCAGGCCCTGGTCGAGACGCCGGCCCTGCCCGAGGGCGAGAAGGAATCCAACCGCAGCCAGTATTTCGTCGCCCTGCCGGACGGCTCGATGCTGATGGCGCGCGGCAACCTCTTCCTGCGCTGGGACGGCAAGCCGGGTGGCGGCTTCAAGCCCTTGGCCGAACTCACCGATCTCGGCGGCGCCATCCGCAACATCGCCGTCAGCCCCGACGGCAAGCGCCTGGCCTTCTCGGTGCTGCTGGCCCCGGCCAAGCCGTGACGGAACCCGGCTCCTCGCGCGCCTCGCTGCCCGAGCTGCTGCTGCTCGCCAGCGTCTTCGTCATCGCCGCCTGCGGCCTGGTCTACGAGCTGGCGGCGGGCGCCCTCGCGAGCTATCTGCTCGGCGACTCGGTGCTGCAGTTCTCCACCGTCATCGGCGTCTACCTGTTCGCGATGGGCCTGGGGTCCTGGCTGTCGCGCTTCGTCGAGCGGCAGCTGGTGGGCGTCTTCCTGCAGGTGGAGCTGCTCGTGGGCGTCATCGGCGGCCTGATGCCGGCGGCGCTGTTCGCCGTGCACAGCCTGCTGCCGCCGGGCGAGGCCGCGGCCTTCCGCGTGCTGCTGTATGCGCTGGTGCTGCTGGTGGGCACGCTGGTGGGGCTGGAGATTCCGCTGGTCATGCGCATCCTGAAGCGCCACTTCAGCGCACGCTACGGCCTCAAGGATCTGGTCTCGCAGGTGCTGACCTTCGACTACCTCGGCGCCCTGCTCGTGGCCCTCGCCTTCCCGCTCGTGCTGGTGCCGCATCTCGGCCTGGTGCGCACCGGCGTGGCCTTCGGCCTGCTGAATGTCGCCGTCGCGATCTGGGCGCTGTGGCTGTTCCGTGCCGACCTGCGCGCCAAGCGTGCCCACACCGCCGCCTGCGCGCTGTCGGCCGCGCTGCTGCTCGCGGCCCTCGCCGGCGCCGAGCAACTGACGACCTGGGCCGAGGACCGCTTCTACGGTGAACACATCGTCTTCAAGCAGAGCAGCGCCTACCAGCGCATCGTCGTCACCGATGGCCGCGCCGGCACCCGCCTGTTCCTGAACGGCAATCTGCAGTTCCACTCCAAGGACGAGTACCGTTACCACGAGGCCCTGGTGCAGCCCGCGATGGCGGCGCACGGGGCGCCCAAGCGCGTGCTGGTGCTGGGCGGCGGCGACGGCATGGCCGTGCGCGAGGTGCTGAAGTACGCCAGCGTCGAACAGGTCACGCTGGTCGAGCTGGACCCGCAGATGACGACGCTGTTCCGCGACAACCCCAAGCTGTCGGCGCTGAACGGCCACGCGCTGTCCAGCCCCAAACTGCGCATCGTCAATGCCGATGCCTTCGGCTGGCTGGAGCAGCAGCAGGACAGCTTCGACGTCATCGTCATCGACTTCCCCGACCCGTCCAACTTTGCGCTGGGCAAGCTCTACACGGCCAGCTTCTACGAGCTGGTGGACCAGCACCTGAGTGCCGGCGGTTATGCGGTCGTGCAGACCACGTCACCGCTGATCGCGCGGCGAAGTTTCTGGACCGTCGTCACGACGATCGAAGCCACCGGCCTGACGACGACGCCCTACCACGCCCATGTGCCGAGCTTCGGCGAATGGGGTTTCGTGCTGGCGTCGCGGCGGCCATTCCGCCGGCCCACGAAGTTCCCCGACGGCCTGCGCTTTATCAGCCCCAGCAGCCTGCCGGCCCTGCTCGACTTTCCGCCCGACATGGCGCGCGTGCCCACCGAGGTGAACCGGCTCAGCAACCAGGTGCTGGTGCAAGAGTTTGAAACCGAGTGGGGGCAGGTTCACTAGGAGCGCCTTTTGCCGGAAGATGGGCTCGCCGGCGAGGCGCCGGCGCAGGAGCCACCCATGCAGACTGCCACCCTGAAACCTGAGGCCCTGGCCCAGGTCGACCTGCCTTCGACGCCGCCCGGCACCGATGCCAGGAATATCGACAGCATCTACGACAACCTCGTCCACGGTGTCGGCCACGAGCACGTGACCGAAGCCAACGTCGAGGCGCTGATGCAGCGCGCCGCGGCCGACCACCACCCGGTGCTGGCCGAAGAGCTGCGCGAATGGCGCTCGAACAGTGACGGCGCCGACGTGAAACCCACCGGCGGCTGACGGCGGGATCACGGCGCCAGGCTGCTACCCTGCCGCCCTTGCGTCCGCCCCCGCCCGTCCATTCCCGCATCGTCTCTCCCGGCCCGTCACGCCGGGCGGTTGTGCTCGGCCTGCTGGCCAGCGGCTGCACGCCCGAGGCGCCGGCCTTGCAGGGCGGCTGGGTCGGCACGCATCCGGAACGTGGCCATCGGCTGCGCGGCGAGCCGCCCAAGGCCGACGGGCCGCTGAAAACCACCGGCGTCCTCATCGTCGGCGCTGGCATCGCCGGCCTGGCCTGCGCGCGTGCCCTTGCCACGCGCGGTGTCGACGACTTCGCCCTGCTCGACCTCGAAGACCAGGCCGGCGGCAACAGCCGCGGCCACAGCCTCGCCGGCTCGCCCTGCCCGCTGGGTGCACATTACCTGCCCGTGCCCGGCGCCGAAGCGCATGAGGTCAGCGAGCTGCTGCACGAGTTGGGCCTGGCCCGCGAACAACTGGGCCGCACCGTCTGGGACGAGAAGCACCTCTGCCACAGCCCGCAGGAGCGCCTCTTCATCGACGGCGAATGGCGCGACGGCCTGCTGCCGCCGCCCAGCGGCGCTGCCTCGTTGGCCCAATACCGGCGCTTCAGCGTTCTCGTTGAAGATGCGCAGCGCAACATGGGCTTTGCCATGCCTAGCCGTCGTGCCCGGTGGAAGGTCTATCACGACGCATTGGATGCTCAGACCTTCGCTACCATGCTCGACAACGATGGTCTGGATGATCCTCGCCTGCGCTGGTATCTCGACTACTGCTGCCGCGACGACTTCGGCGCCGGGGCCGACACCGTGTCGGCCTGGGCCGGCCTGCACTATTTCGCCAGCCGCCACGGCTTCCATGCGCCGGGCGACGAGGCGGGCGAGCGCGAACCGGTGCTGACCTGGCCCGAAGGCAATGGCTGGCTCAGCGCCCGCATCGCCGCGCCGCTGCGCGAGCGCATCCATCTGGGCCGTACGGTGCTGCGCGTGACCGAGCAGCGCCAGGGCGTCGAGCTGCTGGCCTGGAACGAGGCCACCGGCGCGACCGAGCGCTGGGCAGCGCGTGCCGTCGTCATGGCCACGCCGCTGTTCGTGTCGGCCCGGCTGCTGGCCGCCCCGCCCGCTGCGCTGCGCTCGTTGAAGCAGCGCCACGCGCCCTGGCTGACGGCCAACCTCTCCCTGCGCGAGCCGCTGCTGCAACGTGCCGGCGCGCCGCCGTCCTGGGACAACGTGCGCTACGGCACCACGGCGCTCGGCTATGTCGATGCCCACCATCAAACCCTGGACCCGACACCGCATGCGCCGCTGCTGACCGCCTATCTCGCCCTGCCCGAAACCCAGCGCGGCGAGCTGCTGAAACAGCCCTGGCAGCACTGGGCGCGGGTCGTCACTGACGAACTGGCCCAGACCCACCCCGATCTGCCCGCCAAGCTGGAGCGCATCGACCTGTGTCGCTTCGGCCATGCGATGAGCATTCCCACCCCGGGCCTGCGCGGCTCCGCCGAGCTGGCAGCGCTGAACGCCCAACGCGGCCGCGTCGTCTTCGCGCACAGCGACCTGGCGGCGTATTCGGTGTTCGAAGAGGCCTACACGGCCGGCGTCGAGGCGGCGGCGCGGCTCAGCCTCTGAATCTCGGCCTCGCGCGGCGCAAACGCCTTCAGCAAGGCATCCAGCAAGGCCTCGGCCTTGGTGCTGTTGTCGGCGCCATAGTTGCAGACGTAGACGTCCAGCGTCACGCCGCCCAGCTCGGGCCAGGTATGCACGGCCAGATGCGATTCGGCCAACAGCACCACGCCGGTGACGCCACTCTGTTCTTCCTTCGGTGCAAACCGGTGGAAGAGTTCAGCAACGCCGGTAAGACCTGATCTAGTCACCGCGTCACGGCACAGCAGGGCGAGCGCATCCGCATCGCGCATGACCGCCAGCGCCGGGTCGACGCCGTGCAGGTCGGCGGTCAGGTGCAAGCCGTTCATCCGCCGGTAACCGGGGGGAAGAAAGCCAGCTCGTCGCCGTCTGCCAGCTCGGCGGATTCGGCGCACATTTTCTGGTTCAGCGCCGCCCGCACCGCGCGGCCGCTGGCCAACGCCTCGGCGTGAAGGCCGCCACGCGCCATCAAGGCCTCGCGCGCCGCAGCAACGGTGCTGCATTCGGGCAGGGCCAGTGCTTCACCTTCGCCCAGCTTCTCGCGCAAAGAAGCGAAGAAGCGCAGCTTCACCGTGATGCTCACGCCAGCAGCTCCGCAAACGGAATGAAGCGCACCGCGTCGCCGCCCTTGAACGCCTGGCCGGCGGGGTTGTCGAGCAGGCCGTCGGCCCAGAAGGCCGAGGTGAGCACGCCGCTGCTCTGGTTGGAGAACATCGCCAGGCCGCCCTCCTCGTCCAGGCGAACGCGCAGGAACTCGCGGCGCTTGTCGGGCTTGGGCCAGTCGAAGCCCGCCGCCAAGCGGTAGCCGCGCGGCGTGACACGGTTCGCCCCCTGCAGCCTCAGCAAAAAGGGCCGCACCAGCACCAGGAAGGTCACCAGGCTGGACACCGGGTTGCCGGGCAGGCCGATGAAGTGGGCCTCGCCAACGCGCCCATAGGCGAACGGCTTTCCCGGCTTGATGGCGATGGCCCACAGGTCGAGCTGGCCCTCGGCCTGCACGGCGGGGCGCAGATGGTCTTCCTCACCGACGGACACGCCGCCCGAGGTCAGGATGACATCGGCCCGGGACGCGGCCTCGCGCAGCGCGGCGCGGGTGGCGTCCAGACGGTCGGGCACGATGCCCAGGTCGATGACCTCGCAGCCCAGGCCTTCGAGCAGCGCCCGCAGCGTGAAGCGGTTGGAGTTGTAGATGGCGCCCGGCGGCAGCGGCTCGCCGGGCATGACGAGTTCATCGCCGGTGGAGAACAGCGCCACGCGCGGGCGGCGGGTCACGGTCAGCTCGGCGGCACCGGCAGTCGCCGCCAGCCCCACGGCCACGGCATCCAGCCGCGTGCCGGCCGGCAACACGACGGCACCGGCGCGCACATCCTCGCCGCGCAGGCGCACATTGGCGCCGGTGGTGATGGGCTGGGTCACGCTGACCTGGTCGCCCACCAGCTCGGTGAACTCCTGCATGACGACGGTGTCGGCACCCGCGGGCACCTGGGCGCCCGTGAAGATGCGCGCCGCCTCACCGGGCGGCAGCGGGGCGGGCACGCTGCCGGCGGGAATGCGCTGGGTGACCGGCAGGGATTGGCCGGCATCGGCGGCGCGCAGGGCGTAACCGTCCATCGCCGAGTTGTCGGCAGGCGGCACGTCGACCGGCGACACCAGATCGGCCGCCAGCACGCGGCCCGTGGCGGCGCCGGTCGCGAGCGTCTCGCGCCCGGGCAGCGCTTCAGCCCCGGCCAGCAGCCGGGCCAGTGCTTCGTCCAGGGGGATCAGCGGCGATTTCTTGGCTTCAGACATGGGCGTGAATGTAGGCCTTCACCTGGCCCACATCGGCCGGCATGACCTTCACGCGCTTGGGGAGTTGCTCGATGCCTTCGAGGTTCGCGGGCCGCGGCGGCTCGGTGCCCAGCGCTTCGACGATGGTGGCCGCGAACTTGGCCGGCAGGGCCGTCTCCAGCACCAGCATCGTGACGTTGGGATCGCGCTTCTCCAGCGCCACCTTGAGGCCGTCGGCCGTGTGCGGGTCGATGATGACGCCATGCTCGGCATGGCAGCGGCGAATGGTCGCGACGCGGTCGGCATGCGTGCTGCGGCCGGAGATGAAGCCAAAGCCGGCGATGTCGGCATGCTCGCCACCGCCGAGTTCGAACTGCGAGGCGCCGAAGTGCTGTTTCACCCGCGCGCCGTCGCGGCCCAGCAGGTCGAACACGAAGCGCTCGAAATTGCTGGCCTTGGAGATGTCCATGGACGGGCTGGACGTCTCGTGCGTGTCGGCCGTGCCGCGTGGGCGGTAGGCGCCGGTGCGGAAGAACTCGTCCAGCACATCGTTCTCGTTGGTCGCGACGACCAGCTTGGCGATGGGCAGGCCCATCATGCGCGCGACGTGGCCGGCGCAGACGTTGCCGAAGTTGCCGCTCGGCACCGTGAAGCTGACCTTCTCGGCGTTGCTCTTGGTGGCCTGGAAATAGCCGGCGAAGTAGTAGACGACCTGGGCCAGCAACCGCGCCCAGTTGATGGAGTTGACGGTGCCGATGCGGTGCTCGCGCTTGAAGGCGAGATCGTTGGACACCGCCTTGACGATGTCCTGGCAGTCGTCGAACACGCCGTCGATGGCGATGTTGTGGATGTTGGCGTCCTGCAGGCTGAACATCTGCGCCTGCTGGAAGGGGCTCATGCGGCCGTTGGGGCTGAGCATGAAGACCTTGACGCCCTTCTTGCCGCGCATCGCGTATTCGGCGGCGCTGCCGGTGTCGCCCGAGGTGGCGCCCAGGATGTTCAGCGTCTCGCCGCGGCGGCCGAGTTCGTACTCGAACAGCGCGCCCAGCAATTGCATGGCCATGTCCTTGAAGGCCAGCGTCGGGCCGTTGGACAGGCCCTGCAGCGCGATGTGGTCGCCCAGCCAGGTCAGCGGCGTGATCTGCTCGGTGCCGAAGACTTCGGCCGTGTAGACCTTGCGCGTGATCGCGCGCAGGTCGTCGGCCGGGATGTCGGCTATGTAGAGGGACAGGATCTCAAAGGCCAGGTCGGCATAGGCCAGGCCGCGCCAGCGCGCCAACGTGGCCGCGTCGACGCGCGGGTAGGCCTTGGGCAGATAGAGGCCGCCGTCGGGCGCCAGGCCCTCCAGCAGGATGTCGGAGAAGCCGCGCTCGGTCTGGTCACCTCGGGTGCTGATGTACTTCATGTCGGTCTCTGTTCAGGCCAGCTCTTCCTTGCGGATGCGCACGATGGGCGCCAGCACGGTCGGCAGGCCCTGCATCTTGGCCAGGGCCTCGTTCATGCGGCCTTCCACCGTGTCGTGCGTCAGGATGATGAGGTCGGTCTGGCGCTCGCCTTCACCGGATTCACGCTGCAGCACGGCGTCGATGGAGATGTCGTGCTCGGCCAGGATGGTGGTGATGCGCGACAGCACGCCAGGCTGGTCGGCGACGACGAGGCGCAGATAGAAGGCGGTGTGCACATCGGCCATCTCGAGGATGGGCGTGTCGCTCATCGCATCGGGCTGGAAGGCCAGATGGGGCACGCGATGATCCGGGTCAGCGGTGGCAAGGCGGGTCACGTCCACCAGGTCGGCGACGACGGCCGAGGCGGTCGGCTCGGCACCGGCGCCCTTGCCGTAGTACAGCGTCGTGCCGACGGCGTCGGCCTGCACGACGACGGCGTTCATCGCGCCTTCGACGTTGGCGATCAGGCGGCTGGACGGGATCAGCGTCGGGTGCACGCGCAGCTCGATGCCGTTGTCGCGGCGGCGCGTGATGCCCAGCAGCTTGATGCGGTAGCCCAGCTGCTCGGCGTACTTGATGTCGGTGGCCTGCAGGCTGCTGATGCCCTCGACATGGGCCTTGTCGAACTGCACCGGCACGCCGAAGGCGATGGCGCTCATCAGCGTCAGCTTGTGGGCCGCGTCGACGCCTTCGATGTCAAACGTCGGGTCGCTCTCGGCATAGCCCAGGCGCTGGGCTTCCTTCAGCACGACGCCGAAGTCCAGGCCCTTGCCGCGCATCTCCGACAGGATGAAGTTGGTGGTGCCGTTGATGATGCCGGCGATCCACTCGATGCGGTTGGCCGTCAGGCCTTCGCGCAGCGCCTTGATGATGGGAATGCCGCCAGCCACGGCCGCCTCGAAGGCGACGACGACGCCCTTCTCGCGCGCGGCTTCGAAGATCTCGGTGCCGTGCAGGGCCAGCAGGGCCTTGTTGGCGGTGACGACATGCTTGCCGTTGGCGATCGCCTGCAGCACCAACGAGCGCGCCGGCTCGATGCCGCCGATCAGCTCGACGACGATGTCGATGGCCGGGTTGTTGACGAGCTGCTGGGCGTCACCGACGCAGGGAATGCCGTCGCCGACGATGGCCTGGTAGGCCTTGGCGCGCTCGGCATTGCGGGCGGACACCATCGCGATCTCGATGCCCCGGCCGGCGCGACCGCGAATCTCGGCCTGGTTGCGCTGCAAGACGTGGAAGGTGCCGGCACCGACGGTGCCGAGGCCGATCAGGCCGACTTGGATGGCTTTCATCTGCAACGCTCTCAGGAAGAAACACGCCGGCGATACCCGGCAAGAAATCGATCAATGCGGCCAATGGCCTCACGCAAATCGTCCACATTCGGCAGGAACACCAACCGGAAATGGTCGTGCTCGGGCCAGTTGAAGCCGGTGCCCTGGACGATGAGCACCTTCTCCTCGGCCAGCAGCTCGTAGGCGAACTGCTGGTCGTCGGCGATGGGGTACATCTTGGGGTCCAGGCGCGGGAACATGTAAAGCGCCGCCTTGGGCTTCACGACGCTGACGCCGGGGATCTGCGTCAGCAGTTCGTAGGCGAGGTCACGCTGGCGGGCCAGGCGGCCGGTGGGGGCCACCAGGTCCTTGATGCTCTGGTAGCCGCCCAGGGCCGTCTGGATCGCCAGTTGACCCGGCGTGTTGGAGCACAGCCGCAGCGAGGCCAGCATGTTCAGGCCCTCGATGTAGTCGCGGGCATGGCGCTTCTCGCCGCTGACCACCATCCAGCCGGCGCGGTAGCCGCAGCTGCGGTAATTCTTGGACAGGCCGTTGAAGGTGATGAAGAGCACGTCGTCGGCCAGGCTGGCCATGCTGGTGTGGGTCACACCGTCGTACAGCGTCTTGTCGTAGATCTCGTCGGCAAAGATGACGAGCTGGTGGCGGCGGGCCAGTTCGATGATGCCCAGCAGCACGTCGTCCGGGTAGAGCGCGCCGGTCGGGTTGTTCGGGTTGCAGACCATGATGCCGCGGGTGCGCGGGCTGATCTTGGCCTCGATGTCGGCGAGGTCGGGCAGCCAGCCGGCGCCCTCGTCGCAGCGGTAATGCACCGGGCGGCCACCGGACAGGCCGACAACGGCCGTGTAGAGCGGGAAGTCGGGGGCGGGAATCAGGATCTCGTCGCCATCGTTGACCAGGGCGTTGATGGCCATCTGGATCAGCTCGGAGGCGCCGTTGCCGAGATACACGTCGTCGACGCTGACGCCCTTGACGCCCTTCTCCTGCGTGTAGTGCACGACCGCTTTGCGCGGCGCGAACAGGCCCTTGCTGTCCGTGTAGCCGCCGGCATCGGCCAGGTTGCGGATCATGTCCTGCACGATCTCGTCCGGCGGCGTCAGGCCGAACACCGCGGTGTTGCCGATGTTCAGCTTGATGATCTTCTGGCCCTCTTCCTCCATCTGGCGCGCCTTGTCCAGCACGGGGCCGCGGATGTCATAGCTGACGCTGGCGAGCTTGCTGGACTTGGCGATGGGCTTCAAAAGGGGCTCCGGCGCAGCGTTGCTGCAGTGCAAGAAAGGGCCAAAAAGGGGGATCTTGGAGTTTAAGCAAGGCCCGGGCACGCAAGCTGCCGTTCTGCGCGACACTCGCGCCCGGTTTTCCGGCCCTTTCACGATGAAGTTCCAGCTCGACGAGCCGCAAGGCGGCAACAGCATTTCCCGCCATGACGCCCAGGGCGTCTGGGTCAACGGCCGCCCGCACACGGCCAGCGTCCTCGTCCCCTGGAAGGGTGACGTCGTCGCCTGGGCGCCTTCGCGCTTCGAGGAACTTCAGCCTGCGCATTTCGAAGCAATCAAGGCGCTGAATCCCGAGTTGGTCGTCTTTGGCAGCGGCGCCCGGCTGCGTTTCCCGAACCCGGCGCTGTGGCGGGCCCTGGTCGAAACGCGCATCGGCTTCGAGGTGATGGACAACGCAGCCGCTTGCCGTACTTACAACGTGCTGGCCAGCGAAGGTCGCAACGTTCTGGCAGCATTGCTCATCGAGGGATGACCGAACCGACCGGGAGGTCGGGGCGAGGCTTTATAATCACGGGCTATTGCTTGCGGGCGCCCGCGTAGATTGCTTCCGTGAAAGGCTTCACAGAGTGATCACGAACCGGGGACCCCGTGAGCACAACGCTTCTGCTGCACTCCCCAATGACGCCTGCGCTCAACAAACCCCTGCCGGAAATTGAGGCTCAAGCCACCGGCGGCGTGAAGTTCACTGCCAATGCCTTCCTGGGCAAATCGGTGGTGCTGTACTTCTACCCGAAAGACAATACGCCGGGTTGTACCACTGAGGCGATGCAATTCCGCGATCGCCACAAGGACTTCGTGAAGGCCGGCGCGGTTGTGCTGGGCGTTTCGCGCGACAACATGGTGTCGCACGAGAAGTTCAAGCAGGCCCTGGAACTGCCCTTCGAGCTGATCGCCGACACCGAAGAGAAGCTCTGCCATATGTTCGGCGTGGTCAAGAACAAGATCATGTACGGCAAGAAGGTCAAGGGCATCGAGCGCTCGACCTTCCTGATCGCCCCGAACGGCATCCTGGTGGGCGAATGGCGCGGCATCAAGGTCGCCGGCCACGTCGACGAAGTCCTGAAGGCCGTGAAGGGCCTGAAGAAGGAAGCTGCCTAAGGCGCCGCATCGGACGCGAAAGCGCGTTGTTTGCTGACATCGCGGGTGCCCGCGGTATGTGCATAATCAGCTCATGCCCCGGGTCGAATCCTTGTCTCAGACTACAAAGCCGCACTCATCCTGTGCGGCTTTTTGCTTTCTGGAGCCTGGATCGCAGGGGGTTCACTTGTCGCCCATCCGCCGTACATGCCACTGCCTAAGCCTCCTGCACAACGCGCCAGCCGCCTCGATGCCTCTGCTTATTCGGCCACTCTGACCCCCAGCAAACCTCGCGCGACGCCTCCCGTCGTCGTCGCGCCCGCCGCCGCTCCGGTCGCGGTGCCGACAGCCGAAGTGCTGCGGCTTCCCACCCCCACCTCCAGCCCCGCTGCCGCCAGGCCGGCGCTGCCGGTGAAATCGGCGAGCAAGACGCCCGCCAAAGCCGCCGCACCCAAACGCACGCGCAAACCCGCCGGCGCCGCCAAGCTCTTCGTCCTCGACACGAATGTGCTGATGCACGACCCGATGTCGCTGTTCCGCTTCGAGGAGCACGACGTCTTCCTGCCCATGATCACGCTCGAGGAGCTGGACGGGCACAAGAAGGGCATGACCGAAGTTGCCCGCAATGTGCGCCAGGTCAGCCGCGAGCTGGATCAACTCGCCGCCGGCTTGCAGACCAGCAGCCTGGAGGAAATGTCCAAGGGCCTGCCGCTGGCCGGCACCGGCCACCGCGAGGCCGAGGGCAAGCTCTTCTTCCAGACCGAGCTGATCGACGCTCCCCTGCCCCAGGGCCTGCCCCAGGGCAAGGCCGACAACCAGATCCTGGGCGTCGTCCAGGCGCTGAAGGGCCGCCACCCGGGCCGCGAAGTCGTGCTGGTGTCCAAGGACATCAACATGCGCATCAAGGCCCGCGCCCTGGGCCTGCCGGCGGAGGACTACCGCAACGACAAGACGCTGGAAGACTCCGACCTGCTCTACACCGGCGTCCAGGCCCTGCCCTCGGACTTCTGGGACCGCCATGGCAAGACCATGGAGAGCTGGCAGCAGGGTGGCACGACCTACTACCGCATCAGCGGCCCCCTCGTGCCCACGCTGCTGATCAACGAGCTGGTCTACCTCGAAGCCCCCGGCGAGACGCCGCTCTACGCCAAGGTCACCGAGATCACCGGCAAGACGGCGGTGCTGCGCACGCTGAAGGACTACGGCAACCAGAAGCATTCCGTCTGGGGCGTCACGTCGCGCAACCGCGAGCAGAATTTCGCGCTGAACCTGCTGATGGACCCGGAATGCGACTTCATCACGCTGACCGGCACCGCCGGCACCGGCAAGACGCTGATGACGCTGGCCGCCGCCCTGGCCCAGGTCTTCGATGACCGCCGCTACAGCGAGATCATCGTCACCCGCGTGACCGTGCCGGTCGGCGAGGACATCGGCTTCCTGCCCGGCACCGAGGAAGAAAAGATGGGGCCCTGGATGGGCGCCCTGGACGACAACCTCGAGGTGCTGGCCAAGGGGGGCTCGTCGGCCGGCGAATGGGGGCGCGCCGCCACCAACGACCTGGTGCGCAGCAAGATCAAGATCAAGAGCCTGAACTTCATGCGCGGGCGCACCTTCCTCAACAAGTTCGTCATCATCGACGAGGCCCAGAACCTGACGCCCAAGCAGATGAAGACGCTGATCACCCGCGCCGGCCCCGGCACCAAGATCGTCTGCCTGGGCAACCTGGCGCAGATCGACACGCCCTACCTGACCGAGGGCAGTTCAGGCCTGACCTTTGCCGTCGACCGCTTCAAGGGCTGGGCCCACAGCGGCCATGTGACGCTGGCGCGCGGCGAGCGCTCAAGGCTGGCCGACTTCGCTTCCGAAGTGCTCTGACCGAACTGAAGCCGTCTCTGGGGCGGCACGACGATTGCCATGGGGATTCTGAAAGGAACCCCCATGAGCAATCCATCGCCCCAAGCCGACCAGCCCCTTCAGCCGGACAGTTCCGACCAGCCCCAGCGCGAAGGCGTGCCGGACGTCCAGCCCAGCGGCGTTGCGCCGGCCAGCCCGCCCGCGACGCATCTGCCGCAGCACCCCGGGCAAGCACAGGCGCTTCAGCCGGACGACGCCGACCGCGAGGACCCGGAATTGCAGCACGAAAGTCCCGTTTGAGCTTCGCGGAGCCCTGGCTCAGCGGCGCCGCGCCGCCCTGACGCTGCGCCATGCTTCCTCGCAAAACGGCAGCACGTTGAGCAGCATCGAGATGACGAACATCACGGCCGTGTACGTCCAGGGCGGGTCCGCCTTGAAGCGCAGGCCCCAGTCCGCCGTGTAGCCCGGCCGTTGCAGCAGCGCCAGCGTCTGCCCGGGAGCAAGCGCCAGCAGGCAGGACAAGCCCGCCCAGGGCAACAAGTGCTGGAAGCCGTGCACCCATTGCTCCAGTATGGGAATGCGCCGCTTTGCCAGCGCCACGCGCAAATCGGCCAGGTAGCTCAGATCGTGCAGCAGCACGACGGCCATCAGGCCCGCCAGCAATCCGGCGGTCGGCTCCAGCAGCAGTGCTGCCAGGATGGCGCTGCCCACCAGCACCAGCATGGCCAGGTGCAGAGCCGATTCGGCAATGCCGGCCGTGAACTCAATGCGCTGCGCGCGGTGCAGCGACCAGTCCAGCACACCCGCAGCCACCAGCATGGGCGCCCACACGAAGGCGAGTAGGCCCTGCAGCAGCGATGCGGTGTCGTCCATGGGCCGTTTGCTCACCCCTCGCGAGGCACCACTTCCACCTGGAGGCGAATGCCGTGGTGCACATCATTCACGGTCTGGGACACGGTCACTCGTCGTCGTCGTTGGGGTGGTTGGCAGAAGCCGTGTTCGCGTCGGAGGCCGGGTCGTCCTCGGCATCGACCAGATGCTGCTGACGCTCATGCTGTTGCTGCTGGGTCGCGGGGCGATGCGCAAAGTCCTCCTGCTGCTGCTGGCGACGCCCCCCGTGCGGGACGGAAGCGGGCACCGTAGCAGCGCCCGGCGACTGCTGCGCTTGGCGCAGCGGCCGATCTTGCTGCGGCTGCAAATCTTCAGTTCCTGCCGGCTGGGCGGCACGGGATGGCGACGTGATCATGTTGCTCCTTCAGAGCGAAAAGGCGCAGGGGATGCAGCGGCAATCCGCGCTCCCACAGGCGGCGGGCCACGAAGATGGTTGCGATACCATTTCGTTTCCACTTCCTGGCGATTCCATGATCTACCGCTCCCTCGGCCGCACCGGCTGGAACATCTCTGCCATCGGCTTCGGCGCCTGGGCCATCGGCGGCACCTGGGGCGACACGGACGACAGCGCCGCGATGGCGGCCCTGCATCACGCCCTGGACCGCGGCGTGAACTTCTTCGACACGGCCGACGTCTACGGCGATGGCCACAGCGAGCGCCTGCTGGCCCGCCTGCGCAAGGAGCGGCCCAGCGACGCGTTCTATGTCGCCACCAAGGCCGGCCGGCGCCTGAACCCGCACGTCGCCGAGGGCTATCGCGACTTGAGGCCCTTCATCGAGCGCAGCCTGCAGAACCTCGAGACCGAGGCCATCGACCTGCTGCAACTGCACTGCCCGCCCACCGCCGTGTACAGCATGCCCGAGGTGTTCGGCGCGCTGGACGAACTGGTGAGCGAAGGCAAATTGCGCCACTACGGCGTCAGCGTCGAGCGCGTCGACGAGGCGCTGGCCGCATTGAGGTTCCCGGGCGTGCAGTCGGTGCAGATCATCTACAACCTGTTCCGCCAGCGCCCGGCCGAAGTCTTCCTGCCCGCCGCCCAGGCGGCCCAGGTCGGCGTGCTGGCGCGGTTGCCGCTGTCCAGCGGCATGCTCAGCGGCAAGTTCACGCGCGACAGCAAGTTTGGCGCCGACGACCACCGCGGCTTCAACCGCCAGGGCGAGGCCTTCGACAAGGGCGAGACCTTCTCGGGCGTCGACTACGAGCAAGGCCTGGCCGCCGTCGAAGAGCTGCGTGGCCTGCTGCCGCCAGGCGTGAGCATGGCCAGGCTGGCCCTGCGCTGGATCCTGATGAACGAGGCCGTCACGACGGCCATCCCCGGGGGCCGCACGCCGGCCCAGGTGGACGAAAACGTCAGCGCCGCCGACCTGGCCACCCTGCCCGCGCCGTTGATGCAGGCCCTGGCCGCGCTCTACCAGCGCCGCATCGCGCCGCAGGTCCACGCCCTCTGGTGAACCCGCACCGCATTCACCCCACATGAAAAAAGCGGCCCGAGGGCCGCTTCGCTTTTCTCCTCGGCGGATCAGCCGCGGCGACGGCGGACTGCCGCCAGGCCGGCCAGTGCGATGCCGATCAGAGCCATCGAGGCCGGCTCGGGCACATTGACCGTGATGTCGGTGGTCGCGAGGGTGCCGCCGGCCGCATCGGTGACGAACAGGCGGAAATCCGTCGAGCTGGCGGCGTAGGGGTTGAAATTGAAGCTCGGCGTGTTCAGGAAGGACATCTCCAGGTTCCAGGACTCGCCCAGAAACATCGGCAGCCCGAGGCTCAGCAGGTCGATGTCGGTGTAGTTGACGGCGGCGCTGCTGTCGGTGTCGATGCCCAGCCAGATCTTGCAGCCCTGGCAGCCGCGGATGTCGTAGGCGAAGTCGAAGCTCCAGTTCGCGTAGTTCTTGCCGTCGGGCAGATAGACGCCGTTTTGCGCATAGAAATTGCGCACACCGTCATTGGCCAGGAAGGCGCTGTTCTTGTAGGCGTGAGCACCGATGGCGACCTTGACCCCGCTGGCCGCAACGGCGGCGAACTGCACGGTCTGCAGGCCGGTGCTGCCCGCCGGCGGCCAACCGTCAGCAGCCGTCAATGTCGTCAAGGCGGCGTGGGCCGCGAACGGGGCGAGCCCGACAAGGGCCGCAGTGGCAAGCATCTTCTTGATCATTGGTTTATCTCCAGAGGTGGCAATGGTTTTGCTGGCGCCTTCGCTCAACGACACGTTTAGGGCACCGCACAATCCCTAGCGCATCAACCATGCCAACACCAAGCCGCGTGTAGGACGCTCCGGTAGGACAGACGTGCCGTTCAGGCGTGAAATGACCCCCACGTTCGAAGGTGGAAATTCCCTCGACATGAGACAAACCCTTGGTGGACCTTGCGCTGAAATGACCCGTCAGGAAAACCGCTCGCAAGTCGATCAGATACGGGGTTGACAGTCAGTCGCCCCGCTGAACGGCCGTAGAAAAGCGCTTCACACCCGCATCCGCCGCCACGGCCTGACGCCCGGCGGCGATGAGCCTGTCGATCTGCTCGGCCGGCAGCTTGAGCCGCGTCGGGATGGCGTTGAGCGCCATCTCCTCGGCCTCGGGCAGGTCGGCGAAGCTGATCTGCGTGACGGCGAACTTGATGTCCTCGCAGCGCCAGTCAGGGTTCCAGGCACGCAGCGCGGCCTTGCGTTCATCGGGCAGTGAGCAGCGCCAGGTCACGATGTCACGCTCCCAGTTGCGCACCATGGGCACGAAATAGGAATAGCTCATGCGCATCGTGCTCTCGATGGCCGTGTCCACGGCGGCCGTCGCCACGTCCAGGCCAGAGGGCCCCGCCACCTCCCGGCCGAAGTCGCCGCTCGGGCCCTGGCCCGCGTCGACCACGACGAACAGCATGCGCCGCACGTTCGCCGCGTCGTGCTCGCTGATCGGGCCGTAGGGCGTGTTCAGCAGGATGCGACTTTGCAGGATGCTGACGAGGCCCAGGTTGTCCGTGATACCGCCGTCCACCAGCTTGATGTAGCGGCCCGTCTTGCTGTCGCGGAAGTCCTTCAGCGCCCGCAGCAGCGCCAGGCGCAGCCGGTGCTGGTCGTCGCGCTCGGGGCCTGGCACACGGCCCAGGTTGGCGGGCATGGGCTTCTGGCAGGACTCGGGAAACTTCTCCAGCACCACCGGCGCGAAGAACAGCGGCACCGCCATGGACGCGGCGACGGCCTCCGACACCGGGAAGCTGGCGAGGTCGCTGCAGATGGCGTCGAAGGCCCGTTCGTGGAAGGGGAAGGCCAGCCGGTACTGGGCGTTGCTCGCGTTGATCCAGATGACCGGCTTCTGGTGGCGGAACATGTCCGCGAACGTCGCACCCTGGAACACGTCGCGCTCCAGCCAGTCGCTGAAGTTGCTGCGGTCGTTCAGGCCGCCGGCGAACAGTCGGCGCAGGTTGTTGGGG
The DNA here is from genome assembly GCF_056406535.1 of Roseateles sp. P1_C1_2. Lineage (NCBI taxonomy): Bacteria > Pseudomonadati > Pseudomonadota > Betaproteobacteria > Burkholderiales > Sphaerotilaceae > Roseateles > Roseateles sp. P1_C1_2. Next base: position 123,731 of record NZ_JBFUAB010000002.1, read on the forward strand.
TTGAGCAGGCTGAAGCGCAGGCCGGCCTCGCCATCGCGCATCAGCACCTTGTCGCGGAAGCCCCGCATGCCCTCGGTGCCATGCAGGCCGAAGTAAGCCGCCGTGATGGAGCCGCCCGACACGCTGGTGATGAAACTCACGTCGTCCAGCAGGTTGTGGCCAGCGGCCGAGGGCTGGTCGCGCAAGCCCTCCAGCACGCCGTAGGAGAAGGCCGCAGCGCGCAGGCCACCGCCCGAGAAGCTCAGGGCCACGATGGTCTCGCTGACGGCGCTCTGCGGCTCGCGCGCCACCGGCTCGGCCACGGCCGGCCTGTTCTTGGGCGTGTTCAGCGGTGCGCCGGCACAGCCGGCCAGCGAGAGCCAGACAAGGCAGGTGCAAAGCAGCAGCAGGACGCGCATCGGGCCTCTTTCCCTTGAGATCCGGCGCATTCTGCCGATGCTGCCAGACCCTGTCTTTATTCCCAGTGACAATCAAGCAAATGAACTGCCCCCACGTCCGCATCCGCGAACTGCCCCCCGAGGGGGCGCGTCAGCGGTTTCGGACGGCGGTGCACCGCTGACATGCTGCAGCCCGACCGCTGGATCGCCCACCTCGACATGGACGCCTTCTACGCGTCCGTCGAGTTGCTGCGCTATCCGCAGCTCAAGGGCGAGGCGGTCGTCATCGGCGGCCGTCGGGCGGATGCGCCTCAGCAGCTGGAAGACGGCAGCTGGAAGTACTCCCGGCTGCGCAACTACACCGGCCGCGGCGTGGTCACCACGTCCACCTACGCTGCCCGCGACCTCGGCGTGTTCTCGGCCATGGGCCTGATGAAGGCCGCGCTGCGCGCGCCCGACGCCATCCTGCTGCCGGCCGACTTCGACAGCTACCGCAAGTACTCGCGCCTCTTCAAGGCCGCCGTCGCCGAGGTCGCCCCCGTCATCGAGGACCGCGGCATCGACGAGATCTACATCGACCTGACCGACGTGCCCGGCGTGCGCGATGCCGTCGGCCACGACCCGCTGGGCGGCGTGAAGGCGGTGGCCCGCGAGATCAAGAACTCGGTCGGCCGCGCCACCGGCCTGACCTGCTCCATCGGCGTCACACCCAACAAGCTGCTCAGCAAGATCGCCAGCGAGTTGGACAAGCCCGACGGCATCAGCGTGCTGACGATGGACGACATCCCCAGCCGCGTCTGGCCGCTGGGCGTGCGCAAGATCAACGGCATTGGCCCCAAGGCCAGCGAAAAGCTCATCAAGCTGGGCCTGGAGAGCGTCGGCGACATCGCCGCCGCCGACCCCGCCTGGCTCATCGAGCAGTTCGGCGGCAGCTACGGCGCCTGGCTGCATGCGGCCTCGCACGGCCTCGACAACCGCGCCGTCGTCACCCACAGCGAGCCCGTCTCCATCAGCCGCGAGACCACCTTCGAGCGCGACCTGAGCGCCGTGCATGACAAGGTCCTGCTCGGCGGCATCATGGACGAGCTCTGCGAAAGCCTCGCCCGCGACCTCGCCCGCAAGCACTACGCCGGCAAGACGGTGGGTATCAAGCTGCGCTTCGAGGGTTTCGTGACCGTCACGCGCGACCAGACGCTGAAACTGCCCATCACCAGCGCCACCGACATCCGCCATGCCGTGGGGCTCTGCCTCAAGCGCGTCAAGTTCGACAAGCGCCTGCGGCTGATGGGCGTGCGCATCGGCAACCTCGTGCACGCCAGCGAAGTGCAGGCCGCGCCCGTACCCACGCGCGCCGAAGCCCAGCCTGCGCCCGACAACCTGAGTCTGTTTTGAGCGACTGGACCTACACCGTCTCGGTCCGCAGCCTCTGCGAGTTCACCGCCAAGCGCGGCGACCTGGACCGCCGCTTCACGCCCTCGGCCACCGCGCTGGAGGGCCAGGCCGGCCAGATGGCCGTGCTGGCGCGGCGCTCGCCGGGTTACGAGATCGAGCTGCCGCTGGAGGCCGTCCACGGCAATCTGCGCGTGCGCGGCCGGGCCGATGGCTACGAGACCGACGTGAACCGCCTGGAGGAAATCAAGACCATCCGCGGCCCCGTCGATCTCATCCCCGAGAACCGCCGAGCGCTGCACTGGGCCCAGCTCGAAACCTATGGCGCGCTGATTTGCGCCGACCGCGAACTGCCGGAGATCGAGCTGGCCCTGGTCTATGTGGATGCCGACACGCAGAACGAAACCGTGCTGCGCGAGACGGTCACGGCCGCAAGCCTGCAGGCCGCCTTCGAGGCACGCTGCCGCCAGTTCGAGGCCTGGGCGCAGCAGGAGGCCGAGCACCGCAGCCAACGCGATGCGGGTCTCGCCACCCTGCCCTTCCCCAAGGGCGAGCTGCGCCCGGGCCAGCGCCTGCTGGCCGAAGCCGTCTACCGCGTCGCCGCCAATGGCCGCCATCTGCTGGCCCAGGCACCCACCGGCATCGGCAAGACCCTGGGCACGCTGTACCCGCTGCTGCGCGCCATGCCCACCCAGCAGCTCGACAAGATCGGCTACATGACCTGCAAGGGCACCGGCCGCATCGCGGCGCTGGAGGCCCTCGAGGCGCTGCGCGACGGCGCGCCGACCAAGTCGCTGCGAGTGTTGACGCTGGTGGCCAAGGAGCAGGCCTGCGAGCACCCCACCAAGGCCTGCCATGGCGATGCCTGCCCGCTGGCCAACGGCTTCTACGACAAGCTGCCGGCCGCCCGCGCCGAGGCCGTGCAGACAGCCTGGCTGGACCCCGCCGCCCAGCGCCGCATCGCGCTCAAGCACGACGTCTGCCCCTACTACCTGGGTCAGGAACTGCTGCGCTGGGCCGACGTCGTCGTCGGCGACGTGCACCACGCCTTCGACCCCTATGGCCAGCTCTACGGCCTGGCCCAGTCCCAGGGCTGGAAGCTGGCCCTGCTGGTGGACGAGGCCCACAACCTGATCGACCGGGCCCGCGACATGTACAGCGTCGCACTGAGCCTGGCGCGCGTGCGCGAGGTGCTCGCCGGTGCGCCCGTGAGCCTGCGCGCGCCGCTGCGCCGCCTGGCCGGTGAGCTGGCCCGCTTGGGGACCGAGCAGGTCGAGGACTACCAGCCGCTGAAGCAGGTGCCCGACGCGCTGGCCGAGGCCCTGCAGCGCGTCAACCTCGCCCTGGGCGAGCATGTGCAGAAGCACCCGCTGGAGGTGGGCGCACTGCTCGAGTTCTATTTCGAGGTGCTGGGCCTGCAGCGCCTGCTGGACCGCTTCGACACGCATTCGCTGTGCGACCTGCAGCGCACCGCCGGCCGGGTGCTGGTGGCGGATGCGCCGCTCAACCTGTCGCTGCTGGAGGACGATGAGCCCGTCGACACCGGCGACGTGCGCGACGTCGTGCTGTCGGTGCGCAATATCGTGCCCGGCGCCTTCCTGAAGGAGCGTTTCGAGGGCTGTCACAGCGTCACGCTGTTCTCGGCCACGCTGGGGCCGCCCGACTACCCGCGCCAGCTGCTCGGCATGCCCGAGGACACCGCCTGGATCGACGTGCCCGCACCCTTCCCGCCCGAGCACCTGACCGTGCAGGTGGCGCACCGCCTGTCCACGCGCTACGAGCACCGCGAGGCTTCGATGGATGCGCTGGTGGACCTGCTCGCCCTGCAGTTCACCGAACACCCCGGCAACTACCTGGCCTTCTTCAGCAGCTTCGACTATCTCGACAAGGCCGCGGCCCGCCTGGCGCTGCGCCACCCGCAGGTCGTGCAATGGAGCCAGGGCCGCGCCATGGGCGACGGCGCGCGGCGCGCCTTCCTCGACCGCTTCGTCGCGGGCGGCCGTGGCATCGGCTTTGCGGTGCTGGGCGGCGCCTTCGCCGAGGGCGTGGACCTGCCCGGCACCCGCCTCATCGGCGCCTTCATCGCCACGCTGGGCCTGCCGCCCGTGTCGCCGCTGCAGGACCAGGTGCGCGATCGCCTGGACACCATGTTCGGCGCCGACCACGGCTATGCCGACCTCGTGCCCGGCATGCAGAAGGTCGTCCAGGCCGCCGGCCGCGTGCTGCGTTCCGTGGACGACCGCGGCTGGGTGTGGCTGCTGGACAAGCGCTATGCCCGACCCGACGTGCGGGCGCTGCTGCCGGCGTGGTGGCAGCTTTGACCCCGAGTCCTTGACGTCAGGTGTGTAGGGATGTTGCCGGCCGTCTGTCGCGGCTGCACCCGGTAACCGGCGCCCCGGCCAGGCGTGCGACGCTGGCAGCCTATGCGCCCACTCCCCGCCCGCCTCGTTGCTCCTCTCGCCGTCGCCACCCTGCTTTCATTGACCGGCTGCGGAGGCGGTGGGTCCGACACCGCCTCGCCCGCTCCCGCTCCTACGCCCGCTCCTGCACCAGCCCCCGCTCCGGCGCCTGCACCTGCACCACCACCCACCGCCGGCACCCGCATCAGCTGCAACCTCGCCAACTTCCAGACCGACATGCTGGCTGCGGTCAACGCCCGCCGCCGCGCCGGCGCGACCTGCGGCGCGGAAGGCGCCTTCCCACCGGCGGCCGACCTGAGCTGGAACGCCGCCCTCACCCAGGCCGCCGTGGGCCACAGCGACGACATGGTCACGCACAACTTCTTCAGCCACACCGGCAGCGACGGCAGCACTCTCGGCACGCGTGCGACGGCCGCCGGCTATGCCTGGACCAACCTCGGCGAGAACATCGCCGCCGGCCAGTCCAGCGTGGCCGAGGTGGTGGATGGCTGGATGAAGAGCGACGGCCATTGCGCCAACCTGATGAACGCCACCTACCGCGACATCGGCGTGGCCTGCGTGGCGGGCAACGCCAGCACGACCTACCGCACCTACTGGACGCAGGACTTCGGCAAGGCACGCTGACCACCACCTTGACTTGAGCCACGAGACCGTCGGCTAGAGTCGAATCCGCTGAAAGGACACCCCTCATGCGGATTGAATTTCGGGCTTGCTGCCTCGCCCTGCTGGCGGCGCTGTGCTGCGCAAGAACGCTGGCCGTGGAGCCGGGCAAGCCGCTTGAGCCGCCCAACTTCTTCGTGCAGGTCGTGTTGACGCCGGATGCCGAAGCGTGGCTGCGCAAGACGGGCGAGACGATCTGGATCAGCGGTCTGTTCGAAGACGAGGTCGGCCCGGACGGCATCTGGCTCGGCAAGACCGAGCTGACGCTGACGACCGAAAGGTTGGCCCACATCCACGGCATTCGCTTTCACCCGCGGCTGGCGCAGCTGATGACGGGGTTCGACTACGAGGTGCTCATCAACGTCGGCAGCGGCCGGAAGACCTCCGACCTCAACTACCTGGATTGCGAGCTGCTGCAAGGTCCCATCAGCCAGTTCCAGGGACGGACCTCGCAGATCGGCTGCCAGCTGGCACAGCACGGGCCACCAGCGAAATCCGTTCGACGTTTCACGGGCGAGATGGACGGCAAGGAATTTCTCGCCCTCTGCTCGAGCGTCGGACTGGCGTCGGCCCATCCGGCGCAACGCAGGAACGAGGCCTTTTGCACCGGCTATGTGAAGGGCGTCATCCACGCACACGACGGCTTCCTGAGCGACGAGCCGTCTATCAAGCGCCATTTCTGCATTCCAAGAGGCGTCTCCGATCTGGATTTCACCCGGGCCGCCGTGAAATACCTCGAAGCATCGGGCGTCACCGACTATCTGGGCACCTACACCCTGGCTGCGCTCCACGTCACCTATCGCTGCAAGCCGAACGACCGCTGACGGCATCGCCTTGCGCCGCACCGATCAAGGGGGCGCAGCGATTTTTTTGTGCCCGGCTGAATCCAAATGCCGCGGCCGACCGCTCCAAGGAAGCACCATCCACCTGTTTCCGCGGAGCCCGCCCATGTTCTTCGACCGTTTTCAGGAAATCAGCCCGCTGATGATCCCCATCCTGTCGCTGCTGATTCCCATCATCGCCATCGTGGCCCACTACATGGGCAAGGCCCACACCGAGAGACAGCGCCACGAAACCATCCGCGAGCTGGCCCGGGCCGGCCAGCCCATCCCGCCGGAGCTGCTCAGCGACGTGCAGGACAGCGACTGGCACCGCGCCAAGCGCGACCAGTCCAATCCCAATCGCATCCTCATCCCCGCCGTCATCAACATCGGCATCGGCCTCGGCCTGATGGGCATGTTCAACGCCATGATGCCGGGCGCCTGGCTGTGGAGCATCGGCCTCATCCCGCTGTTCCTCGGCCTGGGCCTGGTGCTGTACTGGGCCGTCGAACGCAAGCCGCAACAGAACCAGCCGTGACCTCCGGCGTCCCCGCCGCGCCCGCCGAGGCGGCCCTGCAGGAGGATCGCCTGGTGGCCCGCGCCGCCGCCGGCGACCGCACGGCCTTCGCTGCCCTCGTGCAGGCCCACCAGGGCTATCTGCGCAAACTGCTCGGCCGCGTCTGCCGCGGCGACCAGGGCCGCGCCGACGACCTGGCCCAGGAAGCATTTGTGCGCGCTTGGCGCGCCTTGCCCAAGTTCCGCGGCGAGTCGCGCTTTCGCACCTGGCTGACACGGCTGGCCTACTCGGCGCTATCGGCCGAACGGCCGTCTTTGCCGCTGCTGGACGATGAATCACCCGACCTTGGCGCGCACAGCGACTTCGCCCCGGGTGCCGACTGGCGCATCGACCTCGACCGCGCCATGGCCGAGCTCAGCGAGGCCCAGCGCCACGCGCTGCTGCTCTGCTACGGCGCCGATTTAAGCCACGCCGAAGCCGCCCAGGTGCTGGGCTGGCCTCTCGGCACGGTCAAGACGCAAGTGCTGCGCGCCAAGGCCAAGCTGCGCGCGCAACTGCAAGCATGGGAGCCCACGCCATGACGACTTCCAACATGAATCACGACGACCTGCACGACTCTGCTTTTGACGAGGCGCTGCGGGCGCAGTTGCAGGACGGCGGCGAGCCCGACGACGACGGCTTCAGCCTGCGGGTGATGGCGGCGCTGGCGCCCAAGGGCGTGACGGCTCAGCAGCGCCGCTGGGCGCGCTGGGCCAGGCGGGCGCAATGGACGGCGATCTGCGCAGCGGCGTTCGGCACGGCAGCACTGCTGGCGAGCACGAAAGGGCCGCTGGATACGCCGCACGCGGTGGCGGCCGTGGCACTGGTGGGGCTGCTGGTTTTCTGGTCGGTGCCGAGTCGGTGGAGCCGGGGATAGCTCTTATATTCGGCTCGCTTTTGAAAATACCAGCCGCTCAATGGCCAATCAGCTTGCGACATACAGCCTTCACCTCTTGGACACATCGCAGGATGGTCGCTTCGTCATGGCAAAGCTGCGTCCGCTTGAAAAAGAGACTCTTTCGCTGATGCTGGAAGCCGCCAGCCATGCGTGGCTGACTGGCACCAGCGAGGACAACGTCAAGCTCAGCAGACGGCTGCCCGGGCTGGTTGCTGATGAGTCTATATCGGGTGAGTTTGCACCTTGCTCCATGCCTTTCCTGTCGAACAATCTGGATGCCTATATCTCCCTTCCACGCAGGCATTGCGGCCATTCCTCCGTGCTGCTGGGGATTTGCGGCAGAGACATCAATATTGAAGCGCTTTCCAAACTCGTGACGGGCGTATCGAGGGTCGAGCTTCACGACATGTGGGCAAAAAATGAGGCCGCGGTTGCTTCGTTTCTATCGGCGGATGCGCAAAACTTTCTTTGCCGCTGCTCCAGCCAATCCATCCACCTGCACGGCAATCGAGATGCACTGGTTGAACTGACTGGCCAACAGCCCTTCATGAAATGACGTCCGCCGAGTAGATATCGCACCCCCGGTGCTCCTGACTCTGCCGGCACACCGTGAAATAGACGGCCTTCCCGTCGGCCGACCATTTGGGCGCCGTGCCCCGTCCCTCCGTCGCGGCCAGCAGCCTCACATTGCCGCCCTCGGGGTCCATCAGGAAGATCTGGTAGCCCGCGTTGCCGCGGTTGCCGGCATAAGCGATGGTGCGGCCGTCGGGTGACCAGGCGGGCCAGCCTTCGAAGGACCAGTGGTTGGTCAGGTTCTTCGCGTTGCGCCCATCGGCGTCGGCCACGAAGACCTCCGAATTCATCTCGCCGACGATCTTTCGATAGGCGATGCGGCGGCCGTCGGGTGACATGACGGGGAACGTGTTGACGCCGCCCGAGATCAGCGTCGTCACGCGGCGGCTGGCGAGGTCGATGGCGTAGATGGCTGCCTCGTTCTTGGCCGGCGGGCGCATGTCGTCGTCGGTGCAGTAGAGGATGGCCTTGCCGTCGGGCGTGAAGGACGGGTGGAGGACGCTCTGCGTGGCTGGCGTGATGGCCTGTGAAGCACCGCTGCCGTCGGCAGCGATCAGGTGCACGACCTTGCTGTTCTCCTTCACCAGCACGAAGGCGATATGGCGCCCGTCGGGCGACCAGACCGGGTCTTCATGCTCGGCCGCGTCGAAGGTGATCTGCTGCTCGGCGCCATCGGCCAGCGTGCGCAGGAAGAGCTGCTGCCGCCCGGAGATCACCCGAATCAGCACGGCCCGCTTGCCGTCCGGCGCGGGCGCCAGGTCCATGGCATAGGAAGCGGTTACCTGCCTCGCCACCGCGACGGGTTTTCCTTGGGCGAAGGCGCCCGTGGCCGCGAGCAGGAGAGCCAGGGTGATGGCGGGTCCGTGCATGGCGTGGTGTCTCGCGAGGGCCAGGATGCGCGAGCGTAGCGAGCGGCTGCCAGCGGGGCGCATGCCGATCGTCATGACCGGTCGATTGAGGCGCGTTGGAAGCAGCCCAGCCCGATCAGATCACCGCCCTCAGGTCGCGTTCTTGAACTTGTCCCGCTGCGACAGGCAATAGGCCACCGGCACCGCGACCCCGGTCAGGACCGCGGCGGACCCGGCCGCAACGGCCACGGGGATGGGGGCGAAAGCCCACAGTGCGACATAGACAAGCCCACTGATCGTGATGGACCAGCCGCCGAGCCGGCTGACCTTGCGGGCCAATTCGTGAGGGAAGAAGCGCTTGGGCATGCGGTTGCCGTACCAGGCAATCATGAGCCCGTTCATGGCGATGACCACCCGGGTGACAGTGTCGCCATCCGCATAGCCCAGCTTGCGTGCCAAGGTCATGCAAAGCGCCACGGCGACGATGCCGCCGCCCCACGCAAGGCCTGCAATCAGGTCAGCTTTCATCGCGCAATCTCCTTCTTGGGTTCCGGCGCCTCGGCGCTCGGGCTGAACGAATGGACGAAGCCCAGCAGCGCTTCTTCGAGCACCGACAGCTTCAGGTGATACAGGACGGACTTGCCCGCCTTCTCGGCGTGCACGAGGTCGGCCTCCTTCAGCACCGCGAAGTGCGCCGACATCGTGGGCTTGGAGACGTGGAACTGGTCACTCAGCTCACCGGCGCTCAAGGGGCCCTGACGCAAGAGCTGCAGCACCTGGCGGCGGGTGGGGTCGGAAAGGGCTCTGAAAACCTTGTTCATGGCTTGATGATTAGCTAATCATCGAAATGTGTCAAGCGTGCTCGGCAGCGCCGACTGGTGCATCGACGCCCCATGCCGAGGCACGTGATCTCGGCCGCTGGGGCCTGAAGAAGGTCTGCCAAAAAAGCGTCTGACCGAGCGACGCCCGGTACGCCCCACGCAGCAGCTGCGCAGAGCGGATACACGGCCAACTGGCACGTTTGATGCTGGAGTACCGACTGGTATACCAACGAGTGCACCATGACCGAGCGAAGCCTTCTGACCCTTGGAGACTGGCACCAGGCCTATCTGGACGGCGCCTCGCCGCGGGAGTTGCTGGGCACGTGCGCCGCCCAGCTCGGACAGCATGACCCCGCGGTGTGGATTCACAAGGCAAGCAGAGCGGAACTGGAGACACGGCTCGCCGCACTCGAAGCGCAGCTCGCTGCCGCAGGCGCCAACCGGGCCGAGCTGCTGGCCCGCTTGCCGCTGTTCGGCGTGCCCTTCGCCGCCAAGGACAACATCGACGTGGCCGGCATGCCGACCACCGCCGCCTGCCCGGCTTTCAGCTTTGTGCCGGAAGTGCATGCCCACGTGGTGCAGCGCCTGGTCGACGCAGGCGCGGTCTGCCTGGGCAAGACCAACCTCGACCAGTTCGCCACCGGCCTCGTCGGCGCGCGCTCGCCCTATGGCCGGCCGTTCAGCGCGTTCGACGCGCAGCGCGTCAGCGGCGGCTCCAGCTCGGGGTCGGCGCTGGCGGTGGCCCGCGCGGAAGTGGCGTTCTCGCTGGGCACGGACACGGCCGGTTCGGGGCGCGTGCCGGCGGGCTTCAACAACCTGGTGGGGCTCAAGCCCACGCCGGGCCGGGTCGGCACGAGCGGCGTCGTGCCGGCCTGCCGCACGCTGGACTGCGTGTCGGTGTTCGCGCTGACGGTGGAAGACGCCGCCACCGTGCTCGCGGTCATCGAAGGGCCGGACGGGCAGGACGCCTACAGCCGCTTCGAGCCCGGGCCCGCGCAGCTGCCGGCGCGGCTGCGCATCGGCGTGCCGGCGGCGCCCGACCTCAGCGCCGACTACGCGTCGTGCTGGCCGCTGGCGTTGCAGCTCGCCCGCGAACTGGGGCACGAGATCGTGCCATTGGACTTCGCATCGCTGCACGCGGTGGCGGACCTGCTCTACAACGGCCCGTGGGTGGCCGAGCGCCATGCCGTGGTGCAAGAGCTGCTGGAGCGCGACCCGCAAGCCATCGAGCCCACGGTGCGTGGCGTGATCGAACGGGCCATCGGGCTCTCTGCCACCGACACCTTCAAGGGGCAGTACGCGCTGCGTGCCGCGCAGCGGGACACGGCGGCGCTGTGGCAGCAGGTGGACCTGCTGATGGTGCCGACCGCGCCCGCCCACCCCAGCTTTGCCGAGCTGGACGCCGACCCGATTGGCGCGAACGCGCAGCTGGGCCGCTATACCAACTTCGTCAACCTGCTGGGCTGGTGCGCGCTGGCGCTGCCGGCCAGCTTCAGCGAGCAGGGGCTTCCCTTCGGCGTCACCTTCATCGCGCCTGGGCAGGCGGACGCGGCGCTCGCGCGCTTCGGCCTGGCCTGGCAGGCCGCCTCGGCGTTGCCTCTCGGGGCCACGGGCGCACCGCGTTCGCCGCAGCAGGCAAGCGCCTGGCCTGCCGTCGAGGCAACCCTGCCGCTGGCGGTGGTGGGCGCCCATTTGTCGGGCATGCCGCTGAACGGCCAACTTGTCGAACGCGGCGCCACCTTGCGCGAAGCCACCACGACGGCGCCCAGCTACCGCCTGCATGCGCTGCGCGGCACGGTGCCACCCAAGCCGGGCCTGCAGCGCGTCAGCGAAGGCGGCGGACCCATAGCGGTGGAAGTCTGGAACGTGCCGCTGCGGCACATCGGTTCGCTGCTCGCGCTGATCCCCGCCCCGCTGGGCCTGGGCAGTCTGGAGCTTGCCGACGGCAGTTCGGTGCACGGCTTCATCTGCGAAGGCCACGCGCTGGCCGGCGCAACCGACATCACGTCCTACGGCGGCTGGCGGGCCTACATGGCCGAACTGCGTCGCGCCTGAGTCCTTTCATTCACCCAAGGAGCCGAACATGACCGATTCGTTCAAACCCCAGCGCCGCACGCTGCTGGGCGCGGCCGCCGCCGTGGCCACGCTGGGAGCGCCCGCGCTGGTGCGCGCGCAGACGCCCAAGATCCGCATCGGCTACTGGCCGGTGGCGGCCGGGTTGCCGTTCTATGCGGCGGTGGAAAAGGGTTACTTCAAGGAGGCCGGGCTGGACGTGGAGGCGCTCAAGTTCGCCGGCGCCCAGCAGGTGATGGAGGCCATGCTGGCCGGCCGCTGCGATGGCAGCTCCAATGGCACGGGCTCGGGCAACCTCGGCGTGGGCGAGATCGCGTCGCCCGGCCTCTTCAAGATCATCGCCACCAACCCGAGCAACCAGAAATACGTGCTCGACCAGTTCCTCGTGCCCAAGGACAGCCCGGTCAAGACGCTGGCCGAGCTGAAGGGCAAACGCGTGGCCAGCGGCCCCGGCATCCAGAACAAGACGCTGGCCATGGCCGTGCTGGAGCGCGCCGGCGCGCCGGGCACGACGGTGACCGAGCTGCCCATCGGCCAGCACGTGGCCGCGCTCGCCGCCGGCCAGGTGGACGCCGTCTATACGCTGGAGCCCACCGGCACCGTGGGCCGGCTCAATGGCACGACGCGCGTGCTGGAGGCCGGCGTCATCGCCAAATACATCCTCGGCGACCCGCTGGCGCCCTGGCACGGCGGCTCGGCCACGCTCACCACCGAGTTCATCAAGAAGCACCCGGCCGAGACCAAGAAGTACATCGCGGCTTACGCCCGCGGCATCGAGCTCGTGCGCAAGGACCCGGCCCAGGCACGCAACTTCCTGAAGGGCTACACCGCCATCGAAGGCCCGCTCACCGGCGAGGTGCCGCTGGCCTCCTACATGCTCTACAACGAGTTCACGCCCAGCGACGTGGCGGCCTTCCAGAAGTTCTTCGACCTCTTCACCGAGAAGGGCGTGTTCGAGAAGAAGCTGGACGTGACCACTCTGCTCTACAAGGCTTGAGGCCGTGACCACCATGGACTCCACCCCTGCCGCCACCCCGCCGTGGCAAAAAGCCGCCGACGGCCAGCCCGCCGTGCGCCTGCCGCGCTTCAACGTCGCCAAGCTGCTGCCCTTCATCGGCCCGCTGATGCTCTTCATCGCCTGGGACCTGGTGGTGCGCTTCGGCCTCATCCGACCCATCCTGCTGCCGCCGCCGCTGGCCACGTTGCAGACCCTCGTCGTCGGCCTGGCCGGCGGGCCGCTGCTGCTGGACTTCGCCACCACGGTGTGGCGCACGGTGCAGGCCTTTTTGATCGCCGCCGTCATCGGCGTGCCGCTGGGCGTGCTGCTGGGCAGCAACGAGCGCGCCTACCGCAGCGTCGAGTTCCTGATCGACTTCTTCCGCTCGACGCCGTCGTCGGCGCTGATCCCGCTGTTCCTGCTGATCTTCGGCGTGTCGGACATCAACAAGATCGCCATCGCGGCCTTCGGCGCGCTGCTGATCGTCGTGTTCAACAGCGCCTATGGCGTCATCAATGCGCGCAAGCAGCGGGTCATGGCGGCCAAGGTGATGGGCGCATCGCGCTGGCAGATCTTCAAGGACGTGCTGGTGTGGGAGAGCCTGCAGCCCAGCTTCGTGGGCCTGCGCTCGGCGGTGTCGATGGCGCTGGTCATCGTCGTCGTGGCCGAGATGTTCATCGGCTCGGACAACGGCCTGGGCCACCGCATCATCGACGCGCAGCAGGTGCTGAACGTGAAGACCATGTACGCCGCCATCCTGGCCGCGGGCATCCTGGGCTATGTGCTCAACATCCTGTTCCTGGTGCTGGAACGCAAGATCGTCCATTGGAGTGGAAGATGAATGCAGTCCTGAACGCCCCCGTCGTCGCCGACGTCCCGGTGCGCCCCTTCCAGCCCGGCCCGGCCGGCACCCACATCACCATCCGCGGCCTGACGAAATACTTCGCCGGCTGGCCGCTGTACGAGGACTTCAACCTCGACATCCCGAAGAACAAGATCGTGTCGGTCTTCGGCCCCAACGGCTGCGGCAAGAGCACGCTGATCAACATGATCGCGGGGCTCATCCCCATCGACTCCGGCCAGATCCTGTTCGACGGCAAGAGCCTCAAGGACACCAAGATCGGCTATGTGTTCCAGAACTACCGCGAGGCGATGTTCCCGTGGATGCGCACCATCGACAACATCGCCTACCCGCTGAAGATGGAAGGCCGCAGCAAGGCCGAGGTGGACCGCCGCATGGCCGAACTGGTGGAGAGCTTCGACGTCAAGTTCGACCTGAAGCGCTACCCGTATGAGCTGTCGGGCGGGCAGCAGCAGACGGCGTCCATCATGCGGGCGCTGGCGCCCGGCCCCGAGGTGCTGTTCCTGGACGAACCCTTCTCGGCGCTGGACTTCGAGATGACACTGTTCATCCGCGAGAAGCTGCAGGAGGTCTTCATGCAGACGGGCGTGACGATGATGCTGGTGTCGCACGACCTGGAGGAGGCTGTTTACCTCGCCGACGAGGTGCTGCTGCTGACCAAGCGGCCGACCAAGGTGGCCGAGATCCTGAAGTACGAGGACCCGCGGCCGCGCACGGTGGCGACGTTGTCGGAGCCCAGCTTCATCACGGCCAAGAAGCAGAGCCTGGAGATCTTCCAGCGCGAGGTGCGGCGTTGATGATGCGCGCTGAGCAGATCGAGGCCTATGTCGACGCTGCTGCGGCGGCGTTGGACCTGCCGCTGGCGCCCGAGCACCGGCCCGGCGTGCTGCGCTACTTTGGGCTGGCGGCGGAGATGGCCGAGCTGGTCAACGCCTTGCCGCTGACCGTGCAGGACGAGCCGGCCGAGGCCTTTGTGCCCATCTCGCCATGAACAGCGCGGCTGAACTGCTGCTTCGACCCGCTCACGCCATCGCCGCCGCGGTGCGGGCCGGCGACGTGAGCGCGGAGTCGCTGGTGCAGGCCAGCCTGGCGCGCATCGAGCAGACCGACGCCGCAGTCAACGCCTTCACCGACATCACCGCCGACCGCGCGCTGATGGCCGCGCAACTGCTGGACCGCCGCCTGCACGAGGGCGACGAAGCGGTGCGTGCACTGCCGCTACTGGGCGTGCCCTATGCCGTCAAGAACCTGTTCGACGTCGCAGGCCTGACGACGCTCGCCGGCTCCAGGATCGAACGCGATCAGCCGCCGGCCGCCAGTGACGGCCCGCTCGTCCAGCGCATGGACGCAGCCGGCGCCGTGCTCGTCGGCGCGCTCAACATGGACGAGTACGCCTACGGCTTCACCACCGAGAACAGCCACGAGGGACCGACGCACAACCCGCATGACCTCACCCGCGTGGCCGGTGGCTCGTCGGGCGGCAGTGGCGCCGCTGTCGCCGCCGGCCAGGTGCCGATCACGCTGGGCTCCGACACCAATGGCTCCATCCGCGTGCCGGCGTCGCTGTGCGGCGTGTTCGGCCTCAAGCCGACCTACGGCCGGCTGCCGCGCAACGGCAGCTATCCCTTCGTGGCGAGCCTGGACCATCTCGGCCCCTTCGCACGTTCGGCGCAGGACCTGGCCTTGGCCTATGACGCGATGCAGGGCTTCGATGCGGCGGACGCGGGCTGCGTCAACCGCGCGGCCGAACCGACGCATGCCGCGCTGGCCCAGGGCCTCGGTGGCCTGCGCATCGCCCGGCTCGGCGGCTACTTCGACGACAACGCCGGCCCCGAGGCGCGCGCCGCAGTGGCGCGGGTCGCGCAGGCCCTGGGCGGCCTGGCCACGGTCGAACTGCCCGAGGCGCAGCGCGCCCGAGCGGCCGCCTTCCTGATCAGCAACGCCGAGAGCGCCAACCTGCATCTGGACGATCTGCGCCGCCGGGCACACGACTTCGAACCGCTGTCGCGCGACCGCTTCCTGGCCGGCGCGCTGCTGCCCGCCGCGTGGGTGATTCAGGCCCAGCGTGTGCGCCGCTGGTTCGCGCTGCGTGCGGCCGAGTTGCTGCGCGACGTGGACGTGCTGATCGCCCCCGCTACGCCGGTAGTGGCGCCGGTGATCGGCAGCGAGTGGATGGACATCGACGGCCGCCGCCTGCCCGCGCGGCCCAGCCTGGGACTTTTGACCCAGCCCATCTCCTGCATCGGCCTGCCGGTGTGCGCGGCGCCGGTGTGGGGCGTTCATCCCAGCATGCCCATTGGCGTGCAGATCATTGCCGCCCCCTGGCGGGAAGACCATGCGCTGCGCGTCGCCCACGCGCTGGAACAGGCGGGCGTGTTCGCGGCCCCCATCGCAAAGCCATGACCGACATCAATCTCCCCGATGTGCTGGCCGAGATGCAGGCCGTCTTCGACCGGTACGAGGACGCGCTGGTCAACAACAAGGTCGATGTGCTGGACGCGCTGTTCTGGACCTCGCCCCATACGGTGCGCTACGGCGTTGCCGAGAACCTTGTCGGTTACGCGCAGATCCAGGCCTTCCGCGCCGCGCGTTCACCCGCCGGCCTGGCGCGCACATTGCGGCACACGGTCATCACCACTTTCGGCCGCGACTGCGCAACCGCGATGACCGAGTTCCATCGCGAAGGCAGCGCCAGCACCGGCCGGCAAAGCCAGACCTGGGTGCGCATGCCCGACGGCTGGCGCGTGGTGGCCGCCCACGTCAGCTTGCTGGCCCCACCTGCTGGCTAAGATCGACTTCATGCGGCCACCCAATCTTGCCGAGCAGGTCTACACCCAGCTCAAGGCGGAACTGAACGACTTCCAACTGGTGCCGGGCGACCGCTTCTCCGAGGCCGAACTGGGCCAGCGCCTGGGCGTCAGCCGCACGCCGGTGCGCGAGGCGCTGTTCAAGCTGCGCAACGAAGGCTTTCTCGACGTGGAGGCCAAGACCGGCTGGTCCGTGCGGCCGATTGATTTCGGTCGGCTGGAGCAGCTCTATGACCTGCGCGTGATCCTGGAGCTGGCGGCCGTCGCGCGGCTGTGCGCCCACACCGGCACGCCGCCGCCCGAGCTGGAGTCGCTCAAATCCATCTGGTTGGTCCCCACCACCGAACGCCTGAGCGACGCCCGCGAGGTGGGCATGCTGGACGAAGCCTTCCACGCCACGCTGGTGCGCGCCGCAGGCAATGCCGAGATGGCGCGTGTGCACTGGGACGTGACCGAGCAGATCCGCATCATCCGGCACCTGGATTTCACGCGCGGCCACCGCATCGAGGCCACCTATGCCGAGCACGCCAAGATCCTGCGCGCGGTGATGCAGCGCAAGGTCGAGCAGGCCCAGCTGCTGCTGCGCAGCCATGTCGAGCAGAGCAAGGCCGAGGTGCGCAAGATCACCCTGGCCACGCTGCACGAGGCGCGCGAGAAAACAGCGGCCAAATCGGCAGCCAAGGCCGGCCTCTGAAGACCTGCTGGACCCTTCATTGCCTCATCTCATACACCGGCGCCGGGCTCTCTCCCTTCTCCGCCAGCGCCAGCAGCTCCTTCAGCCGGCCCGCGTCACGCGGGTCCTTGGCCTCAGCCACCAGCGTCTTCAGGATGGCCACATAGGCCGCCTGCTGCGCCTGTGCCGCAGGCACCTCGATATCGGGCTTCACGCCCACGCCCTCCCAGTTGGTCTGCGTGACCGGGTTGATGGCGCGTGCCGTGGGGATGTTGATGACGAGGCCGTGGCCGAGGCTGAAGCGGTCGCCGGCGTTGGCGCCGCCGCCCGTCGTCTGGCCTACCAGCACGGCGCGCTTCTGGGTCTGGAAGTCGTAGGCGCATTCCTCGCCGCCGGAGAAGGTGCGGCCCGACGTCAGCACATAGACGGGCTTGCCGTAGCGCGGTGAGGTGGCCGGGGTCGTCCAGTACTGCTGGGTCTGGTTGGTGGAGCGCGTGTAGATGTCGTTCAGGTGGCGCTCGTCGCCCAGCGGGAAGAAGTGGCTCATCAGCAGGGCCACGCTGGCGGGCGCGCCACCGCCGTTGCGGCGCAGGTCGAGGATGAGGGCGTCGCTGCCATTCACCAGGCTCAATGCAGCCGCATAGGCCGGGCCGACCAGGTCCGGCGGGCCGAAGCCGCGCAGCTCCATGTAGGCGACGTTGCCGGGCAGGCGCAGCACTTTCTCGACGCCGAAGGCCAGCTGCGCCACCTCGGCGCGCTGGCGGTCCATGTCCTCGGCGCTGGGCACGGCGTTCGGGCCGGCCGGGTCTTCGCGGAAGCGGGGGTCGTGGAAGACGCGGAAATGCTTGTCATGGCCGAGGGCGCGCAGGTCCTTGGAGATCAGCTCCGCAAACTCCGGCGCCGAGACGGCTGCGCCATAGGCCTGCACCTTGGCGGGCAGCGCGCCGTTGATCTGCGCGGCCACGTCGGGGAAGACGTAGTTCGCGGCCAGCTTGCCGGACAGGGTCTGCAGCACCTCAGCCCGCTGCTGGGCCGTGAGGGCTGGGCCGGGCGGTCCGGGTGGCGCGGCCAAGGCTTGCGCGCAGGCCAGCGTGGAAGCGGCGATCAGGGCGAGCAGGGTCCGGTGCTGTCGTGGCGATGTCGTCATGGCGATGTCCTCGGGTTGACTACTAAACGATTAGTAGATTGGGTCAAAAAAAAGCGCGGTTGCGCAGGCGGTCAGTCGGGGAGTGGCAGCACGTCGAGGGTCTCGATCGCCCAGTCGCCACCGCTGACGGTGCGGCCGGCATAGCTCACCTGGGCCCGGCCCTTGGGGCCCTGGAAGGTGACGGTGAAGCGGGCCTTGCCGCCAACCGGGTCGTCGATGCCCCAGAGATGGAAGTCGCGTGCGCCCCAGGTGTGGATGCGGCCGTGAAAGCTCGCCCGGTCGAAGCGGGCAGGCAGGCCGGTCACGGCGGTCACGCGGGCGTCGGCACTGATCATGTTCATCAGGCGTTGGGCTTCCTCTGACATGGCTGCACGCTGCGGTGGCGCGACGCCGCCCAGCTCGGGCAGCGCGGGCAAACCCGGCGGCGGCGGCAGCGGAGGCTTGCCGGACTGCGGCAGGGTGGCGCCCATGGCCGCCATCGCCGCCAGCCAGGCGCGCACGCCGGTGTCGATGGGCCGGGGCTCGCCGTCCTCGCTATAGCTCTCCTGCACCTGCCCCTGGGCGTCCATGCTGATGCGGTAGTGGCGCTGCCGCTCGCCCAGGTAGCTAGCCGTGTAGTCGCGGTGGTTGCCCGGCGTCAGCTCGCCGCTCGATGAAGCGTCGATGGTGAGGTTGGTCAGCAGATGGGCCGGCGGGGCCAGTTGCAGCGCCACCAGCAGAGCACAGCAGGCGGCAAAGCACAGGATGGCGGTCACGCGCCAGTTCGCCGGCCGCGGCGTGCCGGCCAGCAGATGCTCGACACGCTTGAGCAGGCCACCGCCGCGGGCGGCCAGCGCAGGCAGCGGCAGCTTGCCGCATTGCAGGCCCGCCAGTGCCTCGGCCAGCGCGACGGCATCGCCGCAGGCCGACACGGCCAGGTCGTCGCAGGCGTGCTCGCGCTCCTCGCGGATGCGCCGGCTCAGCCACCACATGGCCGGGTGGTGGAAGAGCAGGCCTTCGATCAGGCATTGCAACGCGTTCCAGCACCAGTCCAACCGGCGGATGTGGGCCAGTTCGTGGGCCAGCAACGCCTCGACCTGGTCGGGCGGCAGCCGCGTCAGCAGGGACAGCGGCAACCAGATCACCGGCCGCAGCACATGGGTGGTGAAAGGCGACACGACGCGCTGCGCCAGCCGCACCGAGACGCGCCGCGTGACGCCAAGCGCTGCCGCCAACGCGTCGAACCGCGCCTGCCAATGCGGCGGCAGCGCCACGAAGGGCTGGGCCTCGATGCGGCGCAGCAGCCGCCAGCCGCCAACCTGGCGCAGCGTCATGGCCGCCACGCCGATGAGCCAGACCTGGGACAGCACGACGAGCAGCCAATCCTGCCAGGACGGCACGCCGGCCGCCGCGAGGGGCTGCATGCCGGGTTCCAGCCCCTGCCCGCCCAGCCAGGGCAGGCCCGCCGTCGTGGTGGGCGACGGCGGCTGCCAGCACAGCAGGAAGGTCACGATCGGCGCCAGCAGCATCGCGACAAGGCCGGCCATGCCCAGCGCGTGGCGCAGCCTTGCCGGCGCCTGCGCGAGGGCGTTGAAGCCGAGCGAGGCGAGCAGGCCGATGAGGGCGAGCTGCCAGACCGAATGCAGCAGCGCCTGCACGAGGGCGGACGCGAGGCTGAGCTGGAGGTTCATCGCCACGCCGCCGGGGTCAGGGCTTGCGGCGGCTCTTGGCCTGGGCGATCAGGCGCGAGATCGCGTCCAGCTCCTCGGGGCTGGCCTGGTCGTCGTCCAGCGCGCTTTGCACCAGCTTGAAAGCCGAGCCGGCAAAGGCGTTGGCCATGAAGCTCTTCAACATGGACGACTGCACCGCCGGCTCGGAGTACATCGCCGTGTAGCGATGGCTGCGCTCCGAGTCATCGCGCTGCACGAGGGCCTTGTCCGTCATGATGGTGAGCATCTTCAGCACGGTGGTGTAGGCCGTGTCCTTACCACGCAGCAGCTCTTCGTGCACCTGGCGCACGGTGGCCGGCGCGCCGATGGCCCAGAGCGCTCGCAGGATGGCCAGTTCGCCGTCGGTGGGAAGGGGATTTGTCATCGAGGTGCCGCGTGGCCGTCATCTACTAATTCGATAGTACTATTTCATTAGTAGTTCATGAAGTCAACGGATTTCGGTCCCGCTAGAGGCTCAGGCTCAGCCTGAGCTTCTTGGGCAGCTTGGCCGCCACCAGCTCATGCGAGCGCTTCACCAGCGCCTTCAGCTCCGACAGCGGCAGCGCCTTGGCATCCGATACCGCCACCCAGTGATACCTGGCCGCATACGGCGCCGGCTCGATGCCCGGCACGCCGGTCAGCTCCAGGAAGCGGTGGTCGTCGACCTTGAAGCTGCAATGCGTCCACGTCCCCGGGTGCGGCCCGCCGACGAAGAACATCTTGGCGCCGACGCTCGCGACCCAGTCGGCGCCCCATTTGATGTCCTGGGTGGCGCCGGGCAGTTCCATGGCGTACTTGGCGAGGGCTGAAAAACTCATGGTGGACAGGCCGGGCGGGTGGGGAGACCCATTTTGCACAGCCCCGCAGGGTCGGCGGTGCGAGCCGCCGCGCCCACTTTTTCACGCCGGCGGCGCGCACGCTGGCCATTCGTCGAGCCAGGCGTGCCGCGCGAGGGTGAGCGCCCGGAGAATCGCCAGACACGCCTCATCAAGCCCGCGCTCCGCGCCAATCACGACCTCGCTCGCCGGATGGATTTACTGGACCTGCTCGCCGAACCGACCGCACCCGCTGCGGTCGGCGCGACACCCGCGATCAACGCCTTGCAGCAGGGACTGGCCCTGTTCCACGCCGCGCAGCCGGACTACGCCCGCGCCGTGGGCTGGTTTCGCGCCGCAGCCGATGCGGGTGACGCGGACGGCCTGGCCATGCTGGGCCTGTGCCAGCTGGAAGGCCTGGGCATGCCGGCCGACCCGACCGAGGCCCGCGGGCTGCTGAAACAGGCCGCCGCTCGCCGCAGCGCCATCGGGCGCTTCCAGCTCGGGCGGGTGCTGATGACCGGCCGCGGCGGGCCTGCCGACGAGGGCGCCGGGCTGACCGCCTACGTGACCGCCGCCGCCCTCGGCCATGCCGAAGCCACCTTCAACCTCGCCAACTGCCTGCACGCCGGCGTGGGTTGCCTGCCCGATCGCCTGGCCGCCAAGTCGCTCTATCTGCGCAGCCGGGCGCTGGGCTGCACGCTGCAACCGCAGGGCGTGCGGGTCAGCAAACAGGAACTGAAGGCGGTCAGCGCGCTGGCACAGCGTTTTACGGACCCGAGCCGGCTGTTCTTCCTCGTGCAGGAGCGTCAGCAGGAGCTGGCCCTGGCGCATGCCGTCGCCGAGCCCGGCCCGGCGCAGGAGCGCTCCTCGAGCCCGGCCAAGCCGGGGGCCCTGCACAACGCGGGCAGGATGGCCGCTGGCGTGGTGGCGGCCATGGCCGGCACGCTGGGCCAATATCTGCGGCCGGCATCGCGCGACGCCGGCCCGACGACGATCAACTTCTGACGGCCAGGCCGCGGCGCCAAGCGCGCAGTGCGGAATATTTCACGACCCGCGCGCCCAACAAGTTACACCTTGCAAGAGTCAGGCGGCGCAATCGATGCCGCCTCCCGTGCATGCCCACAATCTAGGGATTAGGCGCCACCGCGCCCTTGCAACAAGACTGTCGTTGGATGAACTCCCGAGATCCGGGCCTCGCCCCACCCCTGCACGCCGCGAATTTCGACGCGACGGCCATCAACCCCCTGCAACATGGGCTGGAGCTGTTCCAGGCCACGCCGCCCGACTATGCCCGCGCCGTGGGCTGGTTCCGCGCCGCGGCTGACGGCGGCGACAGCGACGGCCTGGCCATGCTGGGCCTGTGCCAGCTCGAAGGCCTGGGGCTGCCGGCCGACGCAGCGCTGGCGCGCCCTCTGCTGGAGATGGCCGCGGCGCGCGGCAGCGCCATCGGCCGCTTCCACTACGGGCGCGTGCTGATGACGGGCAGTGGCGGGCCGGCCGACGAGGAGCGCGGCCTGTCGGCCTATGTGGCGGCTGCTGCGGCGGGCCACGCCGAAGCCTGCTTCAACCTGGCCAACTGCCTGTTCGCCGGCGTGGGCTGCCTGCCCGACCGCCTGGCCGCCAAGGCCCTCTACCTGCGCAGCCGCAATCTGGGCTGCACGCTGCGCCCCCAGGGCGTGCGGGTGCAGACGCGTGAGCTCAAGGTCGTCAGCACGCTGGCGCAGCGCTTCGCCGATCCCAACCGGCTGATCTTCCTGATCCAGGAGCGCCAGCAGGAAATCGCCCTCGTGCACGCGGTCGCCCAGCGCGAGCAAAGGCGCAGCGAGCGCGCAAAGCCGCGGGGCTGGCGCAAGGCGGGGCACCTGGCCGCGGGCGTCGCGGCGGCCATGGCCGGCACGCTGAGCCAGTTGTTGAAACCCTCATCACGCGACGCCGGGCCGACGACGGTCAACTACTGACGCCGGCGGCGGGCGCGCCAAAAACTCATCGCGCTGAGAACTCGCGGGCGCGGCGCAGTCGAGAATCCACGACTGCTCCCACCGCCCTCCCCCGCGCCATGCCCGTCATCACCTGCATCGAAGACCTGCGCCAGCTCGCCCAGAAGCGCGTGCCGCGCATGTTCTACGACTACGCCGATTCGGGCTCCTGGACGGAGACGACCTACCGCGCCAACGAAAGCGACTTCCAGGCCATCAAGCTGCGCCAGCGCGTGGCCGTCAACATGGAGGGCCGCAGCACGGCGGTGACGATGGTGGGTCAGGCGGCCAGGATGCCCGTGGCCATCGCGCCCGTGGGCCTGACCGGCATGCAGCACGCCGACGGCGAGATCCACGCCGCGCGGGCGGCCGAGAAGTTCGGCATCCCGTTCACCTTGTCGACGATGAGCATCTGCTCCATCGAGGACATCGCCGAGAACACATCGGCACCCTTCTGGTTCCAGCTCTACATGATGCGCGACCGCGAGGCGATGGCCCGCATGATCGAGCGCTGCAAGGCGGCCAAGTGCTCGGCCCTGGTGCTGACGCTGGACCTGCAGGTCATCGGCCAGCGTCACAAGGACCTGAAGAACGGCCTCACCGCGCCGCCCCGGCCGACGCTCGCCAACGTCATCAACCTGGCCACCAAGCCGCGCTGGTGCCTGGGCATGCTGGGCACCAAGCGCCACACCTTCCGCAACCTCGTCGGCCACGTGAAAGGCGTCAGCGACATGCGCTCGCTGTCGGCCTGGACGAATGAGCAGTTCGACCCGCGCCTGTCCTGGGCCGACATCGCCTGGGTCAAGGAGCAATGGGGTGGCAAGCTCATCCTGAAGGGCATCATGGACGTGGAGGACGCCAGGCTCGCCGTGCAGGCGGGGGCCGACGCCATCGTCGTCAGCAACCACGGCGGGCGCCAGCTCGACGGCGCGCCGAGCAGCATCCATGCGCTGCCGGCCATCGCGGCCGCGGTGGGCGGGCAGACGGAAGTCTGGATGGATGGCGGCATCCGCTCCGGCCAGGATGTGCTGAAGGCCTGGGCTCTTGGCGCGAGAGGCACCATGATCGGCCGCGCCATGGCCTATGGCCTGGGCGCCATGGGCGAGGAAGGCGTGGCCAAGGCGCTGGCCATCCTGCACAAGGAACTGGACGTGACGATGGCCTTCTGCGGCCATACGCAGCTGACGAATGTGACGCGCGACATCCTTGTTCCCGGGACCTACCCGACGGCCTGACTTCTTGCCTGGGGCGCGCGGGCATGCGCTACTGCGGCGCATGAAGACCCTCGCTGCCGCCCTGCTTTCATCGCTGGCCCTGGCCGCCCACGGCGCGCCGACCCCGCAGCCCTGCGCGCCACCCGCCGACCTGAAGACCGAGAGCGACCCCGCTCGCATCCAGCAGCAGGCCATCGCCCTGCTGCCCTGCCTCGCCGAACTCGATCCCCGGCTGCGCGACGACGTCGCCTTCGAGCAGATCGCCGCCTGGGCGCGGGACGCCAAGCTGGAGGCCGCCACCTTGCAGCGGCTGCGCGCCGATCTGGTCGCCGTGCTGGATGCCAAGCCCGCTGTCCCACCCGATATGGCCGGCGTGCACCAGCCCTTTGCGGTGCTGACGCTGGCCGAGGTGGCGCGGGCCGACCGGCTCAAGCCCTTCATGACCGACGAGCAGCGCGCCGAGCTGGTGGACCGCGCGGCGCGCTTCCTGGCGGGCGTGCGCGACTACCGCGGTCTCGTCGCTGGCGAGGGCTGGCGTCACGGCGTGGCGCACGGCGCCGACCTGGCCCTGCAGCTCGGCATGAACGCGGCGCTGGGCCCGGCCCAGCGCCAGCTGCTGCTGGACGCCATCAGCAGCCAGGTGCTGGCCGACCACCGGCATGCCTACCGTTACGGCGAGGGCCAGCGCCTGGCGCGCGCGGCGCTGCAACTGCAGCTCAGGCTCAAGCCGGATGAGGCGGCCCTGCAGGCCTGGCTGGACCGGCTGCTGCAGCCGCTGAAGCAGGCCCAAGCCTGGGACGAGACCGCACTGACCGACCTGCACAATCTGCGCGAATTCCTGTGGCCGCTGCTGGCCGGCGTGCTGGACGTGACCGACGCGAGCCAGCGCGAACGGCTGCAGGCGCCGCTGCAGAAGACGCTGCGCCGCCTGCCCTGAAGGTCAGGGCAGGGTCAGGGCTCAGCCAGCGTGCCGCTCGAAATGCAGGCGGTCGTGCCAGACGCCGTCGAGCAGAAAGCTGCGCTGCGAGCGGCCGAACTCGCGAAAGCCATTGCGCAGCAGCACCTTGATCGATCCCTCGTTGCCGACGCGTGCATTCGCCTCCACGCGCGCCAGGCCCAGCTCGCCAAAGGCCTTGGCCAGCACCAGCCGCACGGCCTCGCTCGCATAACCCTTGCCGCAGGCCGACTCGGCCATGCGGTAGCCCAGGTCGGCCATCTGAAAGTGGCTGCGCTTCACGCCGATCAGGTTGATGCGGCCGACCAGTTCACCGGCCTCGGTGCGGACGAGGAACTGGTAGCCCTTGTCCTCGGCCGCCTCGCGCTCGGCCAGCGCAATGGCGGCGCGCACGCCTTCGGGCGAGTAATAGCTGGCGGGCCGCGAATTGATGCGGGCCTCGAAGAAGGCGCGGTTGTCGGTCTCGAAGCGCAGCAGCTCGTCGGCGCTGTCGAGGGTGGGTGGGGTGAGGAGGAGGGACGGCATGTGCGGCCGATTTGAACAGCCGTTAGGCTTGCGGTCAGGAGGCTCCATGCACCTGACCCGATTCGCCGGCCTGCTGGCCGCCCTGCCCCTGCTGAGCGCCCTCGCCCAGCCCGCCATGCCGACCAGCGAGGCCATAGCCGCCGAGGCGGCGCGGCTGATGGCCGCCACGCAGGCCCAGGGCCTGGCCGTGGCGGTCGTCGACGATGGCCAGGTCGTGCACGTCGGCGCCTACGGCAAGCGCAATGCAGCGGGCGAGCCGCTGCTGGTCGACACGGTCATGTACGGCGCCTCGCTGACCAAGACCGTGTTCGGCTTTGCCGTCATGCAGCAGGTGGAGCGCGGCAAGCTGTCACTGGACCGGCCGCTGGCCGACTACCTCGACAAGCCGCTGCCCGACTACCCCCACGACAGCGAATACGGCCCCTGGCGCCATCTGGCCGGCGACGAGCGCTGGCGCCGCCTGACCGCGCGCATGCTGCTGACCCACAGCAGCGGCTTCGCCAACTTCGCCTTTCTCGAACCCGACCGCAAGCTGCGCATGCATTTCGACCCCGGCACGCGCTACGCGTACTCGGGCGAAGGGCTCATCCTGCTGCAGTTCGTCATGGAGCGCGGCCTGGGTCTGGACATGGGCGCCGAGATCCAGCGCCGCGTGTTCGACCGCTTCGGCATGAAGCGCACCGGCATGATGTGGCGGCCCGATTTCCGGCCCAACCTTGCCGACGGCTGGACCCTGGACGGCCAGGCCGTGCCTCACGACGAGCGCAGCAAGGTGCGCTTGGCCGGGTCCATGGACACGAGCATGGCCGACATGGCCCTCATGGCGGCCGGCTACATCAAGGGCGTCACCCTGTCGCCCGAGGGCGCCGCCGCGCTGACCTCGCCCCAGCTGCCGATCACGACGGCCTCGCAGTTCCCGACGCTGCAGCCGGAGCTGCCGCCCGCGCGGCGCCGCGCCGACCTGGCCGCGGGCCTGGGCGTCATCGTCTTCGACGGGCCGCAGGGCCCGGGCTTCTACAAGGGCGGGCACGACGACAGCACCGGCAACACCTGGGTCTGCGTCAAGGCCAGCCGGCGCTGCGTCGTCATCCTGGCCAACGACGTGCGGGCCGAGCCGGCCTTTCCCCAACTGGTGAAGTTCATCCTCGGCGAGACCGGTGTGCCTTGGCGCTGGGAGTACGGCGGGATGCGGTTCGTGGAATGACGCCTCAGCGCGCCGGCGCGTCGTCGTCCAGCCGTGCGTGGTAGCCGGTGGCGCCCTGCTTCCAATACGCCGCGACCTTCATGGCTTCCTTCGGGTGGCCCTTCTCGCGCAGCAGCACGTCGCGCAACGCGGCCATCCATTGGGCCTCGCCGGCACACCAGACGAAGCCCTCGCCTGCGGGCAGTGCCAACTCACGCAGGGCCTGCGCCAGCGCCTCGGGAGTGGCGAAGTACTGCGGCGTGACCGAGCTGCCAGCGGGCCAGGCCGGTGCGTCGGGCATCAGCAGCAGCACGTCCACGCGCACACCGGCCGGCAGCTCCTCCAGACGGCGCGCGATGGCGGGCCAGGCACTGTCGTCGCCGACGAGCAGGTGCCAGTCGTAGTCCGTCGGGATGACCATGGAGCCGCGCGGGCCGGCCACCGTCAGCATTTGGCCCACCTCAGCCTGCGCGGCCCAGCCCGCAAAGGGGCCATCTCCGTGCAACGCGAACTCGAGCACCAGCTCGCCCCGCTGGGTGTCGAAGGCGCGCGGCGTGTAGTCGCGCATCAGCTGGCCGCCTGACCCGTCGGGCAGCATCAGCTTGACGTGGTCGTCGAAGGAAGCGGAGGCGAAGTCGCGCAGGGATTCGCCCTGCACCGTGATGGCGACGAAGCGGTCGCCGCGCGGCTCGACGCGGCTGACGCGCAGCTCGCGGCGCTGGACCTCATAGCGGATTCGTTGGATGCGGCGTGCAGGCACCAGGCTCATGATGGATTGCATTGGTTGATAATGTCATCCATCATGAAGAATAAAGTTGACAATGTCAACCGTAAGGCCAGCGTCGCGTCGGAGGTCTTCGAGACCATCCACACGCTGATGCACCTGTTCCGCGGCCGCCAGTTCCGCGCGCTGCGCGACGGGCCGTCGGCGGTCACGCACATGGAGGCCAAGGCGCTGGGCTTCTTCGCGCGCCACCCCGGCGCGACACCGAGCGAGCTGGTGGCCAAGAGCGGCCGCGACAAGGCGCAGATCGCCCGGCTGATCGCCGGCCTGAAGGAGCGCGGCCTGCTGCTGGCCGAGACCGACCCCGACGACCGCCGCGTGCAGCGCCTGCGCCTGTCACCCGAGAGCGCGGCCGCGCAGGAGGCCGTGCGTGTGCAGGGCGACAAGCTCGCTCAGGCCGCGATGCAGGGCCTCAGCAAGGTGGAGTGCGACCAACTGCTGGCGCTGCTGGAGCGGGTGCACGCCAATCTGGGCGCGGAAGACTGAGTGTCAACGCCCCGCGGCGCTGACCAGCGCCAGCCCCTCGGCCGGCATCACCGGCCCGGACCCCGCAAGCTCCACGACGACGAGGTAGCCCGCCAGGTCGGCGCGCGCACCGGCGGCGGCATAGGCCTGCGCCAGCGTCAGCTGCCGGCTCGCCATCAGGCGGCCCGTGGCCGGGTCCCAGTCTTCGTTGGAGATCATGCAGCCCTGCTGCGGCGTGCCGGGGAAGTAGCGGCTGCCGGCGTAATAGGCCGGGTTGATCGTCGTGCCGTGGATGAGCAGCTCGTCGCGCCCGGCGCGGCCGGCCAGCCAGGCTTCCTTGATGGCGGCGAAGCTGCGCCAGCTGGGCGGCAGGAAGCTCTCGTACTGCGCCTCGCTCCAGGCGGCCGGCGTGTCGGCATGCTCGAACTCGGCCACCGTCGCCTCGACGGGCAGCTTGCTGTGCAGATAGGGCGTGGGGCCGATGTTGGGATTGGTGGCCGTGCCGGCGCCGACGACGGTGAAGACGCCCTGCGGCGTGTTGCCATTGGTGATGGTGCCGGGCAGGCCGCTGCGTGACAGCGCCAGCTGGGGCTGGGCGAAGAGCTGGCCGCGCGCATCGCGCACGAAACGGCCGTCGGCAGCACGCACCAGCACCAGGCCCATGTCGACGCGGCCGGGGCGCTGCAGGCTGAAGATGACCGGCAGGCCGGGCCGCAGCGGCGCGGCGAGCAGGTCGGCCAGCGGCGGCTGGGCCATGCGCACGGGCGCCACGTCGTCCATCAACGCCAGCAGCCGCGGGTCGTCGCGCCACTGCGGGAACTGGCGCGGCACGAGATCGCGGATGAACTCGGCATGGCCCGGGTTGGCCGCCTTCAGCGTGTAGGCCGCGATGGCGAAGGGCTTGCTTGCCGTCAGTTGGGTCAGCAGCGGCTGCAGGGCGAACTCGGCTTCGGCCCCATACAGCGCGCGTGCCGCCGTCAGGAGGGCTCGCTGGTAGTCCGCGTCGCGGCCGGCCAGCGTCGGCAGGGCCTGCAGCAGCAGCGGCCGCGCGGCGTCGATCTCGAGGTTGTACTGGGCCACGAGATCGAAGAGCCTGGGCAGGGCCGCGTCACGCTCGGGGCCGGGCGGCAGCGCGATGCGGGCGCGGATGTCGGCCAGGGCCGCTTCACGCTGGGCCTGCTCGCCCGCCGTCGACATCGCCGGCCAGTAGAAATCAGCCGGGCGCAGCGCGAGCAACTCGGCGGCGCTGTAGCGCTTCTCGGCGCTGGGCTGGGGCTTCAGGGGTGCGCAGGCGGCAAGGGCCAGCGCGAGCAAGGCGATGAGGAGTCGGGCGATCATGTCGGCAAACCAATTTGCGGGCCGCTGTCGAAATCGCGCGGCCCGCTTCGTCATAGTGTCAGGCAAGCGCCTCTCATCACCCTTCACCGGAGACTCCCATGAACCGACTGACCCTGCTCCCCGTCTTGTTCGCCGCCACGCTGGCCCAGGCCGCGCCGGCTACCTATGTGGTCGACCCGGCCCACACCTACCCCAGCTTCGAGGCCGACCACATGGGCATGTCCTACTGGCGCGGCAAGCTGACGAAGAACTCGGGCAGCATCGTCTACGACAAGGCCAATGGCAGCGGCGGCGTCGACGTGCAGATGGATCTCGCCAGCATCGACTTCGGCCTGGAAGCGATGAACGCCTGGGCCAAGGGCGAGCAGTTCTTCAATGTCGCCAAGAACCCCGGCGCCAGCTTCAAGGGCCGCTTCGAGGGCGCTGTGCCGGCCAAGCTGGTCGGCGAACTGACGCTGAACGGCCGCACCCAACCGATGACGCTGACCATCCACCAGCTCAAGTGCATGCCCCACCCCCTGTTCAAGCGCGACTGGTGCGGCGCCGACGCCTCGGGCACGTTCAACCGCGAGGACTTCGGCCTTGTCGCCGGCAAAGACTGGGGCTTCAAGATGGACGTGAACCTGCGCATCCAGGTCGAGGCGGTAGTGAAGGAGTAGGCACGAAACGAAGAACGGCAGCGAAACGCTGCCGTTCTTCTCCTCCAGCGGCTGCCGTGGAACCGGCTTTGCCGGGCCACTGGCAGCGCCCCCTTGAGGGGGAGGCGCGTCAAGCGCCTCGGGGGCGGGCTACTTCACGCCCATCTCGTCCAAGAGGCGCGTCGTCTTGTCGACGGTGCTCATCTGCCACAGCATGTAGCGCGCATCCAGCGAGATGCTGCGGACCATCTTGGGGTCGAAGCTCCAGTCGGCGATCACCGCGTCCAGCGTGCCGTCGAACAGCAGGCCCACCAGCTCGGCGTTCTTGTTCAGCACCGGCGAGCCGGAGTTGCCACCGGTGGTGTCCAGCGTGGACAGGAAGTTCACGGGCACCGAGTCCAGCGACTTGACGTAGTACTTGCCGAAGTTGCGCGCCTTGATGGCGGCGAGCTGCTCGGCGGGCGCGTTGAATTCGCCGCCGGCCTCGTCCGGGCCCTTGTGCTTGGCGACGATGCCGCGCAGCGTCGTGAACGGCGTCCAGGTGCTGCCGTCGGTGCCGGGGGTGCGGCCCTCGACCTTGCCGTAGCTGATGCGCAGCGTGCTGTTGGCATCGGGGTAGACGGCTTCGCCGCGGCTGGCGTGGTAGTCGATCATGGCCTGCTGCACGCCGGCGTAGGCCTTCTGCAGCTTGCCGCCCAATTCCTTGTCGCGGGTCTCGAGGCGGCGGTCGTCGTCGTAGAGCGCCACGGCAGCCTTGAGGAAGGCGTCATCGCTGGCCTTGAAAGCGGCCGCGTCCTTGTCCAGCCAGCCCATGCGGAAGGCGCTGTCGGACAGCTTGCTGCCGGCAAAGACCTTGTCGAGCTGGGCGCGGATGCCGGCTTCGTCCTGGCCGGCCTTCAGGCCGAGCGCGTCCAGCCACGCCGGGTTCAGCGTATTGGCCGGCTGGGCCAGGTACTGGGCCAGGAAGTGGGCGACGACGCGCTTGTCGGTCTGCTCGTCGTAGCGGCGGTCCAACTGCTGCTGGTTCGCGCGCAGGCGCGGCAGGTCGCGCTCCTGGTAGCCGGCCTTGCGCTCGGCGTCGGGCTTGGCACGTTCCTGCGCGATCAGGTAGAGCTGGCGGGCGGAGTTCAGCAGCGCCGGCGTGATGAAGTTGCCCAGGTATTCGGCGCGCAGGATGGCCTGGCGCTCGGCCAGCAGGCTCTCGGTGGCGGCGATGTCGGCACCGTAGCGCGCCTTGCGCTCGGGCGAGGCGTTGACCCAGGCCTTGAGCTTGTCGAACTCGGCCTGCTTGCGGGCCAGGATGTCGCTGCCGTCGTAGCTCTGCTGCTGGCCCTGCAGGTTCTTGTAGTAGTTCTGCAGGCCCTGCATGCGGGACGCCATCTTGATCTCGCCGTCACGGCGGCCGGCGGTTTCGGCCTTGATGAGGTCGATGGCCTCGCCCATGGCCTTGGCCTGGGCGGGCTGCTGCCAGCCGAAGGCGAAGTCGACTTCGCGCGGCAGGCGGTGGCGGTCGGTGCCGCCCGGATAGCCGGCCACCATGACGAAGTCGCCCTGGCTCAGCGGGCTGCTGGGCATCTTCAGGTGGTGCTTGGGCGTGTAGGGCTTGTTGTCCTTGCTGAAATCGGCCGGTTTGCCATCGGCGCCGACGTAGGCGCGGTAGAAGCTGTAGTCGCCGGTGTGGCGCGGCCAGACCCAGTTGTCGGCATCGCCGCCGAACAGGCCCACGCCGGTCGCCGGCGCGTGCACCAGGCGCACGTCGCGGATCTCGAGCTGCTTGATCAGCTGGTACTGCAGGCCGCCGAAGAAGGCATGGACGGTGCAGCGGTGGCCCTTGTCGGCCTCGCAGGCGGCGACGAGGCCCTTCTGGGTCGTCTCGATGGCGTCGGTGCGGGCCTTGCCGGTCAGGGCACGGGTCTTGTCGTTCAGGATCTCGGCGCTGACGTCCTTCATGTCCACGGTCACCCACATGCGGGTGCCGGGCGCGGCGGGCAGCTCATCGGCCAGCGTGACGGCGTAGAAGCCGTTCTTCAGCAGGTCGCGGTCGGGCTTGGAGTTGTACTGGATGCTGCCGTAGGCGCAGTGATGGTTGGTGACCGCCAGGCCCTGCGGCGACACGAAGCTGGCCGTGCAGCCGGGAATGCCCACGACGGCGCCCATCGGGAAGTCGGTCAGCTCCTTGAGCTTGGCCGGGTCCAGGGCCAGGCCGCCGGCCTTCAGGGACTTGGCGATCTGCGGCAGTTGCTTGGGCATCCACATGCCTTCATCGGCATGGGCAGCGGTGGCGGCCAGCGCGGCCAAGGCCAGCAGCGAAAGGGAATGTCGTGTCATGGAGCGGTTCGGCAGAAGGACGAAACCGCGAGCGTAACCCGCAAGGGCCGCATGCCCCGGGTGAGGAAAGCCAGGCTTCGGCCTGGGGAAAGCCCCCGGGATTGGGGGCAAAGCCCACAAGCGCGCGGAAAGCCCCCGGGATTGGGGACGAATGACACCGCGCGCCGGGAGTTGCGGGCCGAGCGCCGGGCCGCTCCCTAGCCGGCCCGCCTTGGGCGATGTGCTTGTCGGTCAATCCGGCAAGCATCGCCGTCCCTTCGGGGGACCGGCCAAGGTACTCCTTGGACGAGGGGCTTCAGTGCGTCATCCCTATCCATTCGCCGGCGGACTGGTAGGCCTCGAACAAGTCGATGGCCAGGTCAGCCAGGCCGGGGTGATTGCTGCCATGGCCGTCGGCCAGGCGCTCGTAGGCGTACTGGCGGTCGTAGAGCATGCGCGTCGGGTTGATGGCCAGGCCGGCGTCGTTCATCAGCTGGCCGAAGCGCAGCAGATCGGCGGTGCTGACGGGGCCGCTGGTGGCGCTGGCCACCGTCAGGCCCAGGGCGCGGATGTCGCCCAGATGCACGCCCTGCGCGATCTTCAGCCCGCTGTGCACATGGCCCGGGTCGCCCAGGCCGCGGGGTTCATCGGCGGGAATCGGGATCAGATGCAGGGGGATGAGCATGGCGGCCTCGGCGGACTTCTGGCGTGTGCCGCCATCGTGCCGGGGCCGGCGAAAACTGAAGGGCGGATAAAGCTGGAAAAGCCGCCCTTAACTGCCGCTGATGCGATTCAAGTCAGAAGAACTGCAGGTCGAGGTCACCATGCGCGTAGAGCACCACGCCGGTGTCGGTCTCGGTGATGCGGTGGCCGGTGCCGGCCGGGGCCAGCTGGTAGTCGCCCTGCTGCAGCAGCACGTCGTCGAGGAAGAGCTCGCCCTGCACCATCAGGCATTCCTCGTCGTGGCCATGGCTGTGGTTGGGCACGCTGGCGCCGGGGTCGGCGCGGTAGAGCAGCGCGGCCTGGCCGCCGGCCGTCCACAGCACGCGGCGGCGGATGCCGGGCGCGAACTCGGGCCAGCCGGCTTCCACATCACGCACCAGCGTGCGCTTCACGCTGTCGCCGTCAGCTTGGCCGTCGGCTTCGCGCACGAAGACATGGGCGCCGTCGCGGCTGCCGAGCACCGTGGTGCAGCCCGCCGGCAGCAGCAGGAAGTCGCGCAGGCTCAGGCTCTCGGCGTCGATCTCCAGGCTGCCGCGCAACACCAGGAACTCACGCGCTCCGCCCGGCGGCAGCATGAGCTGGGCACCGGCCTGCAATTCGATGACGCTGGCGGCCCGCGGTTCGCCGCGGCGCAGCGTGCGGGCGGCCGGTGCGCGGTAGAGCCAGCGCCGCTGGGCGCCTTCGGCCAGCGTTTCGGCTTCGGCCTTGCGGCGGCGCACGGTGATCATGCCCGCCTCGGCCTTCAGGGACTGGGCGAGGCGCCCGCCCAGGCGCTCGCCCAGGCGGCCCGGCAGGCCCGGCGTCGGCGTGACCCAGGCCTGGGCAAAGGGCTCGCTGAGCAGGGGGCTCAGGTCGCTGCTGTCGTCGTCGGATTCAGGGATGGTGGGCATCGTCTTCATGGCGTCCCCCTTCAGGCCGGCAGCGCATGGGCGCCAGTGTCGCCCAAGGCTTCCCGAAGCGTGATCAAGGCGCGGCGGATCTGCGATTTGACCGTGCCCAGCGGCAGGCTGGTCTGGCTGGCGATCTCCTCATGCGACAGGCCATTGAAGAAGGCCAGCGCGACGAGCTGGCGCGGCTGGGGCTTGAGCAGCAGCAGGGCGCGGTGCAGTTCGGCATGGCCCTGGGCCACGGACAGCAGCTCGTCGCCGGAGTCGGCGGCCGGTGCCGACAGCGGCACGCTCTCCTCGTCGAGCTCCTCATGCTGGAAGCGGGCCTCGCGGCGGATGGCGTCGATGGCGCGCGAACGGGCCATGCCCAGCAGCCAGGTCAGCGGCCGGCCGCGCTCGGCGTCGAAACGCGGCGCCTGGCGCCAGACCTGGAAATAGACCTCCTCGGCGACCTCCTCGGCCAGCTGGCTGCGGCGCACCAGGCGCAGCACCAGGCCATAGACGCGCGACAGCGTCGCCTCATACAGAGCCAGCAGCGCGCGCTCGTCGTGCTCGACGATGCCGTCTATCCAGGCGGCAAGCTGGGCGTCGTCCAGCGTCGGGCAGCCCGGCCTGGCGGCGGCCGCCTCGGCGACACAGGGCTCGTCCAGTTCGGCGTCATGCGGATCGACGTCGTCGAACAGCAGCGCCGGGTTGGGCGGCTCTTCGCCGGTCTCGGTGGGGTGTGGCAGGGTCATGTGATGTCCTCAAACCAACAGTTGGTCCACGTGCGGCTCGGCGCCGCGCAGGAAGATGGTGGCGCCCGTCTCGGTGCTGATGCTGGCATGCAGGCTGCCGGCACGGGCCAGGTGGTAGCCGCCGGGGCCGACCTCGATCTGGCTGCCGACCTTGAGCACGCCCTCCAGCACCAGGCATTCCTCGTCCACCGGGTGACGGTGGGCTTCGAGGCGGGCGCCGGGCGCGAAACGCAGCAGATAGCTCAGAATGCCGTCGTTTTCATGCAAGACCTTGATCTCCACCCCTTGGCCGAAAGGCTGCCAGCCGGCCGGGCCCGCGGGCACGGTCTGGTGGCTGTCGTCGGTGTCGGCCACGCGCTCCAGCAGGCGGCGGCGGATGGCGCGGGCCTGGACAGGGGTGGCGGCGGGGGAGGTCATGGAAAGCTGATACGCAGCGGTAAGAATTCCGGATGCAGCGTAAACCTCGGCATCTACCCTGGGTAGCCCGGCGTATCCCCTTTGCATGTCTCAAATCGCTTTTTTTGATCTCGTCAGCCATTGGCGCCTGGATGCGCCGGTTCCCCGCGTCTGGCAGGCCATCACCGAAACCGAGCACTGGCCACGCTGGTGGCCAGGCGTCGTGGGGGTGCGCAAGCTGCGCAGCGGCGACGGCACCGGCGTGGGGCTGCTGCAGGAAATCACCTTCCGCACCGGCCTGGGCTACCGGCTGCACCTGCAGCTGGAAGTGACCGAGGTGCTGAAGGAAGAGCGCCTGCGCGCCCGGGCAGCCGGCACGCTGGCGGGCGAAGGCATCTGGCTGATGAAGCAGGCCCTGCCCGAGGCGGGCAGCCACACCGACGTCACTTTCGTCTGGCGCGTCACGCTGCCGCCGGGCATCCTGCGCTGGACGGCGCCGCTGCTGGCGCCGTTGTTCCGGTGGAATCACAAAAGGGTGATGCGGGCAGGCAGACTCGGACTGATCGGTTACCTGGCACGGCGGCAGCCCAGATGAAGTCCCGCCGCGAACGCGAACACGCCCGAAACGAGGCCCTGGCCCAGGCCGTCCTCGTCTGCCTCG
This sequence comes from Roseateles sp. P1_C1_2, assembly GCF_056406535.1. NCBI lineage: Bacteria > Pseudomonadati > Pseudomonadota > Betaproteobacteria > Burkholderiales > Sphaerotilaceae > Roseateles > Roseateles sp. P1_C1_2. The sequence goes on from NZ_JBFUAB010000002.1 coordinate 158,948, forward strand.
TCATCGAAGGGCTGGCTTTGCTGGTGTTTAACCAGTTCTCCGACAGCTTGATGGAGGCCACCCTGCGTTCCGCTTTGTGGCTCGGCCCCATCTCATTCTGGATTGCTCGGGCGTTTTACCGCCGGCGGCTGCGGGCGAAGCTGAAGTCTGGCTGACTCAAGCTTTCGGCAGCGTCACCCCCACCTGCCCCTGGTACTTCCCGCCCCGATCCTTGTAGCTGACCTCGCAGACCTCGTCGCTCTCGAAGAACAGCACCTGGGCGCAGCCTTCACCGGCATAGATCTTGGCGGGCAGCGGCGTGGTGTTGCTGAACTCCAGCGTCACATAGCCTTCCCATTCCGGCTCGAAGGGCGTCACGTTGACGATGATGCCGCAGCGGGCATAGGTGCTCTTGCCCAGGCAGACCGTCAGCACATTGCGCGGGATGCGGAAGTACTCCATCGTGCGCGCCAGCGCGAAGCTGTTGGGCGGGATGATGCAGACGTCCTTGTTGATGTCGACGAAGCTGTTCTCGTCGAAGTTCTTCGGGTCCACCACCGTGCTGTGGATGTTGGTGAAGACCTTGAACTCGGGCGCGCAGCGGATGTCGTAGCCGTAGCTCGAGGTGCCGTAGCTGATGATCTTGCGGCCGTCCTGCTCGCGCACCTGGCCGGGCTCGAAGGGCTCGATCATGCCGTGCTGCTCGCACATGCGGCGGATCCACTTGTCGCTCTTGATGCTCATGTCGTTTTCCTTGTTTAGCGCGGAGTCACGCCGTCGAAATAGGTGCCGCCGTCGAGGTCCAGGACAAAACCCTTGACCGTCGCCCGCTCGGGCACGGCGATGCGCCCGCTGGCAATCGGCGTCCAGGGCAGCTCCTGCATGGCGATGCGCTGGGCCTTGGCATAGATGGCCTTGCGCTCTTCCTGCTTGAGGGTCTGGCGCGCCTCGGCGAGCAGCTTGTCGTAGGCCGGGTTGCACCAGAAGGCGCCGTTGTTGGCGCCGCAGGCGAGCTGGCCGAAGGTATTGGCGGGCTCGGGGTCGCTGTTCCAGCCGCTGAGCGCCGTGTCGTGCTCGCCGGCATCGATGCGCCGCAGATACTCACCCCACTCGTAGGTGACGATGCGCGCCGTGACGCCCACCTTGGCCCAGTCGGCCTGGATCATCTGCGCCATGCGCTGGCCGTTGGGGTTGTAGTTGCGCACCACGGGCATGGCCCACAGCGTGATGTTCAGCGGCAGCACGCCGGCCTTCTCCAGCATGGCCTTCGCCCGGGCGGGGTCGTAGGGCGTGGGCTTGAGCGTTGCGTCATGGGCCCAGTTGGCGGCCGCGATATTGCTGGTGGCCAGGGTGCCGGCATCGCCGTAGACGGTGCGCACGATCGCGGCCTTGTCGATGGCCATGTCCAGGGCCTGGCGCACCTCGACCTTGGCCAGCGCCGGGCGCCGGGTGTTGTAGGCCAGGATGCCGATGTTCATGCCCGGCGCGGTGGCGAGCTTGATGGCCGGGTCCTTCTTCAGCTCGTCGAGTTCGGCCGGGCCGACGGGGGCGGCGATGTCGCACTCGTTGCGCTTGAGGCGCTGGGCGCGCACGCTGGCGTCGGGGGTGACGGCGTAGACGAGCTGGTCGACGACCGGGCGCTCGGCCTTGCGCCACCAGGTCGGATGCTTCACGTAGCGGATGACGCTGTCTGCGCGGAAGCTCTTCAACTGGAAGGGTCCGGTGCCAACCGGCATCTGCGCAATGCGATGCGGCGTGCCGGCCTTGAGCAGCTGGGCGCCCAGTTCGGCCGACTGCATCAGCGTGAAGGTGAAGCTCAGGGCCGACAGGAAGGAGGCGTCGCGCTCGGCCAGCGTGATGCGCACTTGGTGGTCGCCGAGCTTCTCGACCTTGCGGATCAGCTTTTCCCAGCCGAAGGACAGCACATAGGGCGACACGCTGGGGAAGGCCTTGGCGAATTCGCTGTCGCGGCTGAGCAGCCGGCCGAAGGTGAAGAGCACGTCGTCGGCATTGAACTCGCGCGTGGGCTTGAAGCCCTCGACGGTGTGCCAGGTGACGCCCTTGCGAAGCTCGAAGGTGTAGGCCAGGCCATCGGGGCTGATGGCCCAGCTCTGTGCCAGGCCGGGAATGAGTTCGTCCGTGCCACGCTTGGGTTCGACCAGTGTGCCGAAGACCGGCATGTGGGCGACATGGTCGACATAGCTGTCGGTCATCGCCGGGTCGAAGGTCTTGGGGCTGCCGGCCGTGCAGTAGCGCAGCGTGGTGTCGGCGCCGGCTGCCAGTGGCACGGCAAGCAGCAGTGCGGCCAGCAACTTCACTTCGTAATCTCCGCCGAAGGCACGAAGGGCAGGATGCCCATGGTTTGATAGAGCGCCGACGGTGACAGCGCCTGGCCGCCCTTGATGACCAGCGCGACGCGCCGGATGGCGCGGATGTCGGCCACCGGGTCGCCGTCCACCAGCACCAGGTCGGCCCGCTTGCCGCGCTCGATGCTGCCGATCTCGTTCAGCCGGTCGCTGTATTTGGCACCGTTCCACGTGGCGATCTTGAGCGCCTGCGCGGCCGGGATGCCGGCCTGCACATAGAGCTCCAGCTCGCGCTGCAGCGCAAAGCCGGGCGTCGCATCGGTGCCCGCCACCAGCGGGATGCCGGCCGCGTACATGCGGCGCAGCAGGTCCGTCATGACCTTCCAGCTGGCGCCCCAGCGTTTGGCCTTGGTGTCGTCCATGTCGACCTCGGCCGACAGAAAACTCCGCTGCACGACGGCCGGCAGGTTGGCAGCCACCATGGCATAGCTCGGATTGGGCTGGCCCTGGCGCTGCGTGTACTGGGCCTCGAAGGCAGTCATCGTCGCGTCAACGACGGTGCCCTTCTTCTTCAGCAGCGCGAGGAAGTCCTGGGTGCGGCGGTCGTTGAGCTTGAGGTCGGCGGCCTTGTCGCCCGGCAAGTTGAAGCGCAGCAGCGTGCGCGTGTCGTCGCCCTTGCTGACGAGGAAGTTCAGTGTGACCTGGTTGATGTGGTGCAGCTCGTCATAGCCCGCCTCGACGGCCTGGCGCGCCGTCATGAAGGCCGGTACATGGCCACCGGTGCGCAGGCCCAGCTCGCGCGCATGCGCCACCATCGGCTTCACCCATTCGGGACGGATGGAGTTGTAGAGCTTGAGCTGGCGATAACCATGGGCCGCATACCAGTCGATGGCGGCGAGGGCATCGGGCAGGTTGTCGGGCACGAAGTCGGCCTGCGACGAGAACGGGCTCTTGCCTTCGATGAAGCCATTGGCGGCGATGCGCGGCCCCAGCACCTCGCCGCGCTCGATGCGGCCTTTGAGTTCGGCCAGGTCGGCGTTGCTGTTGCCGACGTCGCGCACCGAGGTGACGCCCGAAGCCAGGTTGAGCAGCAGCGCACTGGCGTCCAGGTGGGCGTGCATGTCGATGAAGCCGGGCAGCAGCGTGCGGCCCTTGCCGCTGATGCGCTGCTCGGGTGCGGCGCTCGGCAGGCTGCCGGGCTTGGCGATGGCCGCGATGCGGCCCTCCAACAGGTAGACGTCAGACGGACCGCGCAGCACGGCGGCCTGTGCGTCGAACCAGCGCACGCCCTCGATGACGGTCAAGCCCGGCAGCGACTTGGGCAGCGTCTTGGCCAGGCGCTCCAGGCGCGCCAGCTGGGCGGCTTTCTGCACGTCCGCGAGGCGATCCATCTCGGCCTCGAAGCCCTGCAGCAGCGTGCCGCCCCAGCCCGGCGAGACCTGGGCGAACAGTGCGTGGTTGTCCTCGCGCAACCAAAGATAGCTGGGATCGAGATCCAGACCTTCGACGGCGTAGAGGCCGACGTCGAAGCTGGCGCCGGCGGGCCTGAGCGTCTGCACGCGCTCGATGCTGACCTGGCCCACGGGCAACGCGGCAGCGCGTTGGTTGGGGCGCTTCAGCAGCGTCTGGGCCAGGCGGCCGGCCCAGGCCGGACTGGCCTGCACGGGCAGGTAGACGAGATCGCGCCCTGCCCCGGGCTTGTCGCCACGGTCCACCGGCGAGCGCCAGCTGGCGCGGCCATCCTTGAGCTCGAAGTTCTCATCGATGCGCGCGCCGTAGGTGGAGACTCCCTCGGTGCGGTAGCTCAGCCAGGCGCCGTCGGTGGCGAACTCGAGCACTTCCTTCTGGTCCGGGCCCCGGCCGTTGTTGCGGTAGCTGTGGTCGGTCTCCAGCCGGCTGGCCGTCTCATTGACCAGGAGGCGCCCGCAACTCACCTTGGCGCACATCACCGTGTAGGTCTGGGTCTGGGCCAGCAGGGGCGTGGCGGCGGCTGCCAGCAGCAGCGCGATCAACGGAGGCAGGAGCTTCATCGACGAGTTTCCTGATGTCTTAGGTGGCGCGCACTTTACTGAGCGACGCGACCCCCTTGTTGGCCAGCATGTCGGCGCGTTCGTTGCCGGGGTCGCCGGCATGGCCTTTGACCCAGCGCCAGTCCACCGTGTGCAGCTTGCGAAGCGCGTCCAGGCGCTGCCAGAGGTCGGCGTTCTTGACCGGCTTGCCGTCGGCCGTCTTCCAGCCGCGGCGCTGCCAGCCGATGATCCATTCGGTGATGCCCTTGCGCACGTACTCGCTGTCCAGATAGACGACGACGTCGCAGCTGCGCTTGAGCGAGGCCAGCGCCTCGATGGGTGCGGTCAGCTCCATGCGGTTGTTGGTCGTCTCGCGCTCGCCGCCGAAGAGTTCCTTGTCGTGACCGCCGCTGGACAGCCAGGCGCCCCAACCGCCGGGGCCGGGGTTGCCCTTGCAGGCGCCGTCGGTATAGATGGTGACCTGGGGCTTCTTGATGGCCAGCGCAGGCTTGGTGGGTTCAGTCATTCTTCTTGTGATGATGGTTGTTCAACGCGACGGCCGGCGCCTTCTTGGCCGCCGCGCGCGAATTCTTGGCCAGGCCGATCATGCGCATGCCCTGCACGCGCTTGACCGCCTGGATGAAATAGACGGCGCCCAGCACCGGCCACCAGCGCGAGCCGACGCCATCGACCCAGCGCCAGCGCTGCAGCCAGGCGTCCGTGCGCAGCGGCGGGCGGTAGATGCCGAAGCGCGCCGCCTCGACATCGAAGCTCAGCAGCTTGAGCCAGTCGCGCAGCCGCCAGTAGCCGATGAAGTCGCCGTCACGCGGCAGATAGGGCTCGCCACGGCGCTTGAGCCGCCCCAGGTTCTGCCGCAGGCCCCACAGGCTGGCCGGGTTCAGGCCGAAGACGATGAGGCGCCCCTCCGGCCGCAGCACGCGCTCCACTTCGCGCAGCAGCGCATGGGCGTCGGGCGCCAGCTCCAGCGCATGCGGCAGCAGCACGAGATCGAGGCTGGCACTCTCGAAAGGCAGGGCGTCGAAGTCGCAAAGCAGGTCGCGGCCGGCCAGCCAGCGGTGAGGCATGCGGTTGGTCTGCAGACCGTCCAGTTCGGGTAGGCCGAGCTGCAGGGCGTGAAACCCGAACAGATCGGTCACGGCCGCATCGACCTGGGCCTGCTCCCAGGCAAGCAGATGGCGCCCGGGCGGGGTTTGCAGCCAGGCTGCCAAATCTATACTCGGCGCTTTATCTGTCATGGGTGATGCGCCTTTGACGCTTACGCCGATTCCCGCTTTCGACGACAACTACCTCTGGCTGCTGGACAACGGCCGCGAGGCCCTCGTCGTCGATCCCGGTGACGCAGCGCCGGTGGCGGCTGTGCTCGACGCCCGGGGCCTGACGCTCGCCGGCATTCTATTGACCCACCACCACGGCGATCACGTCGGCGGCGTCGAGGGCCTGCGCCCGCGCCTGAAGGGCCCCATCTACGGCCCTGCTCACGAGAAGATGCCCGAACCGGTGCAGCGCCTGCAGGGCGGCGACGCGGTCGAACTGCTGGGCCTGAACTTCGCCGTCATGGACGTGCCCGGCCACACGGCGGGTCACATCGCCTACTTTGCCGCCGAGATAAAGCCCCTCGTCCAGTCGCACACCGCTGAACGCGGTGCGTCTGACCGGTCCCCCGAGGGGACGCCGACGCTTGCGGCATTGAGCCGCGAGCGTCATCAAGCGGGCCGGCTCGGGAGCGGCCCAGCGCTCGGCCCGGAATACCCAGGTTCATGCGTCGTGGACGACGCTCCGCTGCTGTTCTGCGGCGACACCCTGTTCAGCGCCGGCTGTGGCCGCCTGTTCGAAGGCACGCCGGCGCAGATGCATGCCTCGCTGCAGTCCCTGGCCGCGCTGCCGCCCGAGACGCGCGTCTGCTGCGCCCATGAATACACGCTGTCCAACCTGCGTTTTGCGCGCGAGGTGGACCCCGGCAACGCGGCCCTGGCGGCCTATGCCGCCTGGTGCGAGACCGAACGCGCCGCGAACCGGCCCACGCTGCCGGGTCGCATCGGCAACGAAGTCCGCATCAACCCTTTCCTGCGCTGTACAGAACCCGCGCTGCGCGAAGCCGCCCGCCGCCACGCGCCCCTCAAACTCCCGGCCGCGCCCAGCCCGGTCGATGTGTTCGCCACGCTGCGCGAATGGAAGAACGGATTCCGATGACCCTGATCCACCGACTCTCCCCTCTGGTATTGGCCGCCCTGCTGGCCGCTTGTGCCACCACCGCCCCGCCCGCGGACGTCCCCGCGCCGGACACCCCGCTCTCCCCTCCCGCCGCCCTTGCCGTCGCCAGCGCCACGGCCGAACCCACAGTGGCTCCCGTGCCGGTGCGCACGATGGCGGCCGAGCTGCTCGAAGACAACCTGCGCCCTGGCGAGAAGATCGACCTCGACGGCCCGGAAGTGAACGCCGACCTCTGGGCCCGCGTGCGCAAGGGCTTCCAGCTGCAGGACCTCGACGACGACTGGGTGCGCAAGGCCGAGGCCTGGTACAGCGCCCGACCCGACTACGTCGAGCGCATGACGACGCGCGGCAGCCGCTACCTCTTCCACATCCTCGACGAGGTCGAGAAGCGCGGCATGCCGGCCGAACTGGCCCTGCTGCCCTTCGTGGAGAGCGCCTTCGTCACCCACGCCGTGTCGACGGCCAAGGCCACCGGCATGTGGCAGTTCATGCCCGCCACCGGCCGCGACTTCGACCTGAAGCAGAACATCTTCCGCGACGACCGCCGCGACGTGCTCGCCTCCACGCGCGCCGCCCTCGACTACCTCGGCCGCCTGCACAAGCAGTTCGGCGACTGGCATCTGGCGCTGGCCGCCTACAACTGGGGCCAGGGCAATGTGCAGAAGGCCATCGCGCGCAACCAGAAGCTCGGGCTGCCGACCGACTACGCCAGCCTGAAGATGCCGGACGAGACGCGCTACTACGTGCCCAAGCTGCAGGCCGTGAAGAACATCGTCTTCGCGCCCGACCGCTATGCGCTGGTGCTGCCGGTGGTGGCCAACCACCCCTATTTCCTGAGCGTGAAGATCGAGCGCGACATCGACGTGGCCCTGGCCGCCCAACTCGCCGGCATCACGCTGGAAACCTTCCAGCAGTTCAACCCGCAGATGAACAAGCCGGTCATCCTGGCCGCCGCCACGCCGCAGGTGCTGCTGCCCTATGACCAGGCCAGCGCCTTTGCCGAGAACCTGGCGCGACACAGCGGCCCGCTGGCGAGCTGGACGGCCTGGGTCGTGCCCAAGACCATGAGCCCCGGCGAGGCCGCCAAGCGCGCCGGCACCAGCGAAGCCCTGCTGCGCGACATCAACAAGATCCCGCCCAAGATGCTGGTCAAGGCCGGCTCCACGCTGCTGGTGCCACGCGGCGAGCATGTGCACGCCGACGTGTCGGAGCGCCTGGCCGACACCGCCAGCCTCAACCTCGCGCCCGATGCGCCACCGCTGCGCCGCGTCAGCCTCAAGGCCGGCAAGGCCGACACCGTCGCCGCCATCGCGACCCGCTACAAGGTCAAGGCCGAGCAGGTCGCGCAGTGGAACAAGATGAGCGCCAACGGCCGCTTCAAGCCGGGCCAGGCCATCGTCGTCTACACGGCGAACACGGCGCCGCCCAAGGCCACGGTGGCCAAGGCCGCACCCGCCAAGACCGTGAAGGTGGCTGCCGCCAACAAGGCGCAGCCCAAGGCCAAGGGCGGCAGCAAGGGCCGCACGGTCGTGGCCGCGGCCACGCCCTGATTCAACCGACGAAGAAGAGGGCCACGCAGGCCGCCAGGCCCGCCGCCCACACCAGTGATCGCAGCGAGGCCAGGTCGGCCAGGTAGAGGCCGATGAAGCCCAGTCGCGCGGCGATGAAACCCAGCGCCAGCGCATCCACCGTCGCCTGGACGGCCTGGTGCTGATGGGCGACGAACAAGCCGGCGGCGAAGATGGGCAGGGCCTCCCAGCTGTTGGCCTGGGCCGCGTTCGCGCGCGCCTGCCATCCGCTCAAGCCGGCCAGCCACTCGCGCGGCTGGTGGTTGTCGAAACCGCCATCGCGGCGGCGTTTGCCGAAGCCCTTGGACTTGGCCAGCCAAGTGCAGCCCAGCGGCAGCGCGCAGGCGACGAGCAGGCAGATCTGGGCAATCGTCATCGGGTCTCCTCGTTCAGCGCCTATCGCTAAGCGCGTGGGCGATGGTGCCCAGGTCCACATATTCGAGTTCACTGCCCACGGGCACGCCACGCGCCAGCCGTGTCGACTTGATGCCGCGTGCGCGCAAGGCCTCAGCCAGCACGTGCGCCGTGGCCTCGCCCTCGGCCGTGAAGCTGGTGGCGAGGATGACTTCCTCGACGCCCGCTTCGGCCGCGCGCGCCAGCAGTTCGGCCGCGCCTATCTGGCGCGTGCCGACACCGTCCAGCGGCGACAGCCGCCCGAGCAGCACGAAGTAATAGCCGCGGTAGGACGCGGTGCGCTCCAGCGCTGCCTGGTCGGCCGGCGTCTCGACGACGCACAGCAGCCGCGCGTCGCGCTCGGTGTCCGTGCAGACGCTGCAGATCGGCGTCTCGCTGAAGGTGTGGCAGCGCTCGCAATGCTTGATGCGCTCAGCCGCCGCCGTCAGCGCCTCGGCCAGGCGCGGCATCGCCAGCCTGTCATGCTGCAGCAGGTGGTAGGCCATGCGCTGGGCCGATTTCTGGCCCACGCCGGGCAGGCGCTTGAGCGCCTCGATCAGCGTCTCAAGCGCGTTCAAAACGGGAATTTCATCCCCGGGGGCATGGGCATGCCTTGCGTCAGCCTGCCCATCTTCTCGGAGCTGGTCGCCTCGGCGCGGCGGGCCGCGTCGTTGAAGGCGGCGGCGACGAGGTCTTCCAGCATGTCCTTGTCATCGGCCAGCAGGCTGGGGTCGATGGTGACGCGGCGGACTTCGTGCTTGCAGGTCATCAGCACCTTGACGAGGCCGGCGCCGCTCTGGCCCTCGACCTCGATGTTGGCGAGTTCGTCCTGCGCCTTCTTCAGGTTGTCCTGCATCGCCTGGGCTTGCTTCATCAAGCCGGCGAGTTGGCCTTTCATCATGATCGTGTCCTTGTCTACGGAGTGGGCGTCAGCGGCTGCACCGAACCGGGCAGGATGCGTGCCGACGGGAATTGGGAAAGCAGCGTCCGCGTCATCGGATGCTGGGCGGCGAGGTCTTCGGCCGCACGCTGCTGGGCTTCGGCCCGGGCGACCGTGCGCAGGGCGATGGAGTCTTCGGCCACGCCGACCTCAATGTCGAGCTTTGCGTCGAGGGCCGCTTCGAGTTTGCTGACCAGGGCCGGCGCGCGCAGCGATTCGCGCTCGACGCGCAGCGTCCAGACCTCGCGGCCGTCGGCGCTGGCGCAGCCCAGGGCCTGGGCCTGGCGGGCCAGTTCGCCCGTCATGCCCACCAGGTTGAGGGCCGCGATGCGCTCGGCCCACTGTGCACCTTCGGGCGTCTCGCGCAGCTCGGCGCGGCGTGGCGCTTCGGGCTCGCGCGCCGCAGCAGCCACCGGCGCGGGCGCGTCGTCCGCGTCCATCCAGGGCGGCGGTGCGTCGTCGGGCGGCGGGCCGTCCGGGTCCATGGCCGCCTCGGTCTCGGCCTGGGCTTCGACCGGCTTGGGGCGCAGGCGGTCACTGGGCTTGGGTGCGGCCGGTTCGGCCACGGCGGCTGCGGCGACAACCGGCGCCGGTGCGACAACCCGGGGTGCAGCGACAGGTGCAGCGACCGGTGCGGCCACCACGACAGCCGGCGCCGCCACCTTGGGCAGGGGCACCGCGACGACCGCCTTGGCCACCGCCTGGGGCCTCACCAGGGCCGCGGCCTTGACGGGCCTGGGGCTGGTGCCCGCCGGCCGGAAGGCCAGCATGCGCAGCAGCACCATCAAGAGGCCCGCGTATTCGTCGGGCGCCAGATGCAGCTCGGCGCGGCCATGCAGGGCCATGCTGTACATCAGCTGGATCTCGTCGGCCGGAAGCAGAGCGGCCAGGCGGCGGATCTCGGCAGTCTCGTTGTCGGCATCGTCCAGCGCCGTCGGCGCGGCCTGGGCCAGCGCCATCTGCTGCAGCAGCGTGGCCAGGTCCTCCAGCGTGCCGGCGGCCGACAAACCCGCGCCGCGCAGCGCATCCGCCTGGGCCACGACGGCTTCGCCGCTCGCCGCCGCCAGCGCGTCGACGATGGCGACCACATGGCCACGGTCCACGCTGCCCAGCATCTGGCGCACACCGGCTTCGCTCAGCGAGCCCGCGCCGAAGGCGATGGCCTGGTCGGTCAGCGACAGCCCGTCGCGCATCGAGCCGCGCGCCGCGCGCGACAGCAGGCGCAGCGCGCCCGGCTCGGCCGGCACGTTCTCGGCGCCCAGCACATTGCCCAGATGCATCTGCACGTCCGCCGCCGCCATGGGGCGCAGATTGAATTGCAGGCAGCGCGACAGCACGGTGACCGGCACCTTCTGCGGGTCGGTCGTCGCCAGCACGAACTTCAGGTAGTCGGGCGGCTCCTCCAGCGTCTTCAGCATCGCGTTGAAGGCGGTGTTGGACAGCATGTGCACTTCGTCGATCATGTAGACCTTGAAGCGCCCGACGACCGGCTTGTAGACGGCCTGGTCCAGCAGCTGCGAGATCTCCTCGACGCCACGGTTGGACGCCGCGTCCAGCTCCACGTAGTCGACGAAACGGCCCGAATCGATGTCCCGGCAGGCGTGGCAGACGCCACAGGGCTGGGCCGTGATGCCGCCCGTGCCGTCCGGCCCGGTGCAGTTGAGGCTCTTGGCCAGGATGCGCGACACCGTCGTCTTGCCGACGCCGCGGGTGCCGGTGAACAGATAGGCGTGGTGCAGGCGCCCCTGCGTCAAGGCATTGGCGAGGGCCTGCACGACATGCTCCTGCCCCACGAGCTGCTCGAAACTCTGCGGACGGTATTTGCGGGCCAGGACCTGATAACTCATGGCGGTCATTCTATGAGTGGCCCTCCGTCGATAATTGCGGGATGACCTCCCCCGCAGCACCCCTCACCTACGACCAGGCCGGCGTCAACTACGACCTGATCGACCCGCTGAAGATCACAGCCCAGCGCGCCGCCGCCGCCACGGCCTCCCACCTGGCCGGCCATGGCTTCACCGAGGTCAAGGCCTCGCGTGGCGAGTCGGCCTATGTCGTCGACGTGGGGCCGTTCTACCTGGCCTCCATCGTCGAATGCCTGGGCACCAAGACCCTGGTGGCCGACGAGATGGCCAAGCTGACGGGCAAGAGCTTCTTCGCCGGCATCGCCCAGGACACCATCGCGATGGCCGTCAACGACCTGATCACCGTCGGCGCCACGCCGCTGGTCGTGCAGGCCTACTGGGCCGCCGGCGGCAGCGACTGGTTCGGCGACGCCCAGCGCGCCCAGGCCCTGGTGGCCGGCTGGAAGGCCGCCTGCGACACCTGCCAGGTCGCCTGGGGCGGCGGCGAGACGCCGGCCCTGGCCGGCATCGTCGAGGACGGCCGCATCGACCTGGCCGCCTCCTGCACCGGCCTCATCAACCCCAAGGAGCGTCTGTCGGTCGGCGACAAACTGGGCGCCGGTGACGCCATCGTGCTGCTGGCCTCCAGCGGCATCCATGCCAACGGCCTGAGCCTGGCGCGCAAGCTGGCCGAGCGCCTGCCCCAGGGTTATCTGACCGAGATCGAGCCGGGCGTCAGCTACGGCGAAGCGCTGCTCGCACCCACCGCGCTGTATTCGCCCGTGACCGAGGCCCTGTGGAAGGCCGGCATCGCGCCCCACTACTGCGCCAACATCACCGGCCACGGTTGGCGCAAGCTGCTGCGCCACCCGTCGCAGCTGACCTATCGCATCCACACCGTGCCGCCCAAGACGGCGGTGCTGGACTTCATCCAGAAGCAGGCCGGCCAGGACGACCGCGAGGCCTATTCGACGCTGAACATGGGCGCGGGCTTCGCCATCTTCGTCAAGCCCGAAGACGCCGAGCGCACCGCGCAGGTGGCGCGCGACTGCGGCATCGCGGCGTGGGTAGCCGGCACCGTCGAGGCGGGCGAGAAGCAGCTGCTGATCGAGCCGCTGGACATCCGCTTCAGCGAAGACGACCTCGCGCTGCGCTGAGATGGGGAACTCGTCCGCATTCCCGCGGGCCGCGCGCTGGGCCGCTCCCGAGCCGGCCCGCTCAGGCGATGTGCTAGCGGCTCAATGCCGCAAGCATCGCCGTCCCCTCGGGGGACCGACCGGGGTCGCCCGCATTCAGCGCGGCGAGACCGGGCGAGGGGCTACATGAGTTGGTATTACACGCAGATGATCCAGTGGCATGTGCTGCTGGCTTGGTGCAGCGTGGGGCTGTTTTTCATACGCGGCCTGCTGGTGCAGTTCGGCACGCCCCAACTGCAAGCGTTGGCCAAGGACGCTCGCCTGCTGGTGCTGGTGTTCGGCGTCAACGCCTGCCTTGTCGTCACGGGCCTGAGCCTGTGGGGCTCCATCGGCTACAGCCCCATCCGCGACTGGTGGCTGGGTGCCAAGCTGGTCGCGCTGGTGGGCTACATGATCTGCGGCCACTGGGCCATGAGCCAGGCGCGGCTGCACCTGCTGGGCTATCTCACCGCACTCGCCTTGCTGGCCCTGGCGATGGATTTGTCCATCAATCGGCAGTTCCTTCCAGGCTGACCCTCATGGGGCAAGTAGAATGGTCAGCGACGGGCCTCCCCGCATGGAAGCGCGCCCAACCGGGTCAGGTGGGGAACCAAGCAGCCCTAAGCGTTGCAACCAGTGCCGGGGGTAAGGCTCGTCACCCCTCCCCTCCTCTTTTGAAGACCGACGCCAACCATGGCGGCGGCTGACGCGCGCCCGCTCGCCGCGCGGCCCTTCCAGGTCGGCGACTGGACGGTCGATGCCAACGGCAACCGCCTGCTGCGCGACGGCGAGGTTCGCCCCCTGCGCTTCAAGGCCATGGCCCTGCTGCTGCTGCTGGCCGAAAGGGCCGGCCAGACGGTGCCGCGCGAGGACATCGTCGCGCTGATCTGGGACGGCAACGAATACGTCGCGCCCCAGGCCATCAACAACGCGATCTGGTCCATCCGCCAGGCCCTGGGCGACGACAGCGAATCACCGCGCTACCTCGAAACCATCCCGAAGAAGGGCTACCGGCTGATCGCGCCGGTGCGGGTGATGGCGCCCGAAACCGCCCAGGCGGCCGCCGCCACGCCAGCGCCGGCCCGGCGCTGGCCGGTGCTGGTGGCCGCGCTGCTGGCCATCGTGCTGGCAGGCGCCGGGTTCTGGCTGCAACGCGGCACCGAGCCAGCTGCGAGCGAGCCCGTCCGCTGGAGCATCGCGCCCCTTACCCAGTACGCCGGCCACGAGTTCATCGGCGCGCTGTCGCCGGACGGCCGCCAGCTCGCTTTCGGCTGGTGGCAGGGCCAGGGCCAGGCCGAGCTCTATCTGCGCGGCGCCGCCGACCCGCAGGCCAAGCCCCAGGCCATCGGCGGTGGCGTGGGCGACATCGTCGGCCTGTCCTGGGCTCCGGACGGCCAGTCCATCGTCTATGCCGCCCGACCGACGCCCGAGAAATGCCAGCTCTGGATCTACGAGCTGCGCCAGGCCAGCCGCCGTGCGCTGGCCGCCTGCCACCCGCTCTTCACGCCCATCGTGGCCTGGTCGCCGCGCGGCGACCGCATCGCCTTCACGGGCGACCAGGGCGATCCGGCCGGCGGGGCTGGCCTGTTCCTGATCGCGCCCGAAGGCGGCGCGGCGCAGCGGCTCACGCACAGCCCACCCCAGGCCCTGCCCGACCACCAGCCGGCCTGGTCGCCGGACGGCCGGCGCCTGGCCTTCGCGCGTGGCGACGCGGTGGGCGGCACGCGCGACCTGTTCGAGCTGGACGTGGCCAGCGGCGCCGTCACGCGGCTCAGCCGCGAGAAGCTGCACTATCTGCATGGCATCACCTACGCGGCCGATGGCCAGGACCTGATCTACGCGACGACCCAGCACGACGCCCGCATGCTGATGCGCTGGGACCGCCGCCACGCCCGTGCCGTGCCGCTGGGGCTGGAAGGCAGCGCACCGGCCATGGGCCGCGACGGCCAGCTCGTCTACGCGCTGATGCGCAGCCACGTCAGCATCGGCGAGGTGAAGCTGGACGGCAGCGATGCCGCACCGCGCCGGCTCGTCGGCTCCGTCGCCTCCGATCGCCAGCCCGACTTCAACGCCGCCCAGCGCCTGCTGGCCTTCAGCTCGCGGCGCTCCGGCCTGCCGCAGATCTGGACGGTGCGCCTCGACGGCGGCCAGGCCCAGGGCCTCACGCGGCTGCCGGGCCGGGCCACCGCGCCGGCCTGGTCGGCCGACGGGCGCCGGCTCGCCTTCCTGGGCCACTGCGGCGAACAGCAGCGCTCGGGCCTGTGCCTGCTGGACGGCGAAGGCGGCCCTGAGGGTGGCAAACCGCGCGCGCTGGCCGCCGACGGCTTCCTCTACGGCCCGCCGGCCTGGGACGGCACGCACATCTGGGTTACCAGCAACCGTGGCAGCCAGACCGGCAGCACCTGGCAGCTGTGGCGCTTCGCGCAGGACGGCAGCGGCGGCCAGGCCATCGCCGGCCTGCCCGCGCCGGCCGAAGCCAGCCGGGTCGCGAGCGACGGCCGGCGCGTCTATTTCCAGCCGTCCGGTTCCTCCCAGTTGCTGGCGCTGACACCGGTCGGCGGCGCCATCGAACGGCTAGCCGTGGTGGCCGACGGCGCCAGCCTCGTCGACTGGACCCTGCACCCCGACGGCGTGCTGGCCCTGACCCGCTCGGACGCCGAACGCTTCGAACTCACGCCCTGGCGCGGCGGCCCGCGCCGCGTGCTGGCCCGGCATGCCCTCGGCAGCTTCCCGGAAATGGCGGCATTCAGCCTCGGCGAAGGCGGACTGAGCGTCTTCGTGGAGCTCGCCGACCTCGCCTACGCGGACCTGATGCTGGCCCACTGATCATTTGCAAGCCATTGATTTGCAAGTGAAATTTATTTTGGATGGCGGCTGGATGCCGATTGGAGCGCGAATGCTTGCCGGGTGCTGAGGCGAGATTTCCTAATGGCCTGACCTGGCCCCGACCGCGGGCCGTCATGCCAACCAGGAGACCCCTCGTGACCCTCAGAAGAGCGCCTATCCCCATGCTGCCTTTGCTGACCCTGCTGACCAGCCTGTCCGCCTGCGGTGGTGGCGGCAGCGCGGCACCGTCTCCGGCCCCTGCACCTGCCCCCGCACCCGCACCTGCCCCCGCACCGGCACCGGCACCGGCTCCTGCCCCCGCGCCTGCTCCCGCACCGGCCGGTTGGACGCCATTGGCCGACCTGCCCGCCGGTGCCGCCAAGTTTGGCGTGGCCGAGGTGAACGGCAAGCTGTTCGTGACCGGCGGCTACGACACCAGCCGCACGGTCTACGCCTATGACATCGGCGCCAACACCTGGACGGCCGGCCCCAATCTGCCGCGCGGCACGGACAACGTCGCCGCGCTGGCGTCGGGCGGCAAGGTCTATGCGCTGGGCGGCGAGGCCAGCACGTCGCTGCAGGTCTACGACCCCGTCAGCAACAGCTGGGCACTGGGCCCCGCCCTGCCCAGCGGCCGCTTCGCCAGCGCGGCGGCGGCGCTGAACGGCAAGCTCTATCTGCTGGGCGGCTGGAACCTCAGCAACGCGGCGAGCGCCTCGCTGGCCAGCCTGTCGGCCTTCGACACCGCGGGCAACGCCTGGATGGCCGACACGCTGACGCCCATGCCCACGGCACGCAACGCGGCGGCGGCTGGCGTCATCAGTGCGCAGATCCACGTCGTGGGCGGCCGCTCACCCGGCATCCGCAGCAACGACCATTTGAGCCTGGCCACGCATGAGATCTACAACCCGCTGACCAACACCTGGCAGACGGCGGCGGCCATGCCCACGGCACGCGGCGGCATTGCCGCGGCGGTATTGAACGGCAAGCTCTATGTGTTCGGCGGCGAAGCGACCACGGCCAGCGGCAGCACGGTCAGCAACGCGGTGGAGCGCTACGACCCGGCCACCAACAGCTGGCAGGTGCTGGACGCCATGCCCTACCGCGCCCACGGCCTGGGCGCCGTGGCGGTGGGCAATGCAATCTATGTGATGGGGGGCTTCACGGCCGGCTCGGATGCGGTGGGCACTGAGTCGCGGGCGCTCTATCGCTTCCAGCCCCCGAACTGAGAAAGTGGAATCGGCCGGACACCCGCATGGATGCGGGCCTCCGGCCGATCTGGTCAGGGGCTGCAAAGCCCTCTCGTGACGCTCAGCTACCTGGGGCCTTGGCGACCTCGGTCGAACGCACCGTCAGCGTCGTCAGCTGTCCGCCACCCTGCACACTGCCCGTCACCAGGCCTTCGCGCACGCGGCGCTCGCACATCTCGCGGTCTTCCAGCGGCTGGGCCTGGCAACGCTTGAGGGCATTGGTGGCCCACTGATCGGACCGGTCGTCCGGCGAGATCAGCTTGCCCTGGCGGGCCTGCGCATAGGCCGCGCCGGCTTCGCGCAGGCAGACGTCGCGGGGTTGGTTGGTCTGGCCCGTCACGCAGGCGGCGCGCTCACGCTCGTACTGCATGCGCAGCGAATCGACGTTCTTGGCCTTCGGCGCGGCCTGGACAGCGCCGCCCAGCACGAGCAGGGCGGCGGCAAGCCAGGTGGCGGAATGACATCGACGGGTGGTCATCGCAATCTCCTTCATGGGGTGCGGCCTCAGCCGCGGGCCCGAACCGGCTGGTTGTCGTTCGAGATATAGACCTCGACACGACGGTTCATCGCGCGGTCGGACGTGCTGGCGTTGCTGGCCACCGGGTAGGCCTCACCGTAGCCGCGGGTCGCGACACGGGTAGCGTCCACACCCTGGGCGCGCAGCGCATCGGCCACGGCCTGCGAGCGGCGCTGCGACAGCGTCAGATTGGTGGCGTCGCTTCCGGTACTGTCGGTGAAGCCCTCGATCAGGACGCGACGGTCAGGATGCTGGTTCAGGTAGTGGGCCAGCTTGGCGATCGCTGTCTGCGCGTTGGGCTTGATCTCGGCACGACCGGTCTCGAACAGCACGTCGCCCAGCGTGACCAGCATGCCGCGGTCGGTCTGCTTGGCCTGCAGATCGGCCAGCTCCTGTGCCAGCGCGGCGGCCTGGGCCTGGGCGTTGGCAGCCTGAGCCTGAGCGTTGGCTGCATCGGCATTGGCGGCGGCGGCCTGCTGGCGCGCGGCGTTGGCATCGGCGTTGGCATTGGCCGCCGCGATCTGTGCATTCGCGGCCTGGTTCTGGGCGACGTTGGCGCGGCGCGCGTTGGCGTCGGCACGGGCGCGCTCGCGGTCGGCCTCGGCGGCCTTGATGGCCTCTTCCTCGGTCGCGGCGCGGCCGATGGCCATCGCCGTGCGGGCCTGGGTCGACGCGACATAGGCGGCCGAGTCGATGTCAGCAGGCGACTCGCGCTTGGCGCTCAGCTCTTCAGCCCGGCGCAGCGAATCGGCGGCCTTCTTGGCGTCCAGCGAGGCGTACTTCAGCACGGCCGGATCGGACTCGGCGCTGCGCACATTGGCGCGCGCCTGCTGCAGGCCGGGCGTGACGGTGGGGGCGCTGGCGCAGCCGGCGAACAGAGCGGCGGCTGCGGCCAGGACAGTCAGTTGGGCGAAGTTCTTCATGGCAATCCTTTCGATGAATCAGGAACGGTTCAGCTGCACCTGCAGCTGCTGGATGCTTTGGCGCACCTCGGCCAGCGCGCGGCTGGAACGGGCGGAGCGCGCCGTCGCCTGGGCGAGGGCCGCGTCGGCCGCGGCTTCGTCCGCGAGTTGGCGTGCCTGCACATAGTCCTTGCGGGCCATGGCGGCATTGGCGCGGGCCAGCTTGTCGCGGGCCGTGGACAGTTCGGCGGGCGCCTCGGCCGCATTGCCAGAGGCCTGCTCCACCGAGGAATTGGCCACGGCCATCTGTTCCTTCGGGGCGTCGGCTGTCGACGCACATCCGGCCAGGGCCGTGGCAGCAAGGGCCGCCAGCAAAACAGCCCGGCCATTCATCGAATGGTGATTCATACGAACTCCTGTGGTTTCAAATACCCGGCGTTCGCGCATCACGCCCCGCCGGGCTCGGGTTCTTTGAGGATGCAAATTCAGTATTCGCCATCACGGCCCGGCCCCCAGTCGGAGGGTCGGCGCGACGCCGGTCAGCCTGGGGCCTCCAGCGATGTGGGAAATGCCCTACAGCGGCGTTAGGCCGCGGCCGGCTCAGCCGGTGGCCTGGCGGAAGGCCATCACGGCCTGGTTGCGCAGCGTGCGGAGCAAGGACAGCTCCTTCTCGCCCAGCTGCACGGCGCCGGCCAAGGCGTGGTCGGCGTAGATCAATCCCAGCGGGGCGCCCTTGAGGATGAGGGGCAGCAGCAGAAAACTCTGCGCCTGCAGCTCACCGCGGAACCAGCTCGGCAGCCGCGGCGCGATGTTGGCGGCACGGGCGTCCTGGATCAGCGTGTCGGCGCCCTTCAGGCAGACGGCGGCGAACAGGTCCAGCGGCTGGGCCGTCAGGTCGACGCGCAGCAGCGGCGCGAGGCGCTCCACATCGGCGCCAACGCCCAGGCGCCCCGTCAGCGCCTGGCCCCGCGCGTCGCGCAGGCAGAACACGACACGGCGAAAACCCAGGGCGCGGTAGATGGTCTCCAGGATCATGCGCAGCACGGCATTGAGCTGGAAGTGCTCGACCATCGCGTCGGTGATGTCCTGCACGCCGGCGGCCAGCAACTGCGTGGCCTGGTCGGAAGGCGACACGACGGCCTTTTCCGCGGTCCTCTCCATCACCAGGGTCGGCGCGAGTTCGTGCGCCGTCAGCGAGTCGTGAACGGAAGGCGTCAACGGCGCCAGCAGGCGCTGGGCGCGTGAGTCCTTGGGCAGGTGCAGCTCCAGTGCCTCGGTCATCTGCGCCAGATGCTGGCGCGCCGTGTCGGCGGCGCGCTCGAAGGTTTCGGCGCTCAAGCCCAAGGCCCGCGAATGGCGCTGGGCCATCGCACGCAGCTTGGCGTGGGCCTGCTCGGGCGGCGTGTTCAGGATGAGGTCGGCCATGTCGTTGCTGGCGCGCGCCAGCCAGCGCTGGCGCTCGATGCCGTCTTCCAGCAGGCGCTGCGGCGCCTCGCCCACCGGGCGGCGCATCGCGCGCTGCAGGCTGTCGGGCAAGCCCCATTGCCTGGCCACACCCAGGCCCAGGGCCTCGTAGCTCATGCCCAGCACCTGGGCCGAAGCGGCGGCCTCGCTGAGGGCGGGCTGGCCGTCCTCGGCAGAGCTGACGAGGCGGCGCACGGCATCGGCCTCCTCGGGGAAATAGAACTCGGTCAGCGAGCGGCCGAGGTGGTGGAACATCGCGCCGAGAAAGGCCTCCTCGGCCTCGCGCGGGTTGGGGCAGAGCTCGCGCGCCAGCGACGCCGCCATCAGCGAGCGCAGATAGTCCTCGCGCAGGCGCTTGGCGTGGCCCTTGTTCTCCATGCGCTCCAGCAGCACCAGGCTCAGCGCCAGGTTGCGGATGCCGGCAAAGCCGATCAGCGCGACCGCGCGCGACACCGTGCTGATGCCGCCACCGCCGGCGTGCCGGTACTGGGCCGTGTTGACCAGGCGCAGCAGCTTCTGCGTCAGGGCCACGTCCTTCAGGATCTCGTTGGACAGGCTGGCCAGGCTCTCGTTCTCGGACTGCGTCAGGCGCTGGATGCGGCCGATGGCGTCGGACAGCGCCGGGAAGTCGCTCTTGTGGCGCATGCGGCGCAGCAGGAAGTCCAGCACCGGCGCGTCCTGGGCCTCGGCATCGGGCTCGGCGACGGGACGCAGCCAAGCGGCCAGCGCGTCACGCAGCAGGGCCGCGCTGGGCCAGCGCGCCGACGGCTCACGCGCCAGGCCGCGCTGCACGATGGCGCGCAGCGCGTCGTCCACGCTGCTGTCCAGGCCCGAGGGCAGCAGGAGGTCGGTGGTCTGCACGCGCTGCACGGCGCGCCAGGGGTCGGGGTCATGATTCAGGCGCTGGCCGCTGAGCATCTCGGCCAGCATGACGGCGGCCGCGAACACGTCCATCTGCGGGTGCGGTGGCGCACCGCGCGCGGCCTCGGGCGAGATATAGCCCGGCGTGCCGACGATGCGCGACGGCTGGTTGGCATCCGGCGACACCCGCGCGGCGATGCCGAAGTCCATCACGCGCGGCCGACCGCGTGCGTCGAGCAGGATGTTGCTGGGCTTGAGGTCGCGGTGCACCAGGCCGGCGGCATGGGCGGCCGTGAGCCCATCCAGGATGCCCAACATGATCGTGACGGCCTCGGTCGTCGTTGGCAGCGGCGCGGCGCGCAGGCGCTGGCTCAGCGTGCCACCGGACACGTACTCGAAGACGAGGTAGGAGCGCCCGCCCTGGCTGTCGGCCTCGAAGACCGGCACGATGCTGGGGTGGGTCAGCCGGCTGACGGCGCGCGCTTCGTTCAGCCATTCGTCGACGCTGCCCGGTTCTGCCGCGGCCTTCAGCAGCTTGACGGCGACCTCGCGATCCAGCAGCGGGTCGTGGGCCAGCCAGACGGTGGCCTGCGCACCCTCGCCCAGCCGCTGCATCAGGCGGAAGCGGCCGAGTTGGGGTGGCAGGTCGTCGGCCATCGCGCGCCTTGCTAGGAACCGCCCCGGGCGGACAGGCGGTCGCGCAGCGACGACGCGGCCGGTTGGGCGCCCTCTTCGGGCCTGGCGGCCGCGGTCGGTGGCTTGTGGGTGCCGGGGTTCAGGGCCTCCATCACCTCGCGCAGGCCGATGCCCAGCGGCTTGGCATAGCGCCGCGTCGCGGCTTCCAGGCCCGGGCGGCGACGGGCTTCGGGCAGGCCGAGGGCATCGACCAGTTCGTTGGCAAAGCTGCAGGTCAGGCGCAGCGTGTCGGCGTCGCTGCGCGGCGGATGCACGGCGCCTTCCAGCGGCTGGCGGCGGATCATGTGCAGCAGCTCGTCGCCCAGGCCCCAGTGGCGGGCCACGGCGGCGCCGAGGGCGTCCAGGTCGCAGCCCAGCACCGCATAGGCCGCCGCCTGCTCGCTCATCGCCGGCGGCGTGGGTTGGTCCTCCGTCGGCTCCGGCGGCACCATCAGCTGGCGGATCTGCTGGGCGTCGTCGGGGAAGTGGTATTGCAGCAGCAGCCGGCCGAGGTTCTGCATGACCGTGATCAGGTGCACGACCTCGCCGTCGTAGCCCGCCGGGCGCAGCGCCTGCGCCACCTGGGCCGCCTTGGCCGTGCGGGCCATCAGCTGGCGCAGCATCTCGGCGGCCACCGGCGCCAACGGTCCCGGCCAGGCCTTGAGCGAATTGGCCGCGTACTGCAGGCCGTCCAGGCCCAGCATCTGGATGGCGCGCTGCATGTTCAGCACGGTCTCGCCCTGGTGGCCGCTCTGCTTGAGCGCGTTGTTGACGCGACGCACCAGCTCCAGGCTCAGGGCCATGTCCTTCAGCACGAACTCGGACAGCGCGCTGGCGTGCTGGGACTCCAGGCCCGAGCCTCCCGTGAAACGGTGCAGGCCACTGGTCGTCGTCGGCAGGTGGCCGACGCGCTGCAGCTTGTCCATCAACAGTGCCACGGGGCCGCCACTGTCGTGCGCAGCCGAGGTGCGCCAGCCGTCCAGCGCGCGCCAGAAGCTGCGGGCGAGGTGGTAGCGCTGGCGCAACTGGCGGTCGGTGGCACGGTTGCAGATGGCGCGCAGCGGGTCGGGGATGGGATGGGGCGTCTCCCAGCCCAGGCGCACCATCTCGCGGCCGACGGGCTGCATCTGCTGCACGACATGCTGCAGATCGTTCTCCTCCAGCACCGGCTTGCCGCTGAGGATGCGGTTGAGCAGCAGGCCGACGCAGAGCACGTCCTCCTCGGCCGACTCGCGCACGGCGCGACGGGTCACGGCATTGAAGTCCGCCGTTGCAGGGAAGACCTCCTGCGCGACTTCGAGGCCGACGAGCCGCACCTTGTCGCTGGCGTCGATGACGAGGCTGGCCATCTGGATGTCGCGGTGGGCGTGGCCGGCCTCGTGGGCAAAGGCCAGGCCTTCCAGCAATTGGGCCACCCAGCCGGCGCCGTCGATCGGCAGCGGCGCGGCCTGGCGGGCCAGGCGCTCGTCCAGCGTCTCGCCCAGCGCGCGGTCGTAGGCCACATAGGGCCAGTTCTCGACCTGGCCGATCTCGAAGGGCGGCGCGAGGTTGGGGTGTTGCACGCGCTCGGCCCCCTGGGCCATGCGCAGCCAGTGCTCCAGGGCCGCCGCGCTGTTGGGCTTGTCCCGCGGCATGCACAGCATCAGTTCCTGGCCATGGCGGCTGTCGAAGACGCGCCAGATCAGGCTGCGTGCGCTCTTGGACAACAGCGCGCGCAACTCGAAGCGGCCAAAAGCTTTCAGCGGTGGGGCGGCAGGGCTGGTTTCAGGCACGGTGGACGTGGGCAGGCTGTAACAGATGGTGTCCCTGCATTGGACTCCAGGCTAGAAGTGTCCAGCTTGCAGGCAAGCGTCGAAATGCGACGGATTTCCTCGGCAGTCCGGGTCTTGCGTGCAGCAGCTCACGCTTCGAACCAGGACCTCGTCGCTTTTACACCGTCGCCAAGCCGCGAGCGTAGGCATTCGCCGCGATCTCTCAGCTTGTCAGCTGACTCCACACTTTGTCCAACCGCTTCACGCTGACCGGCTGCGGCGTGCGCAATTCCTGCGCAAACAGGCTGACGCGCAACTCCTCCAGCTGCCAGCGGAAGTCGTCCAGCCGCGCATCCCGCACGCCCTTGAGCTCGGCGACGCGGCGTGTGTAGCGTTGCTCCAGCGGCTTGACCTCGCTCATCAGCTTGGTGTCGCGCAGCGGGTCGGTCCGCAACTTGTCCAGGCGCGTCGTGATGGCCTTGAGGTAGCGGGGCAGGTGTTGCAGCTGGCTCCAGGGCGTGTCCAGCGCAAAGCGCTTGGGCACCAGGCGCTGCAGCTGGGCCGTGACGTCGTCGCCGACCTCCTTGGCCGGACGCGAGTCCTTGAGCTTGCGAGTCGCGTTGGCCAGCTCCTGCAGCACGGCATGCACGGCGCGGGCGACTTCCTGGGCAATGAGGTTGAGCCGGCTGCGGCCCTCCTCGATGCGCTTCTTGAAGCTGATCGGATCAGTTGGCAGCGGGTCGGCCAGGAAGGCGCGGTCCAGGGCCACGCCGATGATCTGGTCACGCAGGTCCTCGGCCGTACCCAGACCCATATAGAGCACCGACATGCGCTGCAGGTCGGGGATGTTCTTCTCGAGGAACTTCAGCGGCTCCTTGAGCTGCAGCGCGATCAGGCGGCGCAGGCCGGCACGGTGCCTGGCGGCCGCCACCTCGGGCTCGTCAAAGACCTCGATCTCGACCGCGTTGCCCTTGTCGATCAAGGCCGGGAAGCCGATCAGCGTCTGGCCGCCCTTGCGCACCTCCAGCAGCTCGGGGAGCTCGCCAAAGGTCCAGTCTGTATAGCTCTGGCTGGCATCACGCGCCGGCGCCACGGGCTTGACGATCTCGGCGCGGACGCCGCGCTCGGGTTGAGGCTGCGGAGCCGGCTCCGCCGCCGGCAGCTTCAAGGCCGCCAGTGCCTGGAAGGCCGACCGCGCCTGCCCACCCAGCTCGGCCTTCAGCGCGGCGAGCTGGCGGCCTTGCCCCAGTTGGCGGCCATGCTCGTCCACCACGCGGAAGTTCATGAACAGATGGGGCGCCAGCAGCTCCAGCTTGAAGTCGTTGCGCTGCACGGCAATCTGGCTGCGGTCCCTCACGGCCCTGAGCAGCGTGTCCACCAGACCACCCTGGCAGAAGGGCTGCAGCTCGATGAACTCGGCCACGAAGTCCGGCAGCGGCGTGAGGCGGGCGCGCGGCTTCTGGTGCAGGCTCTTCAGCAGCGCCGTCACCTTCTGCGCCAGCATGCCGGGCACCAGCCATTCGGCGCGCTCCTCGCTGACCTGGTTCAACGCAAAGATGGGCACGGTCACCGTCAGGCCGTCGCGGGCGTCGCCCGGCTGGTGCAGATAGGTCGCCGCACAGTCCACACCGCCCAGGCGGATGACCTTGGGGAAGGCCTCGCTGGTGACGCCAGAGGCCTCGTGGCGCATCAGCTCGTCCTGGCTGAGCTGCAGGAGCTTGTCGTTGGACTTGCTGGCCTCGCGCCACCACTTCAGCAGCGTGGCGCCCGAGAACACATGGGCCGGCAGCTTGTCGTCGTAGAAGGCGTAGATCAGCTCGTCGTCCACCAGCACGTCCTGGCGGCGCGACTTGTGCTCCAGCGCCTCGACCTTGGCGATCTGGCGGCGGTTGTGGCCGAGGAAGGGCAGCTGCCGCACGAGCTCGTCCGGCAGGTCGTCGTTGACCAGGCCCTCGCGAATGAAGATCTCGCGCGCCGCCTTGGGGTCGACGCGGCCGAAGTTCACACGCTTGTTGCTGTACAGCACGATGCCGTACAGCGTCGCGCGCTCGAGCGCCACGACCTCGGCGGCCTTCTTCTCCCAGTGCGGCTCCAGCAGCTGGGTCTTGATCAGGTGGCCGGCGATGGGCGGCAGCCACTGCGGCTCGATGTTGGCGATGCCGCGGCCGTAGAGGCGCGAGGTGTCGACCAGCTCGGCGGCCACGATCCAGCGGCCAGGCTTCTTGCTCAGGTGGGCGCCGGGGTGGCGGTAGAACTTGATGCCGCGCGCGCCGAGATACCAGTCCTCGTCGTCGCTCTTCTGGCCGATATTGCCCAGCAGCCCGGCCAGCATGGACAGGTGGAGCTGCTCGTAGGTGGCGGGGCTCTGGTTCAAACGCCAGCCGTGCTCGGTGACGACGGTGAGCAGTTGCGAATGCACGTCGCGCCATTCGCGCACGCGGCGGATGCTGACGAAGTTCTCGCGCAGCAACTGCTCGTAGCGACGGTTGGACAGCTTGTGCTCGGTACCACCGCCCTTGCTCTCTTCCAGCCATTTCCACAGCTTCAGATAGCCGCTGAACTCGCTCTTCTCATCGTCGAACTTCTTGTGCTTCTCGTCGGCGGCCTGGGCCGCTTCCATGGGCCGGTCGCGCACGTCCTGGCCGCTCAGCGCCGAGGCGATGACCAGCACCTCCGTCAGCGCCTCGCGCGTCTTGGCTTCCAGGATCATGCGACCCACGCGCGGGTCCAGCGGCAGGCGCGACAGTTCCTTGCCCAGTGGCGTCAGCTCGTTGTCGTCATCGGTCGCGCCGAGTTCCGCCAGCAGCTGGTAGCCGTCGGCGATCGCCTTCGGGCGAGGCGGCTCCAGGAAGGGGAAGCGCTCGACCTCGCCCAGGTGCAGGGCCTTCATGCGCAGGATGACGCCGGCCAGGGACGAGCGCAGGATTTCCGGGTCGGTGAACTTGGGCCGCTCGTTGAATTCCTTCTCGCTGTAGAGACGGATGCAGATGCCGTTGGACACGCGGCCGCAGCGGCCTGCGCGCTGGTTGCTGGCCGCCTGGCTGATCGGCTCGATCAGCAGCTGCTCGACCTTGTTGCGGTAGCTGTAGCGCTTGACCCGCGCCAGGCCCGGGTCGATGACGTAGCGGATGCCCGGCACCGTCAGCGAGGTCTCGGCCACATTGGTGGCCAGCACGATGCGGCGCTGGCCGTGCGGCTCGAACACCTTGTCCTGCTCGGCCGGCGACAGCCGCGCGAACAGCGGCAGCACGTCCACGCCGGGCGGGTGGTGCTTGCGCAGCGCCTCGGCCGCCTCGCGGATCTCGCGCTCGCCGGGCAGGAAGACCAGCACGTCGCCACCGCCCTCGCGCCACAACTCGTCCACCGCGTCGGTGATGGCGTTGTTGAGGTCGTACTCGCGGCTTTCCTCGAAGGGCCGGTAGCGCTGCTCCACCGGGTAGAGACGCCCCGACACCATCAGCACTGGCGCCGGGCCTTTGCTGGACTCGAAATGCTTGGCGAAGCGGTCGGCGTCGATGGTGGCCGACGTGACGACGATCTTCAGGTCGGGCCGGCGCGGCAGCAGCTCGCGCAGATAGCCGAGCAGGAAGTCGATGTTGAGGCTGCGCTCATGGGCCTCGTCGATGATGATGGTGTCGTAGGCCTTGAGCAGCGGATCGCTCTGCGTCTCGGCCAGCAGGATGCCGTCGGTCATCAGCTTGACCGAGGCGGTCTTGGCCAGCCGGTCCTGGAAGCGGACCTTGTAGCCGACGACCTCGCCCAGCGGCGTCTTCAGTTCCTCGGCAATGCGCTTGGCGACGCTGCTGGCGGCAATGCGCCGCGGCTGGGTGTGGCCGATCAGGCCGCCACCGTTGAGGCGCCCACGGCCCATCGCCAGCGCGATCTTGGGCAGCTGGGTGGTCTTGCCGGAGCCGGTCTCGCCACAGACGATGACGACCTGGTGCTCGGCCATCGCAGCGGCGATCTCATCGCGCCGCGCCGAGACGGGCAGCGATTCGGGAAAGGAAATGGAAAGAGCCGGTTGAGGCAACCGGCTCTCGGACGTTTCAGAATTCATTGCGGCGGGATTGTCCCGCAGAGCGTCACTCGGTCCGCGGGAAGTAGCTGATGACCTGGACGACGGCACCCTGGGGGTCCTGCAGCACGGCCATGCGACCGATGGTGGGGATGTCGAAGGGCCCGGCGCAGACCGTGCCGCCCAGGCTCTTGGCCTTCTCGACCGTGGCGTCGCAGTTCTCGACGGTGACGTAGGCGCCCCACATCGCGGGGCCGGGTGCCGGCGGCGTCATGACCCCGCCCACCGCGACTTCGCCGACCTTGATGACGTGATAGTCGCCCTGCCCCATATTCATCGTGTCGAAGGTCCAGCCGAACAGGCTGCCGTAGTACTCGCAGGCGGCCTTGGGGTTGGGTGTGCCCAACTCGTTCCAGCTGAAGGCGCCTGGAGTCATGTAGACGTCTTGATAGTCCTTCATCGCGGTCTCCGGTGGTGAAACGGCGATCCTCGGAGCCGGATATGACAGCGTCAAGTGACCCGAGTCACGGGCGACAATTCGGCCATGACCGGTCTTGTCTTTCCCCATACCTTCGTGCCCTGGTTTCGCGCCGTGGCGCCCTATATCCATGCCTACCGCGGCGAGACCTTCGTCGTCGGCATGCCGGGCGAGCTGGTCGCCGCCGGCAAGCTGAACGCCTTCGTGCAGGACCTGTCCATCCTGCACGCCATGGGCATCAAGATCGTCCTCGTCCATGGTTTCCGCCCCCAGGTCAACGAGCAATTGATCGCCAAGGGCCAGGTGCCGCGCTACAGCCACGGCCGCCGCATCACCGATGCCGTCGCCCTGGACTGCGCCCAGGAGGCCGCCGGTCAGCTGCGCTTCGAGATCGAGGCGGCCTTCAGCCAGGGCCTGCCCAACACGCCCATGGCCAATGCCACGGTGCGCGTCGTCTCGGGCAACTTCCTGACCGCCCGGCCGGTCGGCATCGTCGACGGCGTGGACTTCCAGCATTCCGGCCTGGTGCGCAAGGTCGACGCCGCCGCCATCCAACGTGCCATGGACATCGGCGCCATCGTGCTGCTGTCTCCCTTCGGCTTCTCGCCCACCGGCGAGGCCTTCAACCTGAGCATGGAGGACGTAGCCACATCCACGGCCATCGCGCTGCAGGCCGACAAGCTGCTGTTTGTCTGCGAGGTCGATGGCGTACCCGAGAACCCGGACGACCCGGACAGCCCCATCGACACCGAGCTGGCCGTGGCCGACGCCGACCGCATGCTGGCCAAGGCCAGCGCGACGCCCGAGCCCACCGACGTCGCCTTCTATCTGCGCCACTGCGCCGAGGCCTGCCGTGCCGGCGTGGAACGTTCCCACATCATCCCGTTCGCCGTCGATGGCGCCCTGCTGCAGGAGGTCTACACCCACGACGGCATCGGCACCATGGTCGTCGACGAAAAGCTGGAGAGCCTGCGCGAGGCCAGCGCGGACGACGTGGCCGGCATCATCCAGCTCATCGAGCCCTTCGAGCGTGACGGCACGCTGGTCAAGCGCAGCCGTACCGAGATCGAGCGTGACGCCGAGCTTTACACCGTCATCGAGCACGACGGCGTCATCTTCGGCTGCGCGGCCCTCTACCCCTACGTCGAGGCCCGCACCGCCGAAATGGCCGCGCTGACGGTATCCAGCGAAGTGCAGGGTCAGGGGGACGGCGACCGGCTGCTGAAAAGAATCGAGCAACGCGCCAAGGCCATGGGCCTGGACAGCATCTTCGTGCTGACGACACGCACCATGCACTGGTTCATCAAGCGCGGCTTCCAGCAGATGGATCCCGAATGGCTGCCTGAAGAGCGCAAGCGCAAATACAACTGGGATCGGCGCTCCCTCGTGCTGGTCAAACGATTCAACTAAGCCCCGCCGGGCTCACCCCAACGGCCCGCGCGCTAAAGTGCCGGCCGTTTCCCATTTCTCGTGTTTGTAGGAGTCCACCATGCCCCGCGTCGTCCAATGCGCCTATCTGAAGAAGGAAGCCGAAGGGCTGGACTTCCCGCCCTACCCGGCTCACACCGAACTCGGCAAGAAGGTTTGGGAAAACGTCAGCAAGGAAGCCTGGGCCGCCTGGATGAAGCATCAGACCATGCTGGTCAATGAAAATCGCCTCAACCTCGCCGACCTGCGCGCCCGCCAATACTTGATGCGTCAGGCTGAACAATTCTTCTTCGGCACGGGTGCCGAAGCGGTGGCGGGCTACGTCCCGCCACCGGCTTGAGCGCAGCGAATGAAGAATTGGGGGGCGGGCTCATTTGGACAAAGGCCAAGTGAGCCGCACCAACAGTTTTTCTTCGGCACAGGTGCCGAAGCGGTGGCCGGCTACGTGCCGCCCAGCGAATAAGCGCAAATCAGTCGGCATATGCGCAGGGCCGGGACGTCAGTCGCCGGCCCTTTCTGTTTCAGTTTCAGAGACTGCACCCATGGCGGGAACGCTGCTCGAAGGCGCCAAATGGGCAATTAACCCGAACCCGAGAGAAACTCGTCGCAGGCTGCCAACGAAAACCCTTGCATTCATGCCACCCGTCGCGATTTAATTCGTTCACGGAGATACTCGCGGTCAGCCGGCCCGAAGGCTCCGAGGCCGCGGCAGCCAATGCCGCGAGTCTCCCCGCTCAAATCGCAAGAGGAATAGCAGCATGTCCACCCTGAAAGAACTCCTGGCCCAACGCGAGGCACTCGATCACCAGATCAGCCAAACCAAGGACCGCGAACGCAGCGAAGCGGTGGCCAAGGTGAAATCCCTGATGAGCGAATATGGCCTGTCGGTGGCCGACCTCAGCATGCGCACCCCCAAGCCGGTCAAGGTGTCCAAGGTGGCGGCCAAGTATCGCAACCAGGCCACCGGCGAAACCTGGAGCGGCCGCGGTCTGCAGCCCAAATGGCTGAAGGCGGCCGTCGCCGGCGGCGCCAAGCTGACCGATTTCGCCGTCTGACAAAAGATTCCCGGCGCCGTTCCGAGCGCCGGTTTTGTACAGATTCAGGTTTTGCGCGCCGTTGCGGCGCGCCACCAGCAGGGCCATCCATCTACGGGATGGCCCTTTTCTTTTCTGGCGACGCTGCCACCTAAACTGCGCCATGCCTTTCGTCACGCTGTCCGCGCGCCAACCCCAGGGGTTTCTCCCAGGGTTGCCACGCCGTGGCGGGAACGAGATTGCACCCATGCCCAGCCATTGCCGCCCAATCACCCAGCCAGCGCCGGGTTCGCGCGCGCCGGCCTGGGTATGTGCGCCTGAGGCTTGACGATGGACCTGCATTCCGGTGCCCCGGAATTCGCCGACGGCCAGGCGCCCGACCTGAGCGTCCAGGCGCCGCCCTCGACGACATTGCCGCCCGGCCCGCGTCGCATCCATGACCGGCGTGGCTGGCGCCGTCTGCGCCGCGTCGCCCTGGCCGCGCTGGCCGGCCTGGGGGGTGGGTTGGTCACCGCCTGGGGCTTGTCGGCCGACGCGCTGCCGCCCTTGCTGCGCATTCCCCAGCCCGCCGCGGCCATGCCGGCCCAGGACCTGCTGCTGCCCATGCTGCTGGCGGCCCTCGGTCTGCTGGCGCTGTGGCGGCTGAGCGCCTGGGTGCTGCCCCTGGTCATGGCCGGCCTGCTGCTGGGCGGGGGGCTGCCCCTGCTGGTGCGCTCGCCCGCCGACCCGGCCGCGGCCCTGGACCTGCTGCTCTCCGCTCCCATGCTGACGGCCCTGGCACTGCCGCTGCTGGCCATCACGCTGAACCGCACGCTGCTGCGCCGACAGCGCCTGACCGGTCGGCTCAGCGGTCGCCGGGAAGTGCTGCTTTTCGGCTTGCTGGCTGGCCTCGGGGCGCCGGCCCTGGCTGGCGTTTTTGCGCTCGCGGCCCTGATGGCCGCCGGGCTGAGCTGGCGAGGCGCCACCGCTGGCGCCCTGGAACTGGCCGCCGCCTGGGGACTGGCGCTGCTCAGCGCGGGCACGACGATGCAGGCCAGCACCCAACGGCCACGCCGCGGCGGGCGCTGGACCGCCCGTCTGCTGGCGGCCGCCGCCGCCATCGCCCAGGCGGGCCTGATCTGGCTGCCCGAGCCCGGCGCGCTGCTGCTGCTGCCGCATCTGCTGCTCTGCCTTCACGCCCTGCAGGCCGCGCCGCGCACCAACGCCGTGCTGGGCGCTGCGCTGCTGGGCCTGTGGGCCATTGGCGCGCCGCCCACGCTGGCCGCCTACGCCCTGGGGGCCGGACTGGCGCTGCTGCCCCTGCTGCTGATTGCGCTGAGCCACCACCAGCTGCGCGACCGCGACGGCTGGCGCAGCGCCCTCGATGCCCAGGGCCTGGCCCTGGCCGAGTGGCGCCTGCCCGAGGGCCGCCGCCACGCGTCGGCGCGCTGGCAGGCCCTGACAACGCCGGTCGACGGCACCGCGGCCGGCAGTGCGCCGCTTGACTGGGTCGGCCTGGCCCACCCGCGCGACCGCGAGCCCCTGCGGCGCGCACTGCGCGAGCTGCTGGGCGACCCGCAGCGCAAGCAGCTCGCCCTGTCGCTGCGTCTGGCGGCAGACGGCGGCGACTGGCGCTGGCATGAGCTGCAGGCCCATGTGCCGCTGCGCGACCGCCGCGGGCGCGCCCGGGGCCTGATCGCCACGCTGGCCGACGTCAGCTGGCGTCACACGGCCGAAGAGCGTGAACGCCTGTCGGCCACGCTCTTCCAGCAGGCCAGCGAGGGCCTCGCCATCATCGACACGCAGTGGCGCATCGTCGAGGTGAACGCCGCCTATTGCGACATCCTGCATGCTTCGCGCGAAACCCTCATCGGCCGGCCGGCGGCGCCGCTCAGCATCGCCAATCTGCAGCGCAGCGGCCATGAAGCCGCCGAGTTGCAGGCCGCGCTGAACGACGGCCTGTCGTGGGCGGGCCAGCTGCAAGCCGAGCTGGACGACGGCGGCCAGCATGTCTTCGCCGCCAAGCTCAGCCCCGTGCCGGAGCCCGAAGGCGTCAGCCCGCGCTGGCGGCTGCTGAGCCTGACCGATCTGGGCGAGAGCCTGCGCCAGCAGGACCAGTTGCGGCGCAGCCTGCGCTTTGACGTCGCCACCGGCCTGCCCAACCGCGACGAATTCATGCGCCGCCTGCACCAGGCCCTGGGCGCCGCCAACCGCGACGGCTTCAAGCTGGTCGTCGCGCTGATCGACCTGGACGAGTTCGCCCGCGTCAATGCCGAACACGGCCAGCTCCTTGCCGACGCCGTGCTGCTGCAGCTCAGCGGCCGGCTGCAGGCCACGCTGCGCGGCTCGCGCGGCGACGCGCCGGACACCGCCGACCAGCTGGCCCGCCTGCATGGCGACGAGTTCGCCGTGCTGATGCGCGTGCAGACACCCGAGGAAGCGCAGCGCGCCTCCGACCGCCTGCTGGCCGTGCTCTCCACGCCGGTGGCGATTCGCGAGAACCGTGTCGGCAGCGGCCTGGCCATCGAGATCGGCGCCAGCATGGGCGCCACCGTCTACCCCCAGGACGATGCCGACCCCGAGACGCTGCTGCGCCACGCCGGCCATGCCCTCTACCGCGCCAAGCATGCTGGCCGCGGCGGCATCCAGTTCCATGACCCGACGCTGGACCAGCGCGACGAGGCCGGCCTGATTGCCGTGGCCCGCCTGCAGAAGGCGCTGGACGGCAACGAACTGCAGCTGCACTACCAACCCCAGATCGACCTGCGCACGGGCCAGGTCGTGGGCGTCGAGGCGCTGCTGCGCTGGCAGCACCCCGAGCGCGGCCTGCTGGCGCCGGCGCATTTCCTGCCCGTCGTCGAGACGACCGGCCTGGCCGTGCAGATCGGCGACTGGGTCATCGAGCAGGCCCTGGCCCAGGCGACGGCCTGGCTGCGGGCGGGCGTCAACGACGGCAAGGGCCTGCCGATCAGCGTCAACGTCGGCGCCCGCCAGCTGCGCCGCCACGACTTCCCGCAGCGTCTGCAGGAGCTCATCCAGCGCCAGTCGCCCGAGGTTGCCCACCTGCTGCACCTGGACGTGCTGGAGTCCGACGCGCTGGCCGAGACGGTCGCCACGCAGGCGCTCATCCAGCGCTGCCTGGGCCTGGGCGTCGGCATCGCGCTGGACGACTTCGGCGCCGGCTACTCGCGCCTGGGTTCACTCAAGCGCCTGGCCGTCGACACCCTCAAGCTCGACCGCAGCTATGTGCAGGGCATGCTGGGCGACGCCCAGGATCTGTCGCTGGTGGAAGGCGTCATCGGCCTGGCGCGCAACATCGGCTGCGCCGTGCTCGCCAAGGGCGTCGAGAGCCGCGCCCACGCGCGGGAGCTGCTGCGCCTGGGCTGCCGCCTCGGCCAGGGCAACGGCATCGCTGCGGCCATGCCGGCGTCGGCCCTGCCGGGCTGGATGCAGACCTTCGGCAAAAGCGACTGGATCGCCCAGCTGCGCAGCCCCTCGCAGGCGAATCTTTAAACTCTCGGGGTGATACCCCAAGGCTTCATCCAGGATCTGCTCGCCCGCGTCGACATCATCGAGGTGGTGGGCCGCCACGTCGAACTGAAGAAGGCCGGCGCCAACCACAAGGGCTTGTGCCCCTTCCATGGCGAGAAGTCGCCGAGCTTCAACGTCAATTCGATCCGCCAGACCTACCACTGCTTCGGCTGCGGCGTGCATGGCAATGCCATCGGCTTCCTGATGGAGCACACGGCCGCCACCTTCGTCGAGGCCGTGGAAGACCTGGCCCAGCAGGTCGGCATGCAGGTGCCGCAGGACGAGCGCAGCCCCGAGCAGCGCGAACGCGCCAAGGCCGAGAAGGCCAGGCAGCAGAGCCTGACGGATGTGCTCGCCCATGCCGCGGACTTCTACAAGGCCAAGCTGCGCGAATCCGAGCGGGCCGTCAACTACCTGAAGGGTCGCGGCCTGACGGGCCAGATCGCCGCCCGCTTCGGCCTGGGCTATGCCCCCGAGGGCTGGCGTTCGCTGGCCAGCGGATTCCCGAGCTATGACGATCCCCAGCTCGTCGAGTCCGGCCTCGTCATCACGCCAGAGGCCGAGCCCGGCCAGGACGCCAAGCGCTACGACCGCTTCCGCGACCGCGTCATGTTCCCCATCCGCAACGTGCAGGGGGAGGTCATCGGCTTCGGCGGCCGCGTGCTGGACAAGGGCGAGCCCAAATACCTGAACTCGCCCGAGACGCCCGTCTTCGTCAAGGGCCGCGAGCTCTACGGCCTCTTCGAGGGCCGCCAGGCCATCCGCCAGCGCGGCCACGCCCTCGTCGTCGAGGGCTATATGGACGTCGTCGCCCTGGCTCAGCACGGCATCGGCAACGCCGTCGCGACGCTCGGCACGGCCTGCACGGCCGACCATGTGCACAAGCTCTTCCGGCACACCGAGTCCGTCGTCTTCAGTTTCGATGGCGACGCCGCCGGCCGGCGCGCTGCCGGGCGCGCTCTGGAGGCCGCCCTGCCCCATGCGACCGAGACGCGAACGGTCAAGTTCCTGTTCCTGCCGCCCGAGCACGACCCCGACTCCTACGTCCGCGAACTGGGCGCCGAGGCCTTCGAGCGTTGCATCGAGACGGCTGTCCCGCTGTCGCGGCAGTTGGTCACCGTGGCGGGCGAGGGTTGCGATCTCGGTACGCCCGAGGGGCGGGCCCGCATGCTCAACCAGGCGCGCCCGCTGTGGAACCTGTTGCCCGACAGTCTGCTGCGCCGGCAACTGCTGGGCGAACTGGCGCGCCAGGGCCAGATGCCGGAAGCCGAGCTGCAGGCGCTGTGGCTGGGCGAGCCGGCCCCAGCCGCCGCACCCGCCGCCGAAGCAGGCGCCCCGGCGGAAAAGCCGCGTTGGCAACCCAAGGGCGAATGGAAGCCCAAAGGTGAATGGAAGGGCAAGGGCGACTGGAAATCCCGCCGGGACGCCGAGGAGCGCCCGGCAGGCCCGCGGGCCGCACCGGCGACGGCCACCGACCACGCCACCCGCCTGCTGCTGCAGCACAGCGAGCTCTGGGAGACGCTGGCCGACGAGGACCGTGCGCTGCTGCATGACCTGCCCGGCCTGCACGGCGAGCTCATCCAATGGCTGGAGCGACAGCTGACACACCACGGCTCGACGCCCTGGGCCGCCATCGAGGTGGGCCTGGCCGAGGCCGGGCTGGGCGCGCGCGCCGCCCAGGTCATCCACCCGGTTCACGACCTGGGCGCCGACGCCACCCCGGCGAAGGAATTGACGGCAGCGCTGACCAAGCTCAGGCGCGACCAGATCGACGCCGAAATCGCCAGCTTGCTGGCGCAACCCTCCCTCAGCGAGGCCGACCGCCTGCGCTACCGGCAGCTCCGCGCCCGTGCCGACGAGTTCAAGGGCGGCGGGGCTCAGGCGGCCTGAATACGGGTTTACCTGTCACCGTTTTGCAATTTGGCTGCGGATCGCTGATAATCTTGTGTTTTCCGCGCGCGTCAACAAGAGTGACGGCAGAGAGATGCCGGACCCCGGCCACCCAGCGACACTGGGCAACCCAACGGGCAAGACCCAAGGGGTTTTAAAGGCCAACTCACCCGCCACCTCTGCACACCAAACGATCACGCCAGCTTGTTCGCGCCACGCCTGGGTCCCTCGGCCGATATCCGGTTGATACCTGGCGACGAAAGCCACCGCCCCCTGCCCCGCCGGTTTTGCGATCGAGCCCGGGCCGGCCGCGGTGGCTGCTGCATTTCAGAATTGACCGCGCAAACACGAAGGACCTGCATGACCGCCAAGAAGACCGCGCCCAAGGCCAGCCCCGCTCCAGCCGAGGAGCTCAAGAAAAAGACGGCCGTGAAGGCTGCAGCCGAGGCGCCCGCCAAGACCACCAAGGCGGCCGCGGCCAAGCCTGCCACGAAGACGGCCAAGGCCGCCGTGGCTGAAGA
The DNA here is from genome assembly GCF_056406535.1 of Roseateles sp. P1_C1_2. Taxonomy (NCBI): domain Bacteria; kingdom Pseudomonadati; phylum Pseudomonadota; class Betaproteobacteria; order Burkholderiales; family Sphaerotilaceae; genus Roseateles; species Roseateles sp. P1_C1_2. The sequence continues at coordinate 194,516 of NZ_JBFUAB010000002.1, forward strand.
GGACAAGCCCAAGCGCGGTCGCAAGCCCAAGGCGGCGACCGAGACCAAGAAGGTCGGCGGCAAGAAGGAAGCCGAGGACGAGGAAGACTTCTCCGACATCGACGCCGAAATCGAAGGCGAAGAGCCCGAGGCCGTCGAAGAGACGGCCGCGGTCGAGGAGGAAACCGTCAAGGCCAAGCCGCTGCGCATGAAGGTCAGCCGCGCCAAGGAGCGCGCGCTGATGCGTGAGTTCGGTCTTGAAGAGACCGCGCTGACCGAAGAGGAAGCCCACAAGCGCCGCAGCGAGCTGAAGACCCTCATCAAGATGGGCAAGACGCGTGGTTTCCTGACGCACCAGGAAATCAACGACCACTTGCCCGAGAAGCTGGTCAGCGAGGAAATCCTCGAGGCCATCATCTCCATGCTCAACGACATGGGCATCGCGGTCTACGAGCAGGCGCCCGACGCCGCCACGCTGCTGATCCAGGGCAACACGACCGCCACGTCGACCGAAGAAGAAGCCGAAGAAGCCGCCGAAGCCGCGCTGTCGACGGTGGACTCCGAATTCGGCCGCACGACCGACCCGGTGCGCATGTATATGCGCGAAATGGGCACGGTCGAGCTGCTGACCCGTGAAGGCGAAATCGAAATCGCCAAGCGCATCGAAGGCGGCCTGCAGGCCATGATGCTGGCGATCTCGGCCTCGCCGACGACCATCGCCCACATCCTCGAGTTCGCCACCAAGATCCGCGCCGGCGAGATGCAGATCTCCGACGTCGTTGACGGCTTCGTGGCCGAAGACGAGGCCGACGACTACGTGGCCGAAGAAGACTTCGACGAGTTCGACGAGGAAGACGACGACGACGGCAACGGCGGCTCCAAGGCCCTGACCAAAAAGCTCGAAGAGCTGAAGAACGCCGCGCTGGTGAAGCTGGACTCGATGTCCGCTGCCTTCGACAAGATGCGCAAGGCTTTCGAGAAGGACGGCTACAAGTCGATCCCTTACAACAAGGCCCAGCAAGCCATCAGCCAGGAGCTGATGACCATCCGCTTCACGGTCAAGACCATCGAGAAGCTGTGCGACATCCTGCGCAGCCAGGTCGACGACGTGCGCCGCTACGAGCGCGAACTGCGCAAGATCGTGGTGGACAAGTGCGGCATGCCGCAAGAGCACTTCATCAAGACCTTCCCGCCCAATGTGCTGAACCTGAAGTGGGCCGAAAAGGAAGTCGCGGCCGGCAAGCCCTACAGCGTCATCCTCGCCCGCAACCTGCCGCCGGTGCAGGAACTGCAGCAGAAGCTGACCGACATCCAGGCCAAGGCCGTGGTGCCGCTGGACGATCTGAAGGACATCAACAAGAAGATGAACGAGGGCGAAAAGGCCTCTCGTGATGCGAAGAAGGAAATGATCGAGGCCAACCTGCGCCTCGTGATCTCCATCGCCAAGAAGTACACCAACCGCGGCCTGCAGTTCCTGGACCTGATCCAGGAAGGCAATATCGGCCTGATGAAGGCGGTGGACAAGTTCGAATACCGCCGCGGCTACAAGTTCTCGACGTATGCCACGTGGTGGATCCGCCAGGCCATCACGCGCTCCATCGCCGACCAGGCCCGCACCATCCGCATCCCGGTTCACATGATCGAGACGATCAACAAGATGAACCGCATCTCGCGCCAGCACTTGCAGGAGTTCGGCTACGAGCCGGACGCCCCGACGCTGGCCGAGAAGATGGAGATCCCGGAAGACAAGATCCGCAAGATCATGAAGATCGCCAAGGAGCCGATCTCCATGGAGACGCCGATCGGCGACGACGACGACAGCCACCTGGGCGACTTCATCGAGGACACCAACAACACGGCGCCCATCGAGGCCGCGATGCAGGCCGGCCTGCGCGACGTGGTGAAGGACATCCTCGACAGCCTGACCCCGCGCGAAGCCAAGGTGCTGCGCATGCGCTTCGGTATCGAGATGCAGAGCGACCACACGCTGGAAGAAGTCGGCAAGCAGTTCGACGTCACGCGTGAACGCATCCGCCAGATCGAGGCCAAGGCGATCCGCAAGCTCAAGCACCCGAGCCGCAGTGACAAGTTGCGCACGTATCTGGATAACCTGTAAAGGTTGGCCGGATGCGTGGTTCGCTTCAGCGAACTGCCGCGCAGCGGCAATGCAACTTGCGCCCTGACTCGCGCAGCGAGGCTGGGCACAAGCTGCGTGCGACTTCCCTAAGGCCGGCTACACCCGGCCTTTTTTACGCCGATAAACTGCTCACATGACCGCGATCCGCGAGCGCACCGTCCTTTTTGCCGACCTGCGCGGCAGCACCGGGCTGTACGAGGCCCTCGGGAATGCCGAAGCCAGTGGCATGGTTACCCAGACCGTGGGCCAGATCAGCGAAGCCGTGCTGGAAAGTGGCGGCCAGCTGATCAAGACCCTGGGCGACGGCCTGATGGCCGCCTTCGAGACGCCGCGCGACGGCGTGCGCGCTGCCCAGCGCATGCAGGAAATGCTGGAACGGACCGTGCAGCGCGCGCGCCGCCAGAACCACTCCGGCTTGCTGCCGCTGCGCCTGCAGGTGGCGCTGGCACGCGGCGAGGTCGTGGAGCTCAACGGTGACTGCTTCGGCGACGCCGTCAACGTCGCGGCCCGCCTCATCGACCATGCCGGCGACGGCGAGATCCTCATCACGGCCGAGGTGCTGACCGGCCTGCACCACGCGTCCAAGGGGCGCTTCCGCAGCCTGGACCGCATCTCCGTGCGCGGCCGTATCGAGCCCGTGCATGTCTACCGCATGGACGCCGCGCCGCTGGTCAGCGCCGACGACACCGCCACGCAGTTCGGCGAGCCCATGCGTTCGACCGAGCCGGACGGCATGCGTCTGATCTGGCAGGATCTGGACCGCGTCTTCGACATCGGTGCCATGCCCATCGTGCTGGGCCGCAGCGTGCAGGCCACCTACTGCATCACCGACGCCCGTGTGTCGCGCTCGCATGCCCGCATTGACTGGCAAGGCAGCAGCTTCGAGCTGACCGACCTGTCCTACAACGGCACCTATGTGCGCTTTGGCGACTCGGGCGAGCTGCTCAGCCTCAAGCGTGGCAGCTGCACCCTGCATGGCAGCGGCGTCATCGGCCTGGGCGGCATGCCCACCGACGACCAGTCGCCCATCGTGCGCTTCGAGGTGCTGCACTTCTACGACACCGAGCCCCAGCCCTTTGGCGGACCTCGCTCCAGGCGCTGAAGACATGGTGCCCCTCGTCCAAGGCGTACCTTGGCCGGTCCCCCGAGGGGACGGCGATGCTTGCCGGTTCGACCGGCAAGCACATCGCCATCCCGGGCCGGCTCGGGAGCGGCCCAGCGCTCGGCCCGCAAAATCGATCAACTGACATGCCGTTTCTCCCCGAACCGCCGCAGCGCCACGGCGCCGCGCCTGCTGGCCCCGACGTTGCCGTCCTGTTCTGCAATCTCGGCACACCCGATGCGCCGGATGCACCTGCCCTGCGCCGCTACCTCGCCCAGTTCCTGGCCGACCCCCGCGTCGTCGAGATCCCGCGGCTGCTGTGGCTGCTGATCCTGCACGGCATCATCCTGCGCGTGCGCCCGGCCAAGTCCGCCGCCAAGTACGCCACCGTCTGGATGCCAGAAGGCTCGCCACTCAAGGTCTGGACGGAGAAGCAGGCCAAGCTGCTGCAGGGGCGGCTCGGTGTGCGCGTGGCCATGGCGATGCGCTACGGCCAGCCGGCCATTGCCACGACGCTGGATGCGCTCAAGCGTGACGGCGTACGCCGCATCCTCGTGCTGCCGGCCTACCCGCAGTACTCGGGCGCAACGACGGCCAGCGTCATCGACGACGTCGCCCGCTGGGCGCTGCAGACCCGGCATGTGCCCGAGCTGCGCTTCATCAACCGCTATCACGACGAGCTGGGCTATATCGCCGCCCTGGCCCAGACCGTGCGCGAACACTGGCAACGCGAGGGCCGCGGCGACAAGCTCGTCATGAGCTTTCACGGCATGCCCGAGCGCACCCTGCATCTCGGTGACCCCTACCACTGTGAATGCCTGAAGACGGGTCGCCTGCTGGCCGAAGCCCTGAGCCTGAAAGATGGCGAGTGGCAAGTCACCTTCCAGAGCCGCTTCGGCAAGGCCAAGTGGCTGGAGCCCTACACGGAACCCACGCTGGTCAAGCTGGCCAAGGGCGGGCTCAAGACCGTGGACGTCATCTGCCCGGGCTTCTCCGTCGACTGCCTGGAGACGCTGGAAGAGATCAACCAGGAGGCGCGCGCCGCCTTCCTGGCGGCCGGCGGCCAGCGCTTTGCCTACATCCCCTGCCTGAACGACCATCCGGCCGGCATCAAGGCCCTCGCCAAGGTGGCCGAGCGCCATCTGCAGGGCTGGATCACCGAAGCACCCCACCCCGACACCCTGGCCCTGCAACGCCAACGAGCCCTGGCTGCTGGAGCCGAGCAGTGAGCGAAGCGCTCGCCAGCATGCGGCTGGACAAATGGCTCTGGGCCGCGCGCTTCTACAAGACCCGTGCGCTGGCCGTCGAGGAGATCAACCTGGGCCGAGTGCGCATCGGCGGCCAGCCGGTCAAGCCGTCACGCGATGTGAAGGCGGGCGACCTGCTCAGCCTGCGCATCGGCGTCGTCAACCGCGAGGTCGAGGTCAAGGGCCTCTCCAACCAGCGCGGCCCGGCACCGCAGGCCCAGGCGCTCTACGCCGAAACCCAGGCCAGCATCACGGCCCGTGAGGCCGCAGCTGAGGCGCGTCGCCTGGCGCCGGAGCCGGCTGACACCATCAGCCAGGGTCGTCCGACAAAGCAGGACCGGCGCCGCTTGGCAGACTGGGACCGATGGTCCGTCTCCCTGGACGATGAAGATCCGGGTTGACCCGGATAATTCGTTTTGAATTCCCCCTCTTGAAACCAGGGCCATCGCGCCCATGTCAACGCGATTGCCCCCTTTTCTGCCATGACGACCGAAAACCCCTTGCCCGAAGACGCAGCCGGCGCTGCCGACCCCACGGCCGCCGAGCTGAACCCCGAAATCAAGATTGCCGAGCTCGAAGGCCGCCTGGCCGAGATGAGCGACGCCTATCTGCGCGCCAAGGCCGAGACGGAAAACGCCCGCCGCCGCGCGGACGAAGACGTGGCCAAGGCCCGCAAGTTCGCCGTCGAAGCCTTTGCCGAGGCCATGCTGCCGGTGATGGACAGCCTGGAAGCGGCCATCGCCACGCCCAGCGCCAGCGTCGAGACCGTGCTCGAGGGCGTCCATGCCACGCGCCGCCAGCTGTCCAGCGCGCTGGAGCGCAACAAGGTCGTCGAGATCAACCCCGGCCAGGGCGCCAAGTTCGACCCCCACCAGCACCAGGCCATCTCCGTGGTGCCGGCACCGACCCAGGACGCCAACACGGTCGTCGCGGTGCTGCAAAAGGGCTTCCTGATTGCCGACCGCGTGCTGCGTCCGGCCCTGGTGACGGTCTCGGCGCCTCGCTAATGACCTGGGGACCGACCTTGGCGCGAAGCGACATGCTCTGTCCCCACTAATTCACAGCCTGCCGCCCTTGAAGGACGGCAAGTTATCCACAAATCCAAAACATCAACAAATCTTCAGGAGTTCCAAATGGGAAAGATCATCGGCATTGACTTGGGCACCACGAATTCGTGCGTGGCCGTCATGGAAGGCAACACCACGCGCGTCATCGAGAACGCCGAAGGTGCCCGCACGACGCCGTCCATCATTGCCTACCAGGAAGACGGCGAGATCCTCGTCGGCGCCTCCGCCAAGCGCCAGTCGGTCACCAACCCCAAGAACACGCTCTACGCGGTGAAGCGCCTGATCGGCCGCAAGTTTGCCGAGAAGGAAGTGCAGAAGGACATCGACCTGATGCCCTACACCATCGCCGCCGCCGACAACGGCGACGCCTGGGTGGAAGTGCGCGGCAAGAAGTTCGCGCCGCCCCAGGTCTCGGCCGAAGTGCTGCGCAAGATGAAGAAGACCGCCGAGGACTACCTCGGCGAGGAAGTGACCGAGGCCGTCATCACGGTGCCGGCCTACTTCAACGACGCCCAGCGCCAGGCCACCAAGGACGCCGGCCGCATCGCCGGCCTGGACGTCAAGCGCATCATCAACGAGCCCACCGCCGCGGCACTGGCCTTCGGCCTGGACAAGCACGGCAAGGGCGACCGCAAGATCGCCGTTTATGACCTCGGCGGCGGCACGTTTGACGTGTCCATCATCGAGATCGCCGACGTCGATGGCGAAATGCAGTTCGAAGTGCTGTCGACCAACGGCGACACCTTCCTGGGCGGTGAAGACTTCGACCAGCGCATCATTGACTACATCGTCACCGAGTTCAAGAAGGAACAAGGCGTCGACCTGACCAAGGACGTGCTGGCCCTGCAGCGCCTGAAGGAAGCCGCCGAGAAGGCCAAGATCGAGCTGTCCAACTCGTCGCAGACCGACGTCAACCTGCCCTACATCACGGCAGACGCGACCGGCCCGAAGCACCTGAATGTCAAGCTGACCCGCGCCAAGCTGGAGTCCTTGGTTGACGAGCTGATCGAGCGCACGATTGCGCCTTGCCGCACCGCGGTCAAGGACGCCGGCGTGGCGCTGAGCGACATCGACGACGTCATCCTGGTCGGCGGCATGACCCGCATGCCCAAGGTGCAGGACAAGGTCAAGGAGTTCTTCGGCAAGGAACCGCGCCGTGACGTGAACCCCGACGAGGCCGTGGCCGTCGGTGCCGCCATCCAGGGCCAGGTCCTGGGCGGCGAGCGCAAGGACGTGCTGCTGCTGGACGTCACCCCGCTGAGCCTGGGCATCGAAACCCTGGGCGGCGTGATGACGAAGATGATCAAGAAGAACACGACCATCCCGACCAAGTTCAGCCAGACCTTCTCGACCGCCGACGACAACCAGCCGGCCGTGACCATCAAGGTCTACCAGGGCGAGCGCGAGCTGGCCCAGGCCAACAAGTCGCTGGGCGAGTTCAACCTCGAAGGCATCCCGCCGGCACCGCGCGGCACGCCGCAGATCGAGGTCTCGTTCGACATCGACGCCAACGGCATCCTGCACGTCGGCGCCAAGGACAAGGGCACCGGCAAGGAAAACAAGATCACCATCAAGGCGAACTCGGGCCTGTCCGAAGCCGAGATCGAGAAGATGGTGAAGGACGCCGAAGCCAACGCGGCCGAGGACAAGAAGAAGGTCGAGCTGGTGCAGGCCCGCAACCAGGCCGACGGCATGGTCCACAGCGTGCGCAAGTCGCTGAGCGAGCATGGCGACAAGCTCGAAGCCGCCGAGAAGGAAGCCATCGAGGCCGCGGCCAAGGACCTGGAAGAAGCCATCAAGGGTGACGACCAGGCCGACATCGAGGCCAAGACCGAGAAGCTGATGACGGCCAGCCAGAAGCTGGGCGAGAAGATCTACGCCGACCAGCAGGGCGCGCAGGCCGCTGCAGCGGCAGCCGCCGGTGCCGGTGGCGCCGAGCAGCCGCAGGCCGCGCCGCAAGGCGAAGCGAAGCGCCCGGCCGACGACAATGTCGTTGATGCCGAGTTCAAGGAAGTCAAGGACAACAAGTAATCCTTCGATGACTTCACAGCCCGGGAGCGCCTCATAGCGCCCTCGGGCTTTTCCCTTGAAAGAAGACGATGGCGTCCAAGCGCGATTACTACGAAGTCCTCGGCGTCGCCAAGAACGCGAGCGACGAAGACATCAAGAAGGCCTACCGCAAGCTGGCCATGAAGCACCACCCTGACCGCAATCAGGGCGAGGGTGCAAAGAAGGCCGAGGAGAGCTTCAAGGAAGGCAAGGAAGCCTACGAGATGCTGTCCGACGCGCAGAAGCGCGCGGCCTATGACCAGTACGGCCATGCCGGCGTCGACCCCAATATGGGTGCCGGCCGCGGCGGCCCGGGCGCGGAAGGCTTCGGTGGCTTTGCCGAGGCCTTCGGCGACATCTTCGGCGACATCTTCGGTGGCCAGGGCGGCCAGCGCCGTGGCGCGGGCGGCGGCCAGCAGGTCTACCGCGGCAGCGACCTCAGCTACGCGATGGAGATCACGCTCGAGGAAGCCGCCCGCGGCAAGGAAACGCAGATCCGCATCCCGAGCTGGGAAGGCTGCGAGACCTGCGGCGGCACCGGCGCCAAGCCCGGCACCAGTGCCAAGACCTGCGGGTCATGTCAAGGCTCGGGCACGGTGCATATGCGCCAGGGCTTCTTCAGCATCCAGCAGACCTGCCCGCACTGCCACGGCAGCGGCAAGATCATTCCCGACCCCTGCACGACCTGCAACGGCCAGGGCAAGGTCAAGAAGCAGAAGACGCTGGAGGTCAAGATCCCGGCCGGCATCAACGAGGGCATGCGCATCCGCTCCGCGGGCAATGGCGAGCCTGGCGTGAATGGCGGGCCGGCGGGCGATCTCTACATCGAGATCCGCATCAAGCAGCACGAGATCTTCGAGCGCGACGGCGACGACCTGCACTGCACGATGCCGGTGTCGATGATCACGGCGGCCCTGGGCGGCAACATCGAGGTGCCCACGCTCGGCGGCAAGGCCGAGATCGAGTTGCCTGAAGGCACGCAGCACGGCAAGACCTTCCGCCTGCGCGGCAAGGGCATCAAGGGCGTGCGCTCCAGCTATCCCGGTGACCTCTACTGCCACATCGCCGTCGAGACGCCGGTCAAGCTGACCGAGCACCAGAAGAAGCTGCTCAAGGAGCTCGACGAGTCGCTGAAGAAGGGCGGCGAGCGCCACTCGCCGAATGCCAAGAGCTGGACGGATCGGGTCAAGGATTTGTTCAAGTAAGCCATTCGCTTGCCCGTCTAAGCCGTGGTCCCGCAAGGGGCCGCGGCTTTTTTATGCCCGCTGGCTGCACGTAACGCGCAGCCAGCCTGCGCCTTAAGTCACGGCGGGCAGCGCCCACACACGTAAACGAGGTTTCCCGGCTTGACGCATAAACCCTAAAGTCCATCGACTGTCACTCCGATTCCTCATAAGTGATTCGATCCGCGCGTTTCCCAATCACAGTCCACGGCCTGGTGCCGGGGCGGGAGGCCGCATGTTCCTGATGGACCAGACCATCCAGACCGCGTCGGCGCTGATCATCGACAGCAACGCCAACTCGCGCAGCCTGATGTCGGCCCAGTTGCGCGACCTCGGTGTGGGCACGGTCAAACAGACTCCGCGCGTCAAGGATGCTCGCGTGATGCTCGAGCACCAGACCTTCGACATCGTGCTGTGCGACTACCACTTCGACAGCAGCGACACCTCGGGCCAGGACCTGCTGGACGAGCTGCGGCGCGAAGGCCTGCTGCCCTACTCCACCGTCTTCGTCATGGTGACGAGCGAGGCCACCTATGCCAAGGTCGCCGAAGCCGCCGAGGCCGCCCTCGATGCCTACCTGATCAAGCCCTATACCAGCGCCAACCTCGCCGAGCGCCTGGCCAGCGCCCGCCAGCGCAAACGCATCCTGAAGGGCATCTTCGAAGCGATCGAGAACGAGGACTTCGAGACTGCCGCCAACCTGTGCATGGCGCGCTTCGAGGCCAAGGACAAATACTGGCTCTACGCCGCGCGCATCGGCGCCGAGCTGCTGCTGCGCCTGAAGCGCTTCGACGACGCCAAGACGCTGTACGAAGCCATCATCGCGGCCAAGACCGTGCCCTGGGCGCGGCTGGGCGTGGCACGCACCGAGGTCGCCAGCGGCAACATCCAGGCGGCACGCCGCACGCTGGAGAACCTCATCGGCGAACTGCCCGACTACGCCGACTCGCACGACCTGATGGGCCATGTGCAGATGGAACAGGGCGACCTGGCCCAGGCGCTGAAGACCTATCAGACGGCGGCCACCTTGACGCCGGGCTGCCTGCTGCGCCTGCAGCGCTGCGGCAGCCTGGGCTTCTACGCCGGCCAGCGCGCCGAGGCGCTGAAGATGCTGGAGCGGGCGATGTCGCAGGGCCTGCGCTCCAAGCTCTTCGACATGCTCAGCCTCGTGCTGATCGGGCTGATGCGCTTCGACGCCAAGGATTTCAAGGGCTTCAAGTACGCCCACGATTCGCTCACCGCCGCGATGGAGCGCGCGCCCGGCTCGATCCGGCTGCAGCGCTTCGACCTGGTGTTTCGCGGCCTCGCCTTCTTGCTGGAGCGCCGCGTCGGCCAGGCCCTCGTCATGGCACGCGAGTTCACCGAGCATGCCCAGGCCGGCAACTTCGATCTCGAAGCCGCCTCGCTGCTGACGGCGCTGTGGATACGCCTGTCCAGCCAGGAGGTCGAGCTCGAGGAGATGATGCCCATCCTGAAGGGCCTGGGCACACGCTACTGCTCGGCCAAGGCCAGCACCGAGATCCTCGTCTCCATGGCCGAAGCCCACCAGGGCGCGGCCGAACAGTTCCGCGACTGCCACCAGCAGATCTTCAATGTCGCCGAGACGGCCATGCGCCACTCGCTGCGCGGCAGCGCCAAGGCGGCTGTCGAGCTGCTCATCCAGCAGGGCGAGGCGACCCGCAATGCCAAGCTCATCGACATGGCCGGCCTGGTGCTGAAGCGCCATGCCGAGAAGATCGAGGGCGCTTCGGGCCTGGCCGAACAGATCGAAGACCTGCATGGCCGCTATGTGAAGCCCATGACCGGTGGCCCGGGCAAGGCACGCGCCGCGGGCGGCGTCACGCTGCGCACGACGGCGACCACCGTCGCCGCCTGAACTGACACGCCGCTGTCAGCCGCGTATCACCCGAGGCGGCGGTCACGTGGCGCCGCGAGAATGCGCGCGCCGCCCCTAAGCTCCTTTCAATGCCCCTGCTCAAGCGCCTGCTGGCCTGGTTCCAGCCCGACACCTCACGCCCGCTGACCCAGGCCTGGCTGGCCGCCCTGTGGATGGGCCTGCTCGCCAACTGGCCACTGTGGAAGCAGCTCCAGACCCTGCCCGGTGTCGGCATAGCCTTCACCGTCGCCTTCGCCGGCATGGTGACGGCCGCGACGGGCGCCGTGCTCAGCCTGCTGGCCTGGCCGCGCCTCATCAAGGGCGTCGTCGTCGTGCTGCTGCTCGCCAGCGGCGCGCTGGCCTATTTCATCGGCAGCTACGGCATCGTCTTCGATCCCACCATGGTCGTGAACATGGTGCAGACCGATGCACGCGAAACGCGCGACCTGCTGAGCTGGAAGTTGTTGGCCAGCCTGCTCCTGCTCGGCGCCCTGCCCGCCTGGTGGCTGCTGCGCCGGCCGCAAGCGCCGCGCCAGGCGTTCGCCAAGCGACTGGGCGGCAATCTCGCATCGCTCGGCCTGGGCGTCGTACTGATGGTGCTGCTGGCGCTCAGCGTGTTCGCGACGCTGTCGTCGACGATGCGCACCTACAAGACCATCCGCTACATGGTCACGCCGCTGAATGCCGTCTATTCGGTCAGCGCCGTCGGCGTGCGCAGCCTGTCCGGCCCCAAGGGTCCGCCGGTCGTCATCGGTGCCGATGCGCGCCTGCTGCCACGCGCCGAGGGTGCCAAGCCACCGCTGCTGCTCTTCGTCGTCGGCGAAACGGCACGGGCGATGAACTTCAGCCTGAACGGCTATTCGAAGCCGACCAACCCCGAGCTGTCCAAGCTGCAAGGCGCCAGCCTCGTCAGCCTGCGCCAGGTTTCGTCCTGCGGCACCGCCACGGCCGCGTCACTGCCCTGCATGTTCGCGCCCCAGGGCCGCGCCGACTTCGACGCCGGCAAGCCTCAGCAGAACCTGCTGGACGTGCTGGAACGCGCCGGCCTGGCCGTGCTTTGGCTGGACAACCAGAGCGGCTGCAAGGGCCTGTGCGACCGCGTGCCCAACAGCCCGACGTCCAGGTTGCCCCAGGGTGCCGCGGCGCTGCCCGCGGGCCTGTGCCACAAGGACGAAATGGGCGAGGAGGAGTGCTTCGACGAAGCCCTGCTGCACGAGCTGGACAAGCGCATCGCCGCGCTGGACCCGGAGCGCCTCCAGCGCGGCCTCGTCCTCGTCATGCACCAGATGGGCAGCCATGGGCCGGCCTATTTCAAGCGCTCGCCGGCCGACCTCAAGCCCTTCCAGCCCGAATGCCAACGCAACCAACTGCAGGAATGCGAACGCCAGCAGGTCGTCAACGCCTACGACAACACGCTGGTGACGACCGACCGGCTGCTGGCCCGCTCCATCGCCTGGCTGCAGACGCAGCAGGCCTTCGATGTCGGCATGCTCTATGTGTCCGACCACGGCGAGTCGCTGGGCGAGAACGGCCTCTATCTGCACGGCATGCCCTATGCGATGGCGCCCATTGAGCAGACCCATGTGCCCATGGTGCTGTGGGCGCCGGAGGGCGGCGGCATGGCCAAGTCGCTCAAGCCCGGCTGCCTGCAATCCTTGCGCGATAAACCGGCCTCGCACGACAACCTCTTCCACACCGTGATGGGCTGGGTGGGCGCGCGGGCGGATGTCTACAAGCCGGAGTGGGACTTGCTGGCCGGCTGCAGAAGCTGAGGACCTTGCGGGACAGACCGGCGAGCAAAGCGAGGCGCTCTGTCCTCAACCAGCTAAAAGAGGTCACCCTGCGCCGAAGGCTTGCGCGGTGGCTTGAACAGCGACAGCTGCACCGGCCTTCGTTCCGTGCGCAGCCCCAGCTTGGCCACCACCCGCCGCAGTCGCGCGCGCAGCAGATCGGCCCAGATGCCCTCGCCACTGAAGCGTGTGCCGAAGCGGGCATCGTTGTCCTTGCCGCCGCGCATCTCACGGATGCGGGCCATCACGCGCTCGGCGCGGTCCGGGAAGTGGCGTTGCAGCCAGTCCTGGAAGAGCGGGTTGACCTCCCAGGGCAGGCGGATGGGGATGCTGAAAGCGCTGCTTGCACCGGCCGCATGGGCAGCCTCCAGGATGTGCTCCAGCTCGGGCTCGTTGATGAAGGGAATGATGGGCGACACGCTGACGCCCACCGGCACACCCGCCTCGGCCAAGGCCTGGATGGTGCGCAGCCGCCGCGCCGGTGCCGCGGCACGCGGCTCGAGGATGCGGGCGAGATCGTTGTCCAGCGTCGTGATCGACAGATAGACCGACACCAGCCCCTGCGCCGCCATCGGTGCGATCAGGTCCAGATCGCGCTCGATGCCGCTGGATTTGGTGACGACGGAAAACGGGTGGCTGGTTTCAGCCAGCACCTCGACGATGCGCCGCGTGATGCCCAGCTTGCGCTCGATGGGCTGGTAAGCATCGGTGGCCGTGCCCAGCACCAGCGAGCGGGGCTCGTACCTCGACCCCGCCAGCGTCTCGCGCAGGCGCTCGGCCGCATTGACCTTGGCAACGATGCGCGTCTCGAAATCCAGCCCCGGTGACAGGTTCAGATAGCTGTGCGTGGGCCGCGCAAAGCAGTAGATGCAGCCATGTTCGCAGCCGCGATACGGGTTGATGGAGTAGTCGAAGGAGATGTCGGGCGACTGGTTGCTGGTGACGATCTTCTTCGCATGCTCCTCGATGATCTGCGTCGCCACCGGCAGATGCTCCTCGGCGGCTTCCTGGTCCAGCGAACCCCAGCCGTCGTCGTACTGCTCGCGCTCGCGCTGCTCGAAGCGGTGCGGCATGGCCGTCGCCGTGCCGCGGCCCTTGATGGAGTCGAGGGGAACGAGGGTGGGCTGGGCGGCAGCAATGCGGGTGGGAGCGGGTGGCATACTGTAAATATATACAGTATTCGGCGGCAGTTCCAGAAACGGATCGATACCCGCCTGGGACGGTGGCTGACCAGGCTCCGCATAGAGTGCGCGCCATGCCTTTTTCCCTTGCACGGCGCCTGCCGTTTTCGCTTCTCGTCCTGACCCTGAGCTGCGCCGCCGCGTCCCCCATGCCCATGCCCTCGCCCGGCAACTACCGCATCGACGGCGAAGCCCGCATGCGCAGCGGCAGCGGCCCGATGCTGGCCGAGCGCATCGAGCGCTGGGACGGCAGCAATGGCAACCGCATCGTCACCACCGTGGCCGGGGGGCGCTCGCATCAGCAGAGCTATGCGGGCAGCGAGCCGGTGACCTGGTGTGTGGCGGGCGTCTCCGTGCCGCCCAAGCTGCTGCCCGATCGCTGCAAGACGCGTTGGTGGCCAGCCCAGGGCGGCGCCGAGCTGCAGGCCGAATGCCAGGCCGGCCGTCTGCAGGAGCATTGGAAGCAGATCGACGCCAAGACCTGGGAACGGCAGATGAGCTTCACGCCCGCGCCAGGCGGCGGCGGCAGCGACCCGGCGGCCGCCCTCGCCATGGTCGAACGCGGTCTGTCGCCGGCCGAAGCCGCCAAGGCCCGCGCAGCCATCGCGGCCCTGCCATCGGCCCAGGACAGGGCCGCCGCGATGGCGCCGGTCTACGAGAAGATCGAGGCCACCATCCGCAACGGCACGCCGCAGCAGGCCGCCGAAGCACGCCAGCAATTGGCCGCCCTGCAAGCGGCCCAAGGCGGCGGCGGTGGCGTGGTCTGGACCACCACCTTGACCGAGCGCTGGACCCGCATCGCCGACGCCTGCACGCCGCCGCGCAAGCCCTGACCCGGTTCTGCCCAGATACTGGGTGAGGCCGCGGCGGCAGGTCTCGGCAGCACGGCGACCTCCTTAGACTCGGCTCGATGAATATTTCGGAAGCGATTCCCGGCACGCCGGCACGCCTGCGTGATCAACGCGACTACCTGCGCCTGCTGGGTGCCCGCGTGACCGGCGGCGCGGCCAACCAGATGCTGATGGTGGCCCTGGGCTGGCAGATGTATGACCTGACGTCCAGCGCCTGGGACCTGGGCCTGGTCGGCCTCGCGCAATTCCTGCCGGCGCTGTTGCTGACGCTGCCGGCCGGCCACCTCGTGGACCAGCGCGACCGCCGCCTGCTGCTGGCGGGCAGCCTCGGTCTGCAATGCCTGGCCGCGGCCTGCCTGGCGCTGGGCAGCGCGGGCAACTGGGTCGGGCCCAACCTGATCCTCGCGCTGTCCATCCTGCTGGGCTGCGCGCGGGCGCTGCAGATGCCGTCCCAGCAGGCCCTGATGCCCATGCTGGTGACGCCCGCCCTGCTGCCGCGCGCCGTGGCGGCGGCCAGCTCGACGATGCAGGTTTCCATCATCGCGGGGCCGGCACTCGGCGGTGCCCTCTATGCGCTGGGGCCATCGGTCGCGTCGTGGCTCGGCCATGAGGGCGAGGCGGCGCACTGGGGCGCTGCGGTGGTCTACGGCGTGTCGCTGCTGCTGCTCGCGACGGCCATCGCCAACGTGCTGACCATCCGCCATCGCGCCGCCCAGCCACGCCGTGCCGCGCCCGACCTGGCGCAGCTGACGGCTGGCATCCGCTTCATCTGGCAGCGCCCCGTCGTGCTCGGCGCGATCTCGCTGGACCTCTTCGCCGTGCTGCTCGGCGGGGCCACGGCCCTGCTGCCCATCTTTGCCAGAGACATCCTGCACACCGGGCCCGAGGGCCTGGGCCTGCTGCGCGCGGCGCCGGCGCTGGGCGCCGTCGTCGTCGGCGTCTGGTTGGCACGCCACCCAATAGCCCGCCGTGCCGGCCACTGGCTGCTGGGCGCCGTGGCCGTGTTCGGCCTGACGATGATCGCCTTTGCGTTGACGACCTCCTTCGGGGTCGCCTTCGCCGTGCTGGCCGTCAGCGGTGCGGCGGACATGTTCAGCGTGGTCATCCGGCAGTCCCTCGTGCAGCTCGAGACGCCCGACGACATGCGCGGCCGCGTCGGCGCCGTGAACTCGGTCTTCATCGGCGCGAGCAACCAGCTCGGCGAGTTCGAGTCGGGCGCCACAGCCGCCCTGCTCGGCCCGGTGGGCTCGGTGTTGCTGGGCGGCGTGGGGACGCTGGCCGTCGTCGCGCTGTGGTTCAAGCTCTTCCCGGCGCTGGCGCGGCGCAACAGCCTGCAGCCCTCATTGCGGACCGACACGTAGGGCAAGGCCTACACGCGCACGCGGCATTGATGAGATGGCCGTCCCCCGCTCGGGCGGCTAGATTTGAATCGTCGAACGCCAGAGCTGTAGCCTCAACAGGCCGCTCCAAGGGCCAACGACTGAAGGCCCGAAGCCAACGCGTCGGGCCTTCTCTTTGGCTCTCGGCCCAGGTCCGGCTCTCTTGCCGCCCTCATCAACCGAACTGCGTGCTCCCGGGTCGACCGCCACAGCGAAAGAAAAACTTGA
The DNA here is from genome assembly GCF_056406535.1 of Roseateles sp. P1_C1_2. Lineage (NCBI taxonomy): Bacteria > Pseudomonadati > Pseudomonadota > Betaproteobacteria > Burkholderiales > Sphaerotilaceae > Roseateles > Roseateles sp. P1_C1_2. The sequence goes on from NZ_JBFUAB010000002.1 coordinate 210,625, forward strand.
AAGCAGATGACGAGGGCCTGCTGCGCAGCGAGGAGCGCTTTCGCCTGCTGGTGGACAGCGTGCGCGACTACGCGATCTTCATGCTGGACCCGCAAGGCCATGTGCTGACCTGGAATGCCGGCGCCGAGCGCTTCAAGGGCTACCGGGCGGACGAGATCATCGGCAGCCATTTCTCGCGCTTCTACCCGCCGGAGGCGCTGGCCCGGCAACTGCCCGAGCGTGAGCTGGAGATGGCGACGCGCGACGGCGCCTTCGAGGATGAGGGCTGGCGCGTGCGCAAGGACGGTTCGCTGTTCTGGGCCAATGTCGTCATCACGGCGATGCGAGACCCCTCGGGCCGGCTGGTGGGTTTCGCCAAGGTCACGCGCGACCTGACGCAAAGGCGCCACCAAGAGGAGGCGCTCAAGCGCAGCGAGGAGCGCTTCCGGCTGCTGGTCGAAGGCGTGGCCGACTACGCCATCTTCATGCTCGACGTGAACGGCCGCGTGGCCTCCTGGAACGAGGGCGCGCAGCGCATCAAGGGCTATGCGGCCGACGCCATCCTGGGCAAGCATTTCTCCACCTTCTACCCGGCCGAGGTGCGCGAAAGCGGCTGGCCGGAATACGAGCTGCAGCAGGCCCAGGAGACCGGCCGTTTCGTGGACACGGGCTGGCGGCTGCGCCAGGACGGCACGAGCTTCTGGGCCCAAGTGACCATCACGGCGCTGCGCGACGAGGGCGGTCAGCTGATCGGCTATGCCAAGCTGACGCGCGACCTGACGGCCAGCATGCGCATCGAGGCCATGGAGTTGGCCAACCGCGAGCACGAGGAGATCCTGGGCGCCGAGCGCAATGCACGCATTGCCGCCCAACGCGCCACGCGCATCAAGGACGAGTTCCTCGCCACGCTGTCACACGAGCTGCGCACGCCGCTGACGGCCATCCTCGGCTGGACGCAGGTGCTGCTGCGGGCCAGGCCGGGCGACGCGCGCATCAATCTGCAGCGCGCCATCGAGGTCATCGACCGCAACGCGCGCGCCCAGGTGCAGCTCATCGACGACCTGCTGGACCTCAATCGCATCATGACCGGCAAGCTGCGGCTGGACCTGCGGCAGCTGGGCATGGCCGACGTCATCCAGGCGGCCGTCGAATCCGTCGCGCCCGCGGCTGCGGCAAAGGGCGTGGAGCTGCAATCGCTGCTGGACGCCGGCCCGGCCATGGTCAATGGCGACAGCGGGCGGCTCCAGCAGGTGGTGTGGAACCTGCTAAACAACGCGATCAAGTTCACCCCCGCGGGTGGCCGCGTGCAGGTGCTGTTGCAGCGCATCGATTCCCATGTCGAGTTCAGCGTCAGCGACACCGGTGCAGGCATCCCGGCCTCCTTCCTGCCGCAGGTGTTCGACCGCTTCACGCAGCAGGACGGTTCCACCACCAGGGCTCACGGCGGCCTGGGCCTGGGGCTGGCCATCTGCAAGCAGCTCATCGAGCTGCACGGCGGCAGCATCCGGGCCGAGAGCGCCGGCGAAGGCCAGGGGGCGAGCTTCCTGGCCAGGCTGCCGCTGTCCCTCCTGCAGACGGCCGAGGAGCGCGTTCACGACGCCGCATCTGCCGACGCCCGCGCCAGCGAGAACCTCGCCCTGCCCAAGCTGGACGGCGTTCACGTCTTCGTGCTGGACGACGAAGCCGATGCGCGCGGCCTGCTGTGCCGCATCCTGGAGGATCAGGGCGCCCGCGTGGTGGCCTTCGCCTCGGCGCAGGAGCTGCTCGAGGCCGTCCAGCTGTCACGGCCGACCGTCATCGTCAGCGATGTCGGCATGCCCGCCGTGGACGGCTACCAGATGATCCGCGCGCTGCGGGCCACCGAGGCCCGCGACTCCCGCATCCCCGCCCTGGCACTCACGGCCTTCGCCCGGGCCGAGGACCGCAAGCGCTCGCTGATGGCCGGCTTCCAGGCCCATCTGGCCAAGCCCTTCGACGTGGCCGAGCTCATCCTGCTGGTGGCCAATCTGGCGGAGAAATAGCGCAGCGTCGCAGCTCTTCCGGCGCTTGACGATCTCCTCAGCGAGGCGCAATGCCGTGCTGGCGCCGGGCCGCCCCGCGCTCGGCCGCGTGGCCGAGCGCTTCGAGGATAGGGCCGAAAAGGCCTGCAGCGGGCTAACCCTTAAACCAGAACTGGACCGGAAATGCTCAACTCAGGCCCGCATTGGAACCGGTTCCATTTTGTGCGTCGGTGCCGATGACGAACCCAAACTACAGGAGACAAACATGAAGTGGATGAGGCACCCCGCCCTTCGACGATTCCTGCAGGGTGGCGCGCTCGCTGCGCTGCTCAGCGCCTTCACCATCGCAGAAGCGGCGACCCTGCAGGCCGTCGCCAACAACAACTTCGTGAGCGCGACCGCAACAGGGACTTCCTTCCTTACCGCGACGGCGCCGACCGCGAGTGCATGGGAGCAGTTCGAGATCATCGCCAACACCAACGGCACGATCTCCCTCAAGGCGACGGTGAGCGGCAATCTCGTCGCCGCAGACATCGGCCTGGCCGCTCCCAATGCCGCCAAGCTGATCGCGAACCGGGCGAGCATCGGTGGCTGGGAGCAATTCACCCTGGTGCCTCAGGCCAACGGCACGGTCGCGCTGCGCTCCGCAGCGAACAACCTGTATGTCAGTGCCGACCTGAACATTGGCGGCGCCCTGGTCGCGAATCGCTCAGCGGTTGGTGCGTGGGAACAGTTCATCATCGCCAACCCACCGACAGGCCCTGGCCCGGCGCCCGATCTGGGGCCGAACGTTCGCATCGTCAGTCCCACCACGCCCAACCTGCAGGGCCTCATCAACGACATCTACAGCGCGCAGCAGGGCAACCACTTCGGCGACCGTCGTGACGCCATCCTGTTGACGCCCGGCACCTACAACAACCTGCGCATTCCGGTCGGTTTCTACACGCAGGTGCTGGGTCTTGGCAGCCACCCGGATCAGGTGCATGTCAACGGCGACCTTAGATCCGATGCCTTCCTGGGCGGTGACAACGCCACCCAGAACTTCTGGCGCGGCGCCGAAAACTTCTCCGTCACGCCCAGTCTGGGCATCGGCAACAACACCTTGCAGTGGGCGGTCTCCCAGGCCATCCCGTTCCGGCGCATGCATGTGCGCGGCAACATCAAGCTGAACCAGAACAACGGCTGGTCCAGCGGTGGCTGGTTCTCGGAGGTGCTGGTGGACGGGCAGGTGAACTCCGCTTCGCAGCAGCAATGGATCTCGCGCAACAGCCAATGGGGAAGCTGGACCGGTTCCGGCTGGAACATGGTCTTCGTGGGCGTTCCCAGCGCGCCCGCCGGCAATTTCCCGACGCAGGGCCAGCGCTATACCAAGGTGACCGAAACCCCGGTGGTACGCGAGAAGCCCTACCTCTTCATCGACACCAACGGCGGCTATGCGGTGCGGCTGCCTTCCCTGCGCACCAACAGCTCGGGCATCAGCTGGTCCAACGGGGCCACCACGCCGGGCAGCACCATTCCCATCGGCCAGTTCTTCATCGCTCGGCCGACGGACAGCGCGGCCACCATCAATGCGCAGTTGGCCGCCGGACGGCACATCCTGTTCACACCCGGCATCTACGTGCTGACGCAGACCCTGCAGGTGAACAGCCCCAACACCGTTCTGCTGGGCATCGGCTTCCCGACGCTGCGCTCGGACAACGGCCAGCCGCTGATGAAGACGGCGGATGTCGATGGCCTGACCATCTCCGGCCTCTTCTTCGACGCGGGCGCCACGGAGTCCGGCGTGCTGCTGGAAGTCGGCCCGAACGGGGCCAGTGCCAACCATGCGGCCAACCCGACCGTGCTGCACGACGTGTTCTTCCGTGTGGGCGGCGCCGCGGCGGGACGCGCGGCATTCGGCCTGAGCATCAACGCCCACAACACCATCGTCGACCACACCTGGCTTTGGCGCGCCGACCATGGCGCGGGCGTCGGCTGGACGACCAACCCGTCGGCCTATGGCCTCTGGGTGAACGGCAACAACGTGACGATCTACGGCTTGTTCGTCGAGCACTTCCAGAACCATCAGGTGATGTGGAACGGCAACGGCGGCCGGGTGTACTTCTACCAGTCGGAGATTCCGTATGACCCGCCGAACCAGGCCTCATGGAACAGTGCCAGCGGCCGGGGCTATGCCTCCTACAAGGTCGCCGACAGCGTCACCAGCCACGAGGCCTGGGGGCTGGGTATCTACAGCGTGTTCACCAACCCGAACATCTTCCTGGACCGTGCGGTCGAGGCGCCGGTCAACTCGAACGTGCGCTTCCACAGCATCATCTCGGTCTGCCTGGGGTCGAATGGCGGGATCATCAACCCGATCAACAACACGGGCGGCCAGACCGCGTGCAACGCGGCCTTCACGCCCACGGTGACCAACTTTCCCTGAGCCGACGTCACAAGGCCACTGATGCGCGCTGCGCGTCAGTGGCCTCTCCAACTGGTGTCCGTCGAGGTTCTAGTACTCGTCGCGCTCCACGCCGACATAGCCAGGCGCGAGGTTCTCGAACTTGGTGTGCATGCGCTGGAACATCAGCTTCACGGTGCCCACCGGGCCGTTACGCTGCTTGGCGATGATGATCTCCGCCACGCCGGGTTCCTTGCACTCGTCCTTGGTGTAGTACTCGTCGCGGTAGATGAACATGATGATGTCGGCATCCTGCTCGATGGCGCCGGACTCACGCAGGTCGGACATCATGGGCCGCTTGTCGGGGCGCTGCTCCACCGAGCGGTTCAGCTGCGACAGTGCGATGACGGGGCAACGCAGCTCCTTGGCCAGGGCTTTCAGGCCGCGGGAGATTTCGCCGAGCACGGTGGCGCGGTTTTCCTCGCTGCCACCGCCGTTGCCAGACATCAGCTGCAGGTAGTCGATGACGATGAGCCCCAACTGGCCGCAGATGCGCGCCTGGCGGCGGGCGCGGGCACGCACCTCGCTGGGCGACAGGCCCGGGCTCTCGTCGATGAAGATGCTGGCCTTGCCGAGCTTGTCGACAGCCTCGGACAGGCGGCCCCACTCATCGTCCTTCAGCTGGCCGGTGCGCAGATGGCTCTGGTCGATGCGGCCGATGGAGCCCACCATCCGCAGCGCCAGCTGGGCGGCGCCCATTTCCATCGAATAGATGACGACGGGTAGGCCTTCGTTGATGGCCACGTTCTCGGCAATGTTGACCGCGAAGGCGGTCTTGCCCATGGACGGGCGCGCGGCCAGCACGATGAGGTCACCGCCCTGCAGGCCGGCGGTCTGGCGGTCCAGGTCGTAGAAGCCGGTGCGCACGCCGGTCACATCCTGGGCACCGCTCTCGGCCAGTTCGTTGACGCGGTCGATCAGCTGCACGACGAGCTGGTCCATGCTCTGGAAGCCCTGCTTGCTGCGCGAGCCTTCTTCACCGATCTTGAAGATCTTGCCTTCGGCCTCGTCGAGGATCTGCGTGACGGCGCGGCCCTGGGGGTTCATCGCAGCGGTGGCGATCTCGTCGCTGGTGGTGACCAGCTTGCGCAGGATGGCGCGCTCGCGAACGATTTCGGCGTAGCGGCGCAGGTTGGCGGCGCTGGGCACGCTCTGGGCCAGCGCGTTCAGATAGGCCAGGCCACCGCATTCCTCGGCGCGCCCGACCGAAGTCAGCTCGTCGAAGACGGTGACGACGTCGGCCGGCTTGCCCGCATTGATGAGCTTGCCGATGGCCGCGTAGACATGCTTGTGCTCGAAGCGATAGAAGTCGCTCTCGGTCAGCAGGTCGGCCGCCTTGTCCCAGGCCGAGTTGTCGATCAGCAGGCCGCCAAGCACGCTCTGCTCGGCCTCGACCGAGTGCGGAGGCACGCGCAACCGCGCGACTTCGTCGTCATGCGGCGCGGCGGAGGAGGAAGCGGGAAAGATGGCTGACATGCCTGTGGACAAACCTGTGGACGAGCTGGGTGTGACCGGTGGGTCGAGCGGGAAAACTCAGGCCCTAAAAAACCGAAGGCCGAAACCCTGAGGGTATCGGCCTTCGTTCGATGATGCGGCGACCAAGTGTCACCGCGCCATCAGGGGAAGCGAGATTTACTCGGCTTCAGCAACCACCTGGACGGTGATCTCGACGACCACGTCGGTGTGGGCAGCAACGCTCACCGGGAACTCGCCGACGGTCTTCAGCGGACCGTTGGGCAGGCGCACCTGGGCCTTGGCGACGGCGGTGCCGGCCTTGGTCAGGGCTTCTGCGACGTCGGCGTTGGTCACCGAGCCGAACAGACGGCCATCAACACCGGCCTTCTGGGCGATGCGGACGGTCTTGCCGGCGATGGCTTCACCCAGCTTCTGGGCTTCGGCCAGCTTGGCGGCGGCGATCTTTTCGAGTTCGGCGCGCTTGGCTTCGAATTCCTTGATCGCGGCTTCGGTCGCACGACGGGCGGCCTTGGTCGGGATCAGGAAGTTGCGGGCATAACCGTCCTTGACCTTGACGACGTCGCCGAGGTTGCCGAGGTTGGCCACTTTTTCGAGCAGGATCACTTGCATGTCGTCAGCTCCTTAGACCTTGTGCTGGTCGCTGTACGGCAGCAGGGCCAGGAAGCGCGCGCGCTTGATGGACACCGTCAGCTGACGCTGGAAGAAGGCGCGCGTGCCGGTCAGGCGAGCGGGCGTGATCTTGCCGTTTTCGGAGATGAAATCGCGCAGCGTGTCGATGTCCTTGTAGTCGATCTGCTCGACACCGGCGACGGTGAAGCGGCAGAAACGCTTGCGACGGAACAGCAACGATTGTTGGTTGCGCTTGGGCTTCTTGTCTTTGGAGAAGCGACCTTTACCACGTGGCGGGGGCATAGAGGACCTCTGTTAAATCTATCCGGATCAATCAATTCCGGGTTCTAGGAAGCAGCGGGTTCAATCACGGTGACGTGGGCGATGAAGCCCCGGCCGTTGCGCTGGTGGGTCAGGAAACCGCGGAAGACCGCGATGCCACCGACTCCCAGCGCCTGCAACTGCTTGGCCACCTCGCCCACCGCAACCGCCTTGATCTCCAAGGAGATCTTGCGCGGCTTGCCGGCTTCGATGACTTCGGACTCAGCCTTGAGGCTTGCGTCCAGGGCCATCAGCCCGGCGGGGGTGTAACGGATCAGACCGAGTTGCTGGATCTGTGCCTGCAGGTGAAGCTGGTTCACTCAGTCGGCACGCTGCTCGAAAAACCTGGTTCTTTAGCGATGAGCAGTGCTCAGGCCGCTTCCTGCTGCGGAGCCTTGCGGGCTTCTTCGCGCTCGACGGCCTTCATCATGACCGAGGGGGTCGTGATGGCCTTGTCCTGAACCACGGTGAGGTGGCGCAGCACGGCGTCGTTGAAGCGGAAGCCCGTCTCGAGCTCAGCCAGGACTTCCTTGCTGCACTCGATGTTCAGGCACAGGTAATGGGCCTTGGCGAGCTTCTGGATCAGGTAAGCCATCTGGCGACGGCCCCAGTCCTCGACTCGGTGCACGACACCACCACCGGTGGTGATCAGGCCCTTGTAACGCTCCAGCATGGCCGGAACTTGTTCGCTTTGATCCGGATGGATCAGCAGAACGATTTCGTAGTGACGCATATTTACTCCTTGTGGATTCCAGCCCGGCGTTGTCGAAAGTGACTGCCGGTCTGTGGAAGCCGCATCACGGCGTCTACACGCGGTGCGGCAAGGGGGAACCAAGGATTCTAGCCTGGAAGGCGCAAACGGCCAAATCAGCGCCTCGATCAGGCCACCGGGCGGCTGCGAAGCTTGTCGACGAAATCACGGTCGCGCTGGCTGGGCGCCGCGGTCATCAGGCTGACGATGACCAGCGCCAGTGCGCCCGCCGGCACGCCGAACAGGCCGGCCGACACCGGCTGGATGCCCCACCACAGCGTCACCGGCCCGGGCAGCCCCACCAGCGCGCGACCGCCCGGGTGGGCGATGACGAGGTAGAGCAGGCACACCGCCAGCCCGGTCAGCATGCCGGCCAGGGCGCCGCTGCGATTGGCCCGGCGCCAGAAGACACCGGCCACCAGGGCCGGGAAGAAGGTCGAGCCGGCGATGGAGAAGGCCGCGGTGACGACGGCCAGGATGTCGGCCGGCCGGCTGGACGCCACCGCCGCCGCGCCCAGCGCCGCCGCCAGCAGCAGGGCCTTGGACAGGGTGACGCGGCGCGTGCGCGAGGCTTCGGGGTTGATGGCCTTGTAGTAGAGGTCGTGGGACAGGGCGCTGGAAATGGCCAGCAGCAGGCCGTCGGCGGTGGACAGCGCCGCCGCCAGCCCGCCGGCAGCCACCATGCCGGAGATGACATAGGGCAGACCGCCCAGCTCGGGCATGACCAGCATGACGAGGTCGGGGTGCAGGCGCAGCTCGCCCAGTTGCAGCTTGCCGTCGCCGTTCAGGTCGACGGCCGACAGCAGGGCCGGGTCGACGCGCTGCCACTGGCGTATCCATGCGGGCAACTGGTCGAAGGAGGTGCCCACCAGGCTGTTGAACACCTCGGTCTTGACCATCACGGCCAGCGCCGGCGCCGTCAGATAGAGCAGGCAGATGAAGACCAGCGACCAGGCCACCGACTCTCTCGCCGTCTTGACCGTCGTCGTCGTGTAGTAGCGCGTCAGCAGATGCGGCAAGCCGGCCGTGCCCACCATCAGGCACAGCGCCAGCGCGATGAAGTTGCGGCGCGCCGCGCTCGCCTGCTCGCGCTCGGGCGGGCTGCCATCCGGGTTGCCGGCAAAGGGCTGCATATGCGGAACGAGGCCGGACAGCGGCTGGGCCAGCTGGGCCTCGCCCACCTGCTCGCGCCGCCAGCGCTCCTCGGCCTCGGGCGGTGTGCGCGGCAGCGCGGCGCGCTGCTTCTCGGCGGCCTGGATGCGCGCCAGCGGCGCACCCTCGGACTTCAGCGCTGCCACCTGGGCGGCCGCCCTCGCCTGCTCGTCGGCCAGGGCCTTGGGCACGTCGGCCAGCTTCGCCTCGGCCGCATCGGCGCGCTGCTGGTGGATGGCGCGCACCTGCAGCTCGGCCGGGTCGCGGATCAGCTCGCGCTCGCGCTCGGCAAGCTGGTGCAGCTGCTGGCCATAGACGAGCTGCGGCAGCGGCCAGCCGGTCTGCTTGACGCTGAGCCAGATGACCGGCACCAGATAGGCCAGGATCATGATGAGGTACTGCGCCACCTGGGTCCAGGTGACGGCGCGCATGCCGCCCAGGAAGGAGCAGACCAGCACGCCGCCCAGGCCGACGAAAACGCCCACCTCGAAGCCCAGGCCCGTCAGCCGCGTCGTGATGAGGCCCACGCCGTAGATCTGCGCGACCAGATAGACGAAGGACACCAGGATGGCGGCCGCCGCACCGACCAGGCGCAGCGCACGGCTGTCGAAGCGCTCGGCGAGGAAGTCGGCCAGCGTGAACTGGCCGAAACGGCGCAGATAGGGCGCGATGCACAGCGCCACGAGGACGAATCCGCCGGTCCAGCCCAGCACATAGGCCAGGCCTGCATAGCCGCTGGCATAGAGCGTGCCGACCAGGCCGATGAAGGTGGCCGCACTCATCCAGTCGGCGCCGGCAGCCATGCCGTTGTACAGCGGCGGCACGCGGCGGCCGGCGACGAAGTATTCGGCCGGATCGGTCGTGCGGCAGAGGATGCCGATGACGGCGTAGACCAGCACCGTCGTGCCGAGGAAGGTGTAGCCGATCCAGGCCTTGGGCAGGCCACGCTGCTCGGCCAGGCCCAGGCCCACCACCAACGCGATGAAGCTCAGTGCGAACAGGAAATAGCGGCGGTGCAGAGGGCTGGCGGACACGGTCGCGATGATGGCAACAAAAAGCCCGGGTTCCCTTGCGGAGAACCCGGGCCGATCTTCAGTCGCTCAATCGCGAAGACTTACTTGGCGGCCAGACGCTGCCAGGTCTCGATGACGGTGTCGGGGTTCAGCGAGATCGACACGATGCCCTCCTCGGCCAGCCAGTCGGCGAAGTCAGGATGGTCGCTGGGGCCCTGGCCGCAGATGCCGATGTATTTGCCGGTGGCGCGGCAGGCGCGGATGGCGCGCGAGATCATGGCCTTGACGGCCGGGTCGCGTTCGTCGAAGTCGCCGGCCAGTTGCTCCAGGCCCGAGTCGCGGTCCAGGCCCAGTGTCAGCTGCGTCAGGTCGTTGGAGCCGATGGACATGCCGTCAAAGTGCTCCAGGAATTGCTCGGCCAGGATGGCATTGCTCGGCACCTCGCACATCATGATGATGCGCAGGCCGTCGACACCGCGCTTGAGGCCCCGGTCGGCCAGCATGGAGACGACCTTCTCGGCCTGCTTCACGGTACGCACGAAGGGCACCATGATCTCGATGTTGTTCAGGCCCATCTCCTTGCGCACGCGCTTCAAGGCCTCGCACTCCATCGCGAAGGCGTCCTGGAAGTCGCCGCTGATGTAGCGCGACGCACCGCGGAAGCCCAGCATGGGGTTCTCTTCGTCCGGCTCGTAGCGGCTGCCGCCGATGAGCTTGCGGTACTCATTGCTCTTGAAGTCCGACAGGCGAACGATGACAGGGCGCGGGAAGAAGGCGGCGGCAATCGTCGCGATGCCTTCGGCGAGCTTGTCGACGTAGAAGGCGCGCGGCGAGGCATGGCCGCGGGCCACTGACTCGACGGCCTTCTTCAGGTCGGCATCGATGTTCGGATAGTCCAGGATGGCCTTGGGGTGGACGCCGATGTTGTTGTTGATGATGAACTCGAGCCGGGCCAGGCCCACGCCGCTCGAAGGCATCTGCGCGAAGTTGAAGGCCAGCTGCGGGTTGCCGACGTTCATCATGATCTTGATGGGGCAGTACGGCAGCTCGCCGCGGTGCACCTCGCTGATCTCGGTCTCGAGCAGGCCGTCGTAGATATAGCCCGTGTCGCCCTCGGAGCAGGCGACCGTGACGAGCTGGCCGTCCTTCAACTTGTCCGTCGCGTCGCCGCAGCCGACCACGGCCGGGATGCCCAGTTCACGCGCAATGATGGCCGCGTGGCAGGTGCGGCCGCCACGGTTGGTGACGATGGCGCTGGCGCGCTTCATGACGGGCTCCCAGTTGGGGTCTGTCATGTCGGTGACGAGCACGTCGCCCGGCTGCACGCGGTCCATCTCGGCCACGCTCTCCACCAGCCGCACGGGCCCGGTGCCGATCTTCTGGCCGATGGCGCGGCCCTCGGCCAGCACGGCGCTGTGCGCCTTGAGCTTGTAGGCGAGCTCGACCTGGCCGGCCTGCTGGCTCTTCACCGTCTCCGGGCGGGCCTGCAGGATGTAGATCTTGCCGTCCACGCCGTCGCGGCCCCACTCGATGTCCATCGCGCGGCCATAGTGCTGCTCGATGATCAGCGCGTACTGGGCCAGTTCGGTGACTTCGGCGTCGTTGAGCGAATAGCGGTTGCGGGACTCGACGGCAGTGTCCACCGTCTTCACCAGTTTGCCGGACGCGGCCTTTTCTTCGGGCGACGCGAACTCCATGCGCAGCAGCTTGGAGCCCAGGTTGCGGCGGATGATGGCCAGCTTGCCGGCCTTCAGCGCCGGCTTGTGTACGTAGAACTCGTCCGGATTCACGGCGCCCTGCACCACCGTTTCGCCCAGACCGTAGCTGGACGTGATGAAGACCACTTCCTGGAAGCCGCTCTCGGTATCGATGGTGAACATGACGCCGGCCGAGCCGAGGTCGCTGCGCACCATGCGCTGCACGCCGGCCGACAGGGCCACGTCGTTGTGGGCAAAGCCCTTGTGCACGCGGTAGCTGATGGCGCGGTCGTTGTAGAGCGACGCGAACACCTCGCGCATCTTGTGCAGCACCTCGTCGATGCCGACGACGTTCAGGAAGGTTTCCTGCTGGCCGGCGAAGGAGGCATCGGGCAGGTCTTCCGCCGTGGCGGACGAACGCACGGCGAAGCTCACGCCGGGGTTGTCGGCGGTCAGCTGCGCGAAGGACGCGCGCACGCCGGCTTCCAGATCGGCCGGGAAGGGCTGGTTCTCGATCCAGCCGCGGATCTCGGCGCCAGCCTCGGCCAACGCGCGGACGTCATCGGTGTTGAGCGTGGAGAGACGCGCCGCGATGCGCGCGTCCAGCCCCTCGTGCTTGAGGAACTGCCGGAAGGCATGCGCCGTGGTGGCAAAGCCTCCGGGGACGCGCACGCCGCTGGCGGCGAGCTGCGAGATCATTTCGCCGAGGCTGGCGTTCTTGCCGCCAACAGACTCGACGTCGGTCATCCTCAGGTTCTCAAACGGTACGACCAGGGCGGTCGCCTCGAACAGGGTGGACATGGGGAAACTCCGGGAGGTTGAAAAACCGGTGTCGTCGCGTCGTCCGCGCCCGGTGCCGAGCCAAGGTGCTCAAGGCAAGCGCAGCTCCGTCCATTTCTGGATTCTTTTAGGAGGAGGGAGGCGCGCATGGGCTGATCGCGAGGAATTGCGGCGGATTCTAGGCCTCGGGTTTCACCCGGGTACGGCGAGTGGGTGTGCAATAAGTCCCGCTACGGCGCCATGCCCCCTCTTCAGGGGTGTCTTGCAATCGCTGTCAGCCGACTGATTCAGGTCAAGCGCCGTTGCACCCAGTCTGTGCACAATGGCCCGCGTGGCTGCCGAATCCGCTCCCGAAGTCAACCCGCATTACCTGGATCACGTGATCCGCGTGTCCGAGTCGCGCCCCGTCGAGGCCAGCGAGGACATCGTGAGCCAGAACGGCATCAAACTGCTGGCCAAAGGCGCCCAGATCAACGACAAGGTGCGCGACCGGTTGCTGATGCACAAGCTGCAGAAGCCGCTGGAAGATTGCATCCAGGTAACCCAGGGTGTCATGCCGGAGAGCTTCGGGCCGCTCGGCGAAGCCCTGTTCGAGCAACACCCGCTGCTCAAGACGATCTGTGCCCATGACCTCTACCCCAGCGCCCCGACGACACTGGCCACGCTCAAGCTCAGCGTGCCCGTGCAGTCGCTGCTGACGGTCTACGCCGAGCACCAGGGCGACCGCCTCAAGCACACTGCCGGCGTGGCGATGCTGGCGCTGGCGCTGGCGCGGCGCATGCTGCCGGGCGAAACCGAGCGGCATCGCATGCTGGCACTGGCCGGCTTGCTGCACGACGTAGGCGAGCTCTACATCGACCCGCGGTTCATGCGCCCCGGCACGCCGCTCGGGCCGCAGGAGTGGCGTCACGTCGCCTCCCACCCCGTCGTCGGCGAACGCGTGCTGCGCAACATGCCCGGCGCGGGCAAGGAAGTGGCCAGCGCCGTGTTACATCACCATGAGCGGCTCGACGGCTTCGGTTACCCACGCGGTGTGCAGGGTGCCGCGCTGCCGCTGAACGGCCAGATCCTCGCCGCGGCTGAGTGGCTGATGGCCCTCATCGAGACCAGCATGACGCCGATGACGCGTGCGAGCGTCGCGACCAAGCTCATTCCCGGCGAGTTCGACCGGGAGCTGACCGAAGCCATCGCCGCCGCGGCCCAGAGCGATCTGCCCCCGGCCGACCCGGTGGCCGACCCCATGCCGCTGGAGTCCGCGATACCACGCGTCATCGGCATTGCAGCCACGCTGGAGCGATTCCGTGAGGCACGCCCCTGGATCGAGGAGCGCATTGCAGCGGCAAGACCGGCGTTACACGCGGTGCTCAAGGCCGGACTGCAGCGCCTGCTGCGCATCCAGACGGCGTTTTCCAGCACCGGCCTCGACGTGCACGACCCTGACGCCCTCGTTGCCGAGCTTGCCGAGCAGCGCGATGCATCGCTGCAGGTGGAGCTGATGACGGTCGTTGGAGAGCTGGAGTGGCGGCTGCGCGAACTCGAGCGCGAGTCCCTGCTGCGCGCCGGCTTGCTGCCGCCTCAGGAACAGGCCGTCATGCGCGAGCTGATCGCCAGGCTCAAGGGCGAGCCTCGCGGCGAGGCATGACCTGCTGGCTATCATGGCCTCGCCCTGAACTTCGCGAGCAGTAACCATGACCGCCAGAACCGTTTATTTCGTCTCTGACGGCACCGGCATCACCGCCGAGACCTTCGGCAATTCCATCCTCGCCCAGTTCTCCATCAAGGCCCGCCACGTGCGCCGGCCTTTCGTCGATTCGGCCGAAAAGGCTCACGCCGTCGTGGCCGAGATCAACGAAGTCGCCGTGCGTGAGGCCCAGCGGCCCATCGTCTTTGCCACCCTGGTGGACCGCGACGTGCTCAAGATCGTCCGCGAGCATTGCCAGGGCCGCGTGATGGACATGTTCGGCACCTTCATCGAACCGCTGGAAGACGAGTTCGGCATCAAGAGCAACCACCGCGTGGGCCGCTTCTCCGACGTGGCCGAGAGCAAGGAATATCACGACCGCATCGAGGCCATCAACTTCTCGCTGGCCCACGACGACGGCCAGTCGGCGCGCAACCTCGACGTCGCCGACGTCATCCTCGTCGGCGTGTCGCGCTCGGGCAAGACGCCGACCTCGCTGTATCTCGCCATGCAGCATGGCATCAAGGCCGCCAACTACCCGCTGATCCCCGAAGACTTCGAGCGCCGCAAGCTGCCCGCGCCGTTGCTGCCGCACAAGCGCAAATGCTTCGGCCTGACCATCGACCCCGAGCGCCTCTCGTCCATCCGCAACGAGCGCCGCCCCGGCAGCAAATACGCCGACGTGCTGAACTGCCGCTACGAGGTCAACGAGGCCGAAGCCATGATGAAGCGCGACGGCATCGCCTGGCTGTCGTCCACGCACAAGTCCATCGAAGAGATCGCGACCACCATCCTGCGCGATATCCGGCCCGACCGTTTGATGTACTGATGCCGGCACACGCCTTAGCGCTCGTTCTCGTCGCCGCCCTCCTCCACGCCGTCTGGAACCTCGCCGCCAAGAAGTGGGGCGGCGGCACGCATTTCGTCTTCAGCTGCGCTTTGGGCGTCTGCGTGCTGTGGCTGCCCGCCGTGCTGTGGGTGGGCCTGGACGAGTTGCCGCGCTGGTCGCTGCTGGCCTGGGGCTTCGTCGCCGCCAGCGCCGTCGTCCACCTCGGCTATTTCAACTGCCTGATCGCGGGCTATCGGGCCAGCGACCTGACCGTCGTCTACCCGGTAGCCCGTGGCAGCGGGCCTTTTTTGTCGGCCCTCGCGGCCGTCGTGCTGCTGGGCGAACACCTGGGCGTCTACGGCGCGCTGGGCCTGGCCGGCGTCGTCGGCGGCATCCTGCTGATCACCATGGGCCCGCGCCTCATCGGCCGCGGCGTCGTCGACCATGAAGCCACCGCGCAGATACGGCGCCGTCGCGGCGTCTACTGGGGCGCGGCCACCGGCACGCTGATCGCCGGCTACACGGTGCTGGATGGCTATGCGGTCAAGGTGCTGGCCGTGTCGCCGCTGATGCTGGACTACTTCGGCAATGTGCTGCGCGTGCCGCTGCAGCTGCCGACGCTGCTGCGCCAGCCGCAGAGCTTCTGGCCGGAGCTGCGTCGCAGCTGGAAGGGTGTGCTGGCTGTCGCGGGCCTGGGGCCGTTGGCCTACATCCTGGTGCTGCTGGCCATGCGCGAGGCGCCGCTGTCACGCGTAGCGCCGGCGCGTGAGGTGTCCATGCTGTTCGCGGCGCTGCTCGGCGGTCAGCTGCTGGGCGAGAGTGAACGCGGCTGGCGCATCGCCGGCGCCGCGTTGATCGGGGCCGGCGTCATTGCGCTGGCCGTCTAAGACAGCATTCCGGCATTCACCGCACCGCACTCCGCATCCTCGTCGTCGAAGATGACGATGAACCAGAACGACTGCTCCGGCGAGCCGTGCACCTCGCTCAGCGCCGAAGCCGGTTTCGAAAGCTTGAGCCTGAGATCAAGCGACAACTCCTCGGCCGCCGCCAGGTCTTCGCGCGCCACCGCCTGAAGCTCCACGGGCTCGTCACGGAAGTCCAGCACCACCACCAGGTCATTGGTCTTGAAATGGCGTTGGGCGGCCTGCGCGAAGTCGGTGACGCGCGCGTCGAGGATCTCTTGAATGCGGTCAGGAAGGGAATCACTCATAGAGGCATCCCATGGATGGATGAGCCCATTGTGACGACCCGATCAGAAGCGCTGCGCCTTCAACTGCGCGCACTGCTTGGTCGCGTCCGCCGAGCAGGGCGCACTCGGCTCCACCCAGGCGACGATGGCGTCGCCGTTATGGTTGATGGACACCAACGGCGCGGAGCTGCCGGCGGCCATCACGAGTTTCGTCTGCTTGAGGGTCAAGGTTGTGTTGCTCTGGGTCTTGGTCAGCCAGGTCGTGCACGCGGCGTCGGCAGCCATGCTGTCGCATTCCTGCCAGGCGATGGCCATCCAGGACGACATGGTGGCCTGGCCCAGCAGCCGGGAGACGGGCAGTTGGGAGGCCTTGGTGAAGCCCGACCAGATGCGCTGGGTGGTGGAGTACTCGTTCACAAAGATCGAGGGGGGACCGGACCTGTCGTTGAGGGCCTGCTGTTCGGAGATCGCCCAGGCGCCCGTCGAGACAACCTTGCGTACATGGTTGAGGCGCGGGTTGAGAACGATGTACCCCACGCGCATGTCGCAGCCCGTTCCCGCATCGTTTGACTCCAGCCAAATCACGCCGGCTCCGTACGCGGCCAGCGAAGTGCCGGTCACGGACGGGAATCCGGGGCTGTCGTTGCGGCAGCCGGGCGTGTCCGGTATCCCTGCGCGCGGGTCGCCGTTCATCATGCCTGCGCCGGAGTAGGCACCGCTGCCGTCGCGGTTCACCACGATGCTGAAGCCCTGGCCGAGACCATTGGAGCCCATCCATTGGATGGCCGAGCCGCTGTACGGCAGCAGGCGTTCGCGCACCGGCTTCGTCGTCATGTAGCCGATCAGCGGGGGCAGGGCTGCGACATAGCCCTGGATTCCACCGCCCAGATTGACCGCGCCAGGCGATGCTCCCCACGTGAAGGTCGTGAGTTCGTTGTCGGCGTTGACGTCCGTGGAGCCCCGGATCTCGGTGAAGTTGCGCACCTGCTCGTCGACCAGGCCCGTCGTCAGCTTGTCCGAGAAGACGGGCTCACCGGACGAGGCGGTCGAGAAGTCCGCCAGAAAACCCCGCCAGGTCGTCCCCCACTCATTCAGCAGCACCGTGTATTTGTCGGGCGCCGCGGTCAGCACGCGGAAGGGGTAGCCCACGCTGGCCGAAATCTGGCCGCGCCGCAGGACGCTGCCTCCGCTGGGAAGCAGGCCCATGTGCGAGCCGGTCGCATTGCTCGGCGCGCGCTCACGCCAGGACAGCATCGTGCGTCCGGCCCGGTCCAGGCGAACCGCTTCCAACGCGAGGCAGTCGCTCGTGCCTGCGGGACAGGGCGCCGAAAGTTCGGCCAGGATCATGCTCGTTGGCGCCGGAGGCGGGGTGGGCACCGGTGCGGGCGCGGGCGTCGGTGCGGGCGCGGGCGTCGGTGCGGGCGCTGGTGTGGGTGCCGGAGTAGGTGCTGGTGTGGGTGCAGGCGCGGGTGCGGGTGTGGGTGCAGGCGCGGGTGCGGGTGCGGGTGCGGGTGCAGGCGCGGGTGCGGGTGCGGGTGCAGGCGCGGGTGCGGGTGCGGGTGCGGGTGCGGGTGCGGGTGCGGGTGCGGGTGCGGGTGCCGGTGCCGGTGCAGGTGCAGGTGCCGGTGCAGGTGCCGGTGCGGGTGCGGGTGCAGGTGTTGGAGCAGGCGCAGTGCTTGCACCACCGCCACCGCCGCCACAGGCAGCCAGTGCGAACGTCGTCAACAGCACCAGTGCCGGGCCTGCGCGCATGCTCATTTCCTTCATTTCCTTCACTTCCTATCGCTTGTTCTTGTGCATGCCGCCACCGTTCGCAAAACGGCTCGGCGGCATCTGCCGGCTCAGCATGCTGAGAGCAGATTCGTCGCTCAGAGCCATCGCGCCCGGATCTGGGCGCATTGCTTGGTTGCATCCGCCTTGCAGGCAGCTCGCGGTTCGACCCACGCCACCACGGCATCACCGTAGTAGTTGATCGTCATCAGAGGACTGCCACTGCTGGGCGTCAGCTGCAGCTCGGTCAGCAGCGCACTCTGCGACACCTGCGTCTTGGCGGCGTAGGTCGTGCAGGCCGCATCACTCGCCATGCTGGCGCATTCCTGCCAGGTGATGGCCGCCCATGCGGCGGAGCCCGGGCCGCTCGTCTGGGCCAACAGCCGCGACACGGGTTGCGTCGACAACTTGGCCACAACACTCCATGTCTTGGTCGCAAAGTCGCGCTGGCGCGCCACCACTTCCGTTGGTCCGGACCTGTCGGCGGCGGACTGCTGCTCCCAGACCACCCAATCGCCATTCATCACGGCTTTGCGCACATGAGTACCGGCCGCGTTGAAAACCGCTCCTTCGACGAGCAGATTGCAAGCCGTGCCAGCGTCGTTGGACTCCAACCAGCCCACGGCGGCAGAGCCAGGCGACGTCGACACACCAAACAGCGACGGGAAACCAGGACGGTCGCTGCGGCAGTCAGGCGCATCCGCGCTGGACGAACGCACGCTGCCCCACAGCGGCGTGCTGCTGTAGTTGCCGCTGCCGTCGGCGCCGAGAAAGGTGCGGAAAGCCTGGCCCTGCGCCGTGGTGCCCAACCATAGAAATACAGGGTTGAGGAAACCGGCTGCCACCAAGTAGCGTTCGCGCACCGGGCGAGCGGTCAGGCCGGCGATCGCAGGCACCGCTGCGACCTGGCCCTGCATGCCACCGCCCAGAGTCACGGAACCAGGCGTGGCGCCATAGCCGACGGTGTTCAGTTCGGTATCTTTGGCAATGCTTTCCGTGCTCAGCGCCATGCTGAAGTTGCGCACCAACTCGTCCGTCAGGGTCGTCGCGACCTTGTCCGACAAAACAGGGTCAGCACTGCCTGTCGCGGTCACGTCCAGGAGAAAGGCGTTCCAGGTGGAGGACTCCTTCAGCAGCACCGAATACTTGCGGGGGCTGCCCAGCAGGACCCGGAAGGATGCGTCCGCGTTGCTCGAGATCCTTGCCCGCTGCATGACCGCGCCACCATAGAGCATGCCGGCATGGATTCCCGCCGCTGCGCTCGGCGAGCGCTCGCGCCACGAGACCATCAGCCGGCTGCTGCGATCGATGAGCAGTTGCTCCAACTTCAGGCAGTCGTCCGCGCCGACCGCGCAAGGCGACGGCAGTTCGGCCAGGATTTGTACGCCAGGCGCGGCCGCAGGGGCGGGAGCGGGAGCAGGTGTCGGCGCTGGGGCCGGCGTCGGTGCAGGAGCCGGTGCCGGTGCCGGAGTTGGCGCGGGAGCCGGCGCAGGGCTCGGGGCTGGGGTCGGGGCTGGTGCCGGCGTGGGCGCCGGAGCTGGCGCGGCAGACCCACCGCCACCGCCACCACAGGCGGTCAAGGCGAGCGTCGTCAACAACGCCAACGCGGAATTCGCGCGCATGGTATTTCCTCCCTGTCGGACTGACTTTTATGCGCCGTCCACTCGACCCGGTGGCATCGGCGGTGGCGATTCTAGGCAGGGCCTCGAGGGTTCGCGCTCGGGGCCCCTGCTCAGTCAGGGGGTCAGTGGGTCAGCAGTCCGGTGTAGATCTGCACATAGCGTCGCGCTGCATCGTCCCAGCCGAAGTGCTGGCGCATGGCGGCCGTTCGCACCCGCGCCCAGTATTCCTGCCGGCTCCACAGCGCAAACGCGCGTCGCAGCGCGCGGCGGTAGGCATCGGCCGTGAAGGCGTTGAAGACAAAGCCCGTCGCGGTGCCGGCGGCCAGGTCTTCGAGCGTCGTGTCGGCGATGGTGTCGGCCAGGCCGCCGACGCGATGCACCAGCGGCAGCGCGCCATAGCTCAGGCCATAGAGCTGGGTCAGGCCACAGGGTTCGAAGCGGCTCGGCACCAGAATGACATCACTGCCGGCGACGATGCGATGCGCCAGGCCTTCGTCCATGCCGGTGCGGCGGGCGATCTGGCCGGGGTGCCGAGCGGCGGCCGCGGCGAATTCGGCTTCGAGGCGGGCGTCACCGCTGCCGAGAACAACGAGCTGGCCGCCGGCGTCGATCAGGTCGCTCAGCGCCTCCAGCACCAGCGGCAGGCCCTTCTGCTCGGTCAGCCGGCTGACGATGCCGAACAGCGGCGCGTCTGCCTTCACGGCCAGACCGCATTCACGCTGCAAGGCCGCTTTGCAGGCCGCCTTGCCGCTCGCATCGTTGGCGTCGTAACGCGCAGCAATGGCGCTGTCCTGCGCCGGCGACCAGACGCCGTAGTCGACGCCATTCAGGATGCCGTGCAGCACGTCGGCGCGATGGCGCAGCAGACCGTCCAGGCCGCAGCCCTGCTCGGGCGTCTGGATCTCGCGGGCATAGCTCGGGCTGACCGTCGTGATCGCGTCGGCGAAGTGCAGGCCGGCCTTCATGAAGCTCACCTGGCCATAGAACTCCAGGCCCTCGACGGCGTAATGCGAAGCCGGCAGGCCGAGGTCGCCGAACTGCTCGGCCGGAAACAGGCCCTGGTAGGCCAGGTTGTGCACGGTGAAGACCGTCCGCGCCTCAGTGCGGCGGCGCGAGCGGCTGGCGGCGATGTGGGCACAGGCCAGGCCCGCATGCCAGTCATGGGCGTGCACGAGCTGTGGCCGCCAGGCCGGGTCCACGCCTTCCGCGAGCCGCGCGGCGGCCAGGCCCAGCAGCGCGAAGCGGCGGTGGTTGTCGGCATAGGCGATGCCGGCGCCGTCCGCATAGGGATTGCCGGGGCGATCGAACAGGCCAGGCGCGTCCAGCACATAGACGGGCATGTCAAAGCCCGGCAGATGGCCACGCAGCAGCGCCGCCCTGCCCTCGCTCCACGGCAGCGCCACGGGAGCAACTGCGCACTCCTTCGTCAATGATTCGCGGATGGCCGGGAAGCCCGGCACCAGCAGCCGCGGCTCGGCACCGGCCGCGGCCAAGGCCGCCGGCAAGGCACCCGCCACGTCGGCCAGGCCGCCGGTCTTCAGCAGCGGGAACAGCTCCGCACTGACTTGGAGAACGCGATTCACAGGCGCGCGAGCATCTGCTTGGTGATCAGCACGACGCCGCTCTCCGTGCGCTCGAAGCGTTGCGCGTCCAGCGCCGCGTCCTCGCCGACGACCAGGCCGTCGGGGATCTCGCAGCCGCGGTCGACGATGACCTTGGTCAGCCGGCAATGGCGCCCGATCTCGACACCCGGCAAAAGCACGCACTGGTGGATGTTGCAGAAGGAGCGGATGCGCACGTTGTTGAACAGCACCGACTGCACGACATGCGAGCCCGACACGATGCAGCCGGCGCTGACGATGGTGTTGACCGTCATGCCGTGCATGCCGTTGTGGTCGGGGATGAACTTGGCCGGCGGCAGCTGGCGCTGGTAGGTCCAGATCGGCCAGTCGGTGTCGTAGATGTCGAGCTCGGGGCTGATGGAGGCCAGGTCGAGGTTGGCGGCCCAGAAGGCGTCCAACGTGCCGACGTCGCGCCAGTACGGCGTGGCGCCATTGGGATTCACGATGCAGCTCATGCCGAAGGGATGGGCCACGGCCTTCTCTTCGCCGACGACCTTGGGGATCACGTCCTTGCCGAAGTCATGGCTGGAACTGGGGTCGGCCAGGTCTTCGGCGAGCAGGCGATAGAGGTAGTCGGCGTTGAAGATATAGATGCCCATGCTGGCCAGGCAGACGCCGTCGCGGCCGGGGATGCAGGGCGGGTTGGCGGGCTTCTCCTTGAAGGCCGTGATGCGGCGCTCGTCGTCCACCGCCATCACGCCAAAGGCGCTGGCCTCGTCCTGGGGCACCTCGATGCACCCGACCGTGCAACCCGCACCGGTCGCCACATGGTCGACCAGCATGCTGGAGTAGTCCATCTTGTAGATGTGGTCGCCCGCCAGCACGACGATGTAGTCGGCGCCGGTGCTCTGCACGATGTCGAGGTTCTGGAACACCGCATCGGCCGTGCCGCGATACCAGCTCTCGTCGTCGGTGCGCTGTTGGGCCGGCATCAGGTCGACCGTCTCGTTCAGCTCGGCGCGCAGAAAGCTCCAGCCACGCTGGATGTGGCGCAGCAGCGAATGGCTCTTGTACTGCGTGACGACGCCGATGCGCCGGATGCCGCTGTTGACGCAGTTGCTGAGCGCGAAGTCGATGATGCGGAACTTGCCGCCGAAGTAGACGGCCGGCTTGGCGCGCGAGTCGGTCAGTTGCTTGAGGCGCGAACCGCGGCCGCCGGCCAGGACGAGGGCGATGGCGCGGCGCGCGAGCTGGTGGGGCGAGGCGACGGGGGGCATGGCGGTCTCCGGCTGCAAACAATTGCAGTTTGCGGCAGCCAGTTTGCTCCCCCGCTGGGGGCTTCCCCTCAGACCGCCGTATTTGCCCCTTCTTCGGCCGCCGCCAGGGCCAGCGCGCGTTCGAAGGCGCTGCGGCTGGGCGTCTCGACGAAGACGCAGCGCTTGCCATGCCGCTTGCAATGGTCCTTCACGCGCCAGTAGGCGTCGTGGCTGATGCAGCCCGTCTGGCAGATGACGAGGTCGGCCGCGGCGAGCTGGGGCTCCAGCTGGGCCGGCTTGTGCTCGCTGCCGCCATCGTGGTGCAGGAACTGCGCGCCGCAGCCCTCCACGGCCTGGCGGTATTGCGGCACGCTGCCGCCACGCCCGCCCACGCAGAGCACCACGCGATGCTCCAGCTTCACCGGTTCGACTGGCAGCGCCTCCTCCACCACGGCCACCGACTCCACCACTTCCACGGGCATGCGCGACGCCAGCCGGTTGACCTCGCGCTGCAGCGCCTGGTTGCGCTCCACCTGTTCGGCCAGGCGCTCGCGCAGGGCCTCGCGCTCGGGCAGGTCGGGTCGCGCCGCCTGCCAATGGGCGAGTTGCTCCTGCGCCTGGGCGAGCTGGGTCTGCAGGCCGATCTGCACGGCGCGGAACTGCATGCGCTCCTGCTCCCAGGCCTGCTGTTCACGGGCGCGCTCCTGACTCCAACCGGTCACGCGCTGCTGCACCTCGGCATAGTTTCGCGCCACGGCCTGGTGCTCAGCGGCCAGCTCGCGGTGGCGGACGATGTCCACGCGCTGGGCGGCGCCGACCTGGTGCTGCAGCATGTGCACCTGGCCCAGCACCCGCATCTCCAGCCATTCGTCGCAACGCGCATGCGTCAGCGTCGCCCACAGTGCGCCGGCAATCTCGCCCTGGGCGGCGCGATTGCGCCACCAGGTCATCAGGCTGTCGCGGCATTTGGCTTGGGCGGCGTTGCGCACGTCGATGGCGAAACGCTGCTCCAGGTCCTTCTGCAGCGCTTCGGCCACCGCGTTGCGGCGCGCGGCGGCGGTGACGAGGCTGCAGTGCAGCGTGTAGTCGTCCTCGTCGCCCTGCAGCACCAGCAGCTTTTTCGCGAGCACGCGGACACGCTCCAGCGGCACGCAGACGCCGACGACGGGGCAATGCGCGTGGCTGCCCAATTCCCACAGCCGGCGGCGGCGCGAACCAGCGACGGGCGGCGGGGCGGCATGGGCGGCGCAACAGGCTTCAGCCATTTGATGAGGTCTCCAAGGCAGAGCGGACGGAGCACTCACCCCAGCTGCCGGCGGCCAGCGCAACAGCAGTCTTCAGCACGGGAGCTCCGGTGGGAGGAGGCGCGGGCTGGCAGCGGCTGGCTGGCGCGGGATGGCGAAACGCGGGGAACTACTTCGTCAGGATCAGCTTGCCCAGCGAAGTAAGACGCAGGCGGTAGACCTGCTGGTGGTGATCGATGAACAACTCGCCGCCGGGGCCCAGCAGCGTGGCGCTGTCGATGCGGCGGTCGGTGGCTGCCGCGGGCGCCGTGGCGCGCGCGGGCTGCCTGGCCTGCAGCGTCAGCGGGGGTTTGGGTGGGAGGGCATCACCGAGCATGGCAATACTGTAATGAGAATCATTCTCGATTGCAAGTGTGCCCACGGATTCGCTGGCCGCAGAATCCCCGCATGCCCGGCCCTCACCAGCGACTCCGCGACCTCACGCGCCGCCACCCCTCGGCCATCCTGCTGATCGTGCAACTCGTCGGCCTGCTGCTCTACCCGCTGCTCGAATCGACGCGCGCCGGGCCGGTGGCGCTGAGCGCCTTCGGCATCACGGTGCTGGTGTTCACGACCGGCATGGCGTGTCGCACGCCGGGCTTGACCTGGCTGAGCGTCTGCCTCGCACTGCCGGCCATCGTCATGCTGGTGCTGCAGGCGGCGCGGGACATGCATTGGCTGCAGCCCTGGTCGGCCGCGCTGGAGGCGGTGTTCTTTTTCTACGCCGCCGCCAGCCTCGTCGCCTAAATGATGGGCGACATGCACGCCACGACGGGCGAGCTGTTCGCGGCTGCTGCCACCTTCACGCTGCTGGCCTGGGGCTTTGCCTACAGCTTCGTCGTGCTGCAGGCCGTGCAACCGGGCAGCTTCGCGGCCGCAGTCAACGCCGAGCAGCCGCGCAGCTGGACCGAGCTGATGTTCCTCAGCTTCGCCCTGCTCTCCAGCACCGGCAAGGGCGCGCGTGAAGAGTGCTCGGGCGCTGATGCGGTCGATAGCGAGGCTGGCGTTCATGGATCTCCCTGAAATCTCTTGTCCACCCCAGGACACTGCGGTCCTGTGGGAGGTACCCCCGACTGGCGAGGCGGCGCAATTATTCTCGAAACGGGCGGGGGAACCCGGCGCTCAGCTCCCCGAAACCCGGGGATCAGCCCTTCTGCCGCTCGCTCTCGTACAGGCAGATGGCCGCCGCCGCGGCCACGTTGAGCGACTCCTCGCCGCCCGGCTGCGGGATGCCGACGCGCAGCGCGCAGCGGGCCATCAGCTCGGCAGAAACGCCCTGCCCTTCGTGGCCCATGACCCAGGCGCAGGGGGACGGCAGCGCAATCCGGTGCAGCGGCTGGCTGTCATGGGAGCTGGTGGCGACCAGGGGCACGACCAGCGCTTCCAGATCGGCAGCGGCCAGGCCTTCGACGAGACGCAGGCCGAAATGGGCGCCCTGCCCCGCGCGCACGACCTTGGGCGACCACAGCGCCGCCGTGCCTTTGAGGGCCAGCACCTGGCGCACACCAAAGGCCGCCGCGCTGCGCAGGATGGCGCCAACGTTGCCGGCGTCCTGCAAGCGGTCGAGCACCACGGTGGCGGCATCGGCATCGATCTGGGGAGTCGCCGGCAACGTCAGCTCGGCGCCGATCTGCGCCGGCGACTCCAGGCCGCTCAGGCCCTTGAACAGCGCCGTCGGCACGACCAGGGTGCGCAATGCGGACTCAGTCAAGGCGGCCAACATGGCGTCCTGCATCGCGCCTTCCGTCAGCACGACCAGGGCTGGCTGCCAACCGCGTTGCAGGGCCGCACGCAGCAGATGGTCGCCCTCGATCCAGACGCTGCCCGTCTTGCGATAACCGCCAGCGTCGGCGGCGAGTTTGCGCAGCCTGACCAGCGCCGGGTTGTCGCGCGAAGTGACGTGATCGAGCTTCATGCCAGCGGGTTGATGGTCACGTCAATGCAGACTTCCCGCACCGGGGCAAAGCTGCGCCGATGCCAGGGGCTGGCGCCATGCTGCTTGAGAGCGGCCAGGTGCTCGGGCGTGCCATAGCCCTTGTGCGTGGCAAAGCCGTACTGCGGATGGCTCTGGTGCATCTGCTCGCAGAACAGGTCGCGCGCGACCTTGGCCAGGATGCTGGCGGCCGAGATGGCCTGCACGGTGGCGTCGCCCTTCACGATGGCCTCGGCCGCCATGGGCAGCACGGGCAGGCGGTTGCCGTCAATGCGCACCAGCGCCGGCTTGAGGCGCAGGCCTGTGACCGCGCGCTGCATGGCCAGCATGGTGGCCTGCAGGATGTTGATCTGGTCGATCTCTTCGGTGCTGGCCTGCGCGATGCAGCAGCACAGTGCCTTGGCGCGGATCTCGTCATAGAGCTTGGCGCGCTTGGCAGCCGTCAGCACCTTGGAGTCGGCCAATCCCTTGATCGGCTGCAGGTCATCGAGGATGACGGCGGCGGCAAACACCGGGCCTGCGAGCGGCCCACGGCCGGCCTCATCCACGCCGGCGACAAGGCCGGGCGGGGTCCAGTCGAGAGCAACTTGCTCAGGCACCAATGAGACTCGCGATCGCATCGCTGGCGCGCTGTGCGGTGTCTTGCCGCAGCAGCTCGTGGAGTTGGACAAAGCGCTCGTGCAGGGCGGCTCGGCGCGGTGCATCGGCAAGCAGGGCTTCCGCCTCCCGCGCCAGGTTCTCCGGCGTGCAGGCGTGCTGGATCAGCTCCGGCACGAGGAAGTCGCGCGCCAGGATATTGGGCAGGCCCACCCAGGGCAGCAGGCCCTTGCCCTTCATGCGCCACCAGTTCAGCGCATTCATGCGGTAGGCGATGACCATGGGACGCTTGAACAGGGCCGCCTCCAGCGTGGCCGTGCCGCTGGCCACCAGCGTCAGATCGCAGGCCGCCAGCGCCGCGTGGGACTGGCCGTCGACGAGCTGGATGTCGACGCCGCCGAGCATAGGTTCCACGAGGCCACGCAGCCCCGGCACGACGGGCATGACGAAGCGCCGCCCCGGCCTGGCCAACAGCCTGGCCGCAGCGATCAGCGCCGGCGCGATGTAGTTGATCTCGCTCTTGCGGCTGCCGGGCAGCAGCGCGATGACGGTGTCGCCCTCAGGCAGCTTCAAGGCCTCGCGCGACGCTGCACGTGGTGGCTCCACGGGAATGGCATCCGCCAGCGGGTGGCCCACATAGGTCGCGCCGATGCCGGCCTTGTGCAGGATCTCGGGCTCGAAGGGGAAGAGGCAAAGCACGTGGTCGGCGGCCGCCTTGATCTTCACGACCCGCTCGGGTCGCCAGGCCCAGATGGACGGGCAGACGAAGTGGACCGTCTTGATGCCGGCCTCGCGCAGCCGCGTCTCCAGGCCGAAGTTGAAGTCGGGCGCATCGACGCCGATGAAGACGTCGGGCCGGTTCGAGATGAGGCGCGTGCCGAGTTGCTTGCGGATGGACAGCAGCTCGCGGATGTTCAGCAGCGCATCCACATAGCCAAAGATGGACAGCTTGCTGTGCGGCCACCAGGTCTCGAAGCCCTGGGCAATCATCTTCGGGCCGCCTATGCCCTGCGACGTCAGCTCCGGCCAGCGCGCACGCAGCCCTTGCAGCAGCAGGCCGGCCAGCAGATCACCGCTGGCCTCGCCGGCCACCATGCCGAGGCGGGGCGCGGTCTGCATCGCTTATCGGACGATGCCGCGGGTCGAGGCGGCAAGGAAATTCAGCATGTTGTCGATGTCGCCATCGGCGGCGCCACCTTCAGTGCCCTTCAGCGCGGTGATGCCCGCCTTGGCCTCGTCCAGCGTGTGGCCGCTGCGATAGAGCAGCTTGTAGATCTGGCGGATGACGGCGATGCGCTCGCTGCTGAAGTCGCGACGCTTCAGGCCGACGACGTTGACGGCACGTGCCGCCAGCGGATTGCCGTCCACGGTCATGAAGGGCGGCACGTCCTGGGCCACATGGGCCTGGAAGCCGATCATGGCGTGGTCGCCGATGCGCATGCGTTGCAGGATGCCGGTCAGGCCACCGATGGTGACGTGGTTGCCCACCTGCACATGGCCTGCCAGCGTGGCGTTGTTGGCCAGCACGCACTCGTTGCCGATGACGACGTCGTGGGCCAGATGGCAATAGGCCATGATCCAGTTGTCGTTGCCCACCGTCGTCTCGCCGCGGTCCTGGACCGTGCCGATGTTCAGCGTGCAGAACTCGCGGATGGTGTTGCGGTCGCCGATGACCAGGGTCGTCGGCTCGCCGGCGTACTTCTTGTCCTGGTTGGCCGCGCCGATGGACGAGAACTGGAAGAACACGTTGTCACGGCCAATCGTGGTGTGGCCTTCGATGACGACATGTGGGCCGACCTGGGTGCCGGCGCCAATCTTCACGTGCGGGCCGATCAGCGAATAGGCGCCGACCGTGACCGACGAGTCCAGCTCGGCGGCGGGGTCGACGATGGCGGTGGGATGGATCGAGGACATAGCCATTACTTAGAAACTTGCGGGCCGAGCGCTGGGCCGCTCCCGAGCCGGTCCGCGCTGGCGATGTGCTCGCGGCTCGATGCCGCGGGCATCGCCGTCCCCCAGGGGGACCGGTCAGACGCACCGCGTTCAGCGGCGTGCGGCTGGACGAGGGGCTTCATTTCAGGCTTCGATGCGGCGCATCGTGCACATCAGCTCAGCTTCCGCGACGAGCTGGTCGCCCACCAGCGCCTTCGCGGTGAACTTGTAGATGCCGGCCTTGGCGCGGCCCAGCGTCACTTCCAGGATCAGCTGGTCGCCCGGCTCGACGGGTCGCTTGAAGCGGGCGCCGTCGATGCCGGCGAAGTAGACGACCGACTTCTCGTCCAGCGTGATGCCCACGCTCTCGATGGCCAGCAGCGTCGCGGCCTGGGCCAGGGCTTCGAGGATGAGCACGCCTGGCATGACCGGGCGGTGCGGGAAGTGGCCCAGGAAGAAGGGCTCGTTGATGGAGACGTTCTTGATGGCGCGGATGCGCTCGCCCTTGATCAGCTCGACAACGCGGTCCACCAGCAGGATGGGATAGCGATGCGGCAGGCGCTTCAGGATTTCGTGGATGTCCATCGTCGTCGGGATGGCGGTCGGGGTGGTCGGGGTGGTCGGGGTCGGTTCGTTCATTTATTTCTTCTCCAGCGCGCGCACGCGTTCGCGCAGGGTGCTGAGCTGTCGCAGGGTGGCCGCGTTCTTCTGCCAGCTCGAATTCTCTTCGAAGGGATAGGGGCCGCTGTAGACGCCTGGCTCGCTGATGCTGCGGGTCACGGTGGTGGCAGCCGAGATGTGCACGCCGTCCACGATGGTCAGGTGGCCGATGATGTTGGCCGCGCCACCGATGGTGCAGTTGGCGCCGATGCGTGTGGAGCCGGCCACGGCCGCGCAGCCGGCCATGGCCGTGTTGCGGCCGATGTGCACGTTGTGGGCAATCTGGATCAGGTTGTCGAGCTTGACGCCGTCCTCGATGACGGTGTCGGCCAGCGCGCCGCGGTCGATGCAGGTGTTGGCGCCGATCTCGACGTCGTCGCCGATGCTGACCGCGCCGAGCTGCTCGATCTTCACGTAGCCGTTCTTGCTGGGCGCGAAGCCAAAGCCGTCGGCGCCGATGACCACACCGCTGTGGACCAGGCCACGCGCGCCGATGCGGCAACCGTAGCCGAGCACCACGCGCGGCGCCAGCCGCGTGTGCGCACCAACGACTGCATCACGCTCGACGACGCAATGCGCACCGATGCGGGCATGGTCACCAACGACGGCACCCGCCTCGACGACGGCCAGCGGACCGACCTCGACGCCCTTGCCCAGCCTCGCCTCCGGCGACACGACGGCGCTGGCATGCACGCCGGCCGTGGGCGAAGGCCGCACGCGCGCAGCCCACCACTGCGTCAGGCGGGCGAAGTAGAGATAGGGGTCGGGTGTGACGATGGCCGCGCCACGCGCCGACGCCAGCTCCGCCATCGAAGGCGACACGATGACGCAGGCCGCTGCCGTGGTGGCGAGCTGGGCCTGGTAGCGCGGGTTGGCGAGGAAGCTGATGCTTTGGGCGTCAGCCTCGTCCAACGGCGCGATGCGGGCGATGCGAATGTCGGACCCACCAAGCAAATCGCCGCCCAAGGCGGCGATCAGCTGAGACAGCTCGACCGCTGTCGTTTCGCTGGACCCGAGCGCGACTGGTGTCGGGCTCATGACGGGCTCGGTTTACTTCTGCGCGTTCAGCGCGTCGATCACCTTCTTGGTGATGTCCACGCGGGCGCTGAAGTGGATGGCGTCCTGCAGGATGAGGTCGTACTTCTCGGCGTCGAAGATCTGCTTGATGACGCGGTTGGCCTTCTCGACCACGCCGGACAGCTCTTCGTTCTTGCGCTGGGTCAGGTCTTCCTGCCATTCGCGGCGCTTGCGCTGCAGATCACGTTCCTGCTCGACAACGTCGCGCTGGCGGCGGTTGCGCTCGGCTTCGGACAGCGTGGGCGCATCCTTTTCCAGCTTCTCGGCGGCGGCGCGCAACTTGGTTTCCTGATCGCGCAGGTCCTTCTCGCGCTTGCCGAACTCCGTCTCCAGCTTGATCTGCGCTGCCTTGGCCAGATTGGCCTCACGCAGCACGCGCTCGCTGTTGACGTAGCCGATCTTCAGTTCCTGGGCTTGCACCACCGAGGTGGCCAACATCATCGACGCGGCCAGGGCCATCGATTGCAAGAGCTTGCTCATCATCAGAATGCAGTCCCGATCTGGAATTGGAATTTTTCGATTCTATCCGTCCGCGCCTTGCGGATCGGTTTGCCGTAACTCAGGCGCAGCGGACCCATCGGCGAGATCCAGGACAGGCCGACACCGGCGGACATGCGCAGCATGTCGCGGCCTTCGTTGTCCTTGCCATTGGTCAGCGTGTTCCAGTTGAGCTTGGCGTCCGGCCCCCAGACGCCGCCGAGGTCGGCGAAACCGAAGATGCGGAAGCTCTTGTCGTTGCCGCTGCCGGGCACCGGCAGGTAGAGCTCGGCATTGGTGTTGAAGCGCCGGTTGCCGCCGATGTAGGAGCCGGTCGGGTCCACCGGGCCCAGCGAGCCGGCCTCGAAGACGCGCACCGAGCCCAGGCCGCCACCGTAGAAGTTCTTGAAGATCGGATAGGGCTTGCCGCCCAGGCCCACGCCCCAACCCAGCTCGCTGTTGATGCCCAGCGTGATCTTGTTGGTGATCTCGAAATACTGCTGGTATTGCAGGTTGATGCGGGCGAACTTGGCGTCGCCGATGGCACTGGTCTCGACGTTGACGCGCTGGTACCTGCCCTTGAGCGGCGAAATCACGCTGTCGCGGCTGTCGCGCTGCCAGCCGATGGTCAGCGGGATGGAATTGCTGCGCTGGCCGAACTGGTTGACGAACAGCAGATAGCTGTTGGGCAGGCCCTTGGACGTCGTGATGTCGGTCTGCTCGTAGCCGACGCCGAAGAAGACGGTGTCGACTTCCGAGTAGGGCACGCCAAAGCGGATGGCACCGCCCTTGGTGACGTACTGGTACTCCTCGCCGAGCGTGTTGATCGGGCGCGTGGTCCGATAGAACACGTCCAGCGAGCGCGACACGCCGTCGACCGTGAAGTAGGGGTCGACCGTGCTGACCTGCAACTGGCGGCCGGTGCGGGCCGTCGCGACGTCGATGCCGAGGTAGTTGCCCGAGCCGAAGACGTTGTCCTGGCGGATGGAGCCGGTGAAGGACAGCTTGGTCTGGCTGGAGTAGCCGGCACCGACCGTGATGGCGCCGGTGGGGCGCTCGACGACGGTCAGCAGCACGTCGACCTGGTCCTGGGCGCCCGGCACCTCCTGGGTGTCGATGGTGACTTCCTTGTCCTTGAAGTAGCCCAGGCGCTCGACCCGGTCGCGCGAGGACTTGATCTTCTGGCCGTCGTACCAAGCCGCCTCGAACTGGCGGAACTCGCGGCGGATGACCTCGTCGCGGGTGCGCGAGTTGCCAGAGACGATGACCTTGCGCACATAGACGCGGCGTTGCGGCTCGGCGCTGAAGGTGACGACGACCTGGCCGGTCTCGCGGTTGATGTCGGGCTTGCTGTCGACGCGAGCGAAGGCATAGCCGTAGGTGCCGAACAGGTCACTGAAGGCGCGCGTCGTGTTCGCGACGGCCTCGCCCTGGTAGGCCTCGCCGGGCTTGAGGAAGACGAGGTGCTTGAAGTCTTCCTCGCGGCCCAGGTAGTCGCCTTCGAGCTTCACGCCCGTGACGGTGTAGGGCTGGCCTTCGCTGACCGTGATGGCGATGCTGATGCTCTGCTTGTCCGGCGAGATCGTCACCTGCGTGGACGTGACGGCGAACTCGAGATAGCCGCGGTTCAGGTAGTAGCTGCGGATGGTTTCCAGGTCCGCGTTCAGCTTGGCGCGCGAGTAGCGGTCGGTCTTGGTGTACCAGGTCAGCCAGCCGGTGGTCGTCTGCTCCAGCAGGCCTTGCAGCGTGCTCTCGGAGAAGACCTTGCTGCCGAGGATGCGGATCTCGGCGATCTTGGCCGGATCGCCTTCAGTCACGTTGAAGCTGACGTTGACGCGGTTGCGCTCGATGGGCGTGATCGTCGTCGTGACCTCGGCGCCGTAGAGGCTGCGCGTGAGGTACTGGCGCTTCAGTTCCTGCTCGGCGCGGTCGGCCAGGGCCTTGTCGAAGGGCTTGCCTTCGCCGATGCCGACGTCCTTCAGCGACTTGGTCAGCGCCTCGGTGTCGAACTCCTTCAGGCCGACGAAGTTGACGTTGGCGATGATGGGGCGCTCGTCGATGATGACGACGACGGCATTGCCTTCGATGCTGATGCGCACGTCCTTGAACAGGCCAGTGGCGAACAGGGCGCGCAGGGCGGCGGCGCCTTTTTCATCGTTGTAGGTGTCGCCGATGCGAAAGGGCAGCGACGCGAACACGGTACCCGGGTCGGTACGCTGCAGGCCTTCGACGCGGATGTCCTTGAGCACGAAGGGATCGACCGCCCAGGCCAGCCCCGACTGGAACATCCCCGTGACAGCCAAAGCCAGCAAGCCGAGGCGGAAGGGGCGACGCTTCGCTCCCGAACTGAAAGGAAAGGACATGGGAACCGGGGAGTGTCAGTGCCAGCCCGCAAGGCGGGTGACGTCGTTGGAAAGGGCCAAGGCCATCATCAGCATCAGGATCAGCGCGCCAGCGCGCTGCAGTTGCCGTTGCCACCATTCGGAGACGGGGCGGCCACTCAGACCCTCAAAAAGATGATACATGAGGTGCCCGCCATCGAGCATAGGCAGCGGCAGCAGGTTCAGAACGGCGAGGCTCAGCGAGATCTTCGCGAGGAAATCCAGATAGGGCGACAAACCCGCCTTGGCCGATTGGCCGGCGTAGTCGGCAATCGTCAGCGGGCCGCTCAGGTTCTTCACCGAGGCCTCACCGATCAGCATGCGGCCGAGCAGCCGCACCGTCGTGGCGGCCATGTCCCAGCTCTGCTCGACACCGCGCCACAGGCCATCGAGCGGGCCGTAGCTGACGAAAACGCGCTCGGGCTGCGAGCCCACGCCGATCTCCAGCCGGGCCACGCTCTGGCCGCCATCATCGACAAGACGCGGCGTCGGGTTCAGCTCGACGACGCGGCCAGCGCGCTCGACGCGCCAGGCCATGGCGCGCGGCTGGTCGCCGTCGCGGGCACGACGGATGGCGTCGCGCAGGAAACCGGCATCGGGCACGGCCTGACCGTCGATGTAAAGAACGCGATCCCCGGCTTCCAGCCCGGCCACCGCACCGGCGCCGCCCGCGGCAACCTGGCGGATCAGCGGCTCAGCCAGCGGCGCCAGGCCGATGTCGTTGAACAACTGGGCATCGGGCGCACGACCGGCAAGGCGTTCCGTCTCCAGGTGCACGCTGCGCGAGCCATGGCCCTGCGCGCTGCTGACCGACAGGTACAGCGTCTCTCCCAGCGCCTGGGCGCGGGCGACCGCCGACTGCAGATGCACCAGGGACTCGACGTCCTGCCATTGCTGGCCGTCGGACGACGTGGCCCGCACCCAGTCGCCGGCATGCAGGCCGGCGCGCTCGGCCAGCGAGCCGGCGGGCGGCGTGCCCAGCACGGCCTTGGGCACTTCGCTGCCCAGCCAGGCCACGACCGCGAACAGCAGCACGGCCAGCACCCAGTTGGCCGCCGGGCCGGCCGCGACGATGGCGGCGCGCTGGCGCAGCGGCCGCTGGTTGAAGGCCTGTTCACGCTCATGCGGTGCCACCGCACCGTCGCGCTCGTCGAGCATGCGCACATAGCCGCCCAGCGGCAGCGCGCTGAGCGTGAACTCCGTGCCGTTGCGACCGACGCGGCGCCAGATCACGCGACCGAAACCGATGGAGAAGCGCAGCACCTTGACGCCACAGGCCCGCGCGACGCGGTAATGGCCCCATTCGTGGACTGCGATCAGCAGGGCCAGCGCGGCGAGGAAGGCGATGAGGGTGGTCACGGCAGTTGGCGGGCCAGTTGCTGGGCATGCACGCGGGTGCGGGCATCGAGCTCCAGCAGCGCCTCGATGCTGGCGCAGTCGCCCGGCTGAACGTCGGCCAGGCATTGCGAGTTGACCGCGTGGATGCGGTCGAAGCGCAGGCGGCCGTTCAGGAAGGCGTCGACCGCCACTTCATTGGCCGCATTCAGCACCGTGGTGCTGCCCTCAGGCGCACGCAGCGCCTGCCAGGACAGGTGCAGGCCGGGGAAGCGCACGGCGTCGGCTTCCTCGAAGGTCAGGCTGGGCGTCGTCAGCAGGTCCAGGCGGCTGGCGCCCGAGGTGATGCGCTCGGGGAAGGACAGGCCGTAGGCGATGGGCACGCGCATGTCCGGCGTGCCGAGCTGGGCCAGCACCGACTGGTCGCGGCAGACCACCATCGAATGGATGATGCTCTGCGGATGGATGATGACCTTGATCTGATCCGGCGTGAGATTGAACAACCAGCGCGCCTCGATGACCTCGAGCGCCTTGTTCATCATCGTCGCCGAGTCGACCGAGATCTTGCGGCCCATGACCCAGTTGGGGTGGGCGCAGGCCTGGTCCGGCGTCACGTCGGCCAGCGTGGCGGGGTCACGGCTGCGGAAGGGGCCGCCGGAGGCCGTCAGCACGATGTGGTCGATACGCTCATGCCAGGCCGCGCGATCCTCGGACAGGCACTGGAAGATGGCCGAGTGCTCGCTGTCGATGGGCAGCAGCGTCGCGCCGCCCTGCTCCACCGCCTGCATGAACAAGGCGCCGCCGACGACGATGGCCTCTTTGTTGGCCAGCAGCAGGCGCTTGCCGGCGCGTGCGGCGGCGATGGCCGGCGCCAGGCCGGCGGCGCCAACGATGGCCGCCATGACGGTGTCGACTTCCGGATGCGCGGCGATATCGGCCAGCGCCGGGGCGCCGTCCATGACCTCGGTACGGCTGCCGGCTTCGCGCAGCCGCTCGCGCAGGCGCGCCGCGGCGTCGTGGTCGGGCATGACGGCGAAGCGCGGCTGCCAGGCCAGGCATTGCGCCAGCAGCTCATCGACACGGCTCATCGCGCTGAGCGCCACGACCTCGTAGCGCTCGGGATGGCGCGCGATGACGTCCAGCGTGTTGACGCCGATGGAGCCGGTCGAGCCGAGGACGCAGACGCGTTGGCGGGTCATATCAGAGGCTGATCAGCGCAAGCGCCAACGGGAAGACGGGCAGCAGCGCGTCGATGCGGTCCAGCACGCCACCGTGGCCAGGCAGCAGATTGCTGCTGTCCTTGGCGCCGACGGCACGCTTCACGAGGGATTCGAACAGATCGCCGACGACGCTCATCGCGCCGAGGAAGACCAGGGCCAGCAGCGATACCCAGCCATGGCGCTGGACCAGCAGCGTGTAGAGGCTGGGCGAGTCGATGGCGACCTTCACGTCGATGACATGGACCCAGACGAAGCCGAGCAGGATGACGCCCGCCATGCCGCCCCAGACGCCTTCCCAGCTCTTGCCGGGACTGATGGCCGGCGCGAGCTTCCTCTTGCCGAAGGCGCGGCCGCAGAAATAGGCCGCGATGTCGGCCATCCAGACGAGGCAGAACACCGACAGGATGAAGTTGATGCCGTGCACCTTGGCCTGCACGATGGCCAGCCAGGCACCCCAGAGCAGCACGCCGCCCAGGGCCAGCCGCGCGCCGCGTGCGATGCGCGGCCAGCCGGTCGGGCCCGCGCGCAAGGCAAAGGCGCCGCCCAGCACCCAGACCAGGCTGGCCAGGGACCAGACCCAGGCCGGTGGTGCGTTCAGGCCGCCGATCAGCAGCGTCCAGACACAGGCCAGCGCGAGCGCCACGCCGGCGGCGATCGCACCGGTACCGGGCAGGCCATTGAGCCGCGCCCATTCCCAGCCGGCCGCGCCCATCATGACGACGGTGACCCAGGCAAAGGGCCAGGGCGAGGCCTGGAAGAGTACCGGCAGCAGGATGGCCAGCAGCACGAGGGCGGTGATGACGCGGGTCTTCAGCATGGTGTCAGTGCCGCACGGCCGCCCGAAGGCGCTGACGCGCGCCCTCGGGGGGCAGTGAGCGGAGCGAGCGTGGGGGCATCATTTTTTCTCAGGCTGCGGCGGGCGCCTCTTTGACGCCGCCGAAGCGACGGTCGCGCTCGTGGAAGGCCGCGATGGCCGCGTCCAGTTCACGCTCGCCGAACTCGGGCCACAGGCAGTCCGAGAACACGAATTCGGTATATGCCGCCTGCCAGAGCAGGAAGTTGCTGATGCGCACCTCGCCGCCGGTGCGGATGAAGAGGTCGGGGTCGGGCGCATAGCTCATGGCCATGAACTCCGACAGCTTGGCTTCGGTCAGTTCGTCGGGCTGCACGCCGGCCTTGATCGCGGCCTTGCAGGCCTGCACGATGTCCCAGCGGCCGCCGTAGTTGAAGGCGACGTTGAGCGTCAGCTTGGTGTTGTGCAGCGTGCTGGTCTCGGCCTCGTTCCAGGCATTGCGCAGCTTGTCGGACACCGCGTCACGGTCGCCGACGATGCGGATGCGCACACCCATGGCGCCCATCTTGGCCAGATAGCGACTTACCGCGGCCAGCACCAGGCCCATCAGACCCGAGACCTCGTCGCTCGGCCGCTTCCAGTTCTCGCTGGAGAAGGCGAAGACGGTGACGTATTCGATGTCGCGGTCGATGCAGGCCTGGACGATCTTGACGAGGCTGTCCACGCCGGCCTTGTGGCCGAAGAAGCGCGGCAGGAAGCGCTTCTTGGCCCAGCGGCCGTTGCCATCCATGACGATGGCCACATGGCGCGGTGGCGCCGGGCGGTCTTGCGCCATGAGGACGGCGCTCAAACCGCGAGGATCTCGGCTTCCTTGCCCGAGATCAGCTTGTCGATCTCCGAAATCACCCGGTCGGTGAGCTTTTGCACTTCATCGAGGCTGCGACGCTCGTCGTCCTCGCCGATTTCCTTGTCCTTGAGCAGCTTCTTGGCATGCTCGTTGGCATCGCGGCGCAGGTTGCGCACGGCCACCTTGGCGTCTTCACCGGCATTGCGCACGACCTTGGTCAGGTCGCGGCGACGCTCTTCGGTCAGCGGCGGCATCGGCACGCGGATCAGGTCGCCCTGGCTGGCCGGGTTCAGGCCCAGGTCGCTCTCGCGGATGGCCTTCTCGATCTTGGGGCCCATGCCCTTTTCCCAGGGCTGCACGGAGATGGTGCGGGCGTCCAGCAACGTCACATTGGCCACCTGCGAGATCGGCACCATGGAGCCGTAGTAGTCGACGCTGACCTGGTCGAGGATGCCGGGGTGGGCGCGACCGGTGCGGATCTTGTGCAGTTCGTTCTTCAGGGCTTCCACCGACTTGGCCATCTTGGCCTCGGCGTTCTTCTTGATGTCGGCAATGCTCATGATCGATACCTATGAATTTGCGGGACAGACCGCCCGAGCGGCAGCGCGCAGCTCTGTCCCCAACTGACTAAGGTTTTAGACGTGCACCAATGTGCCTTCGTCCTCGCCCTGCACCACGCGGCGCAGAGCACCGGGCTTGAAGATGCTGAACACCTTGATCGGCAGCTTCTGGTCGCGGCACAGCGCGAAGGCGGCGCCGTCCATGACCTGCAGATTGCGCGTGATGGCCTCGTCGAAGCTGATGCGGGCGTAGCGCGTGGCGGTCGGGTCCTTCTTCGGGTCGGCGGTGTAGACGCCGTCGACCTTGGTGGCCTTCAGCACGATCTCGGCGCCGATCTCGGCACCACGCAGGGCCGCGGCCGTGTCGGTCGTGAAGAAGGGGTTGCCGGTGCCGGCGGCGAAGACGACGACCTTGCCCTCTTCGAGGTATTGCAGCGCCTTGGGGCGCACATAGGGCTCGACGACCTGCTCGATGGCGATGGCGGACATGACGCGGGCGGTCATGCCTTCCTGGCGCATCGTGTCGGCCAGGGCCAGCGAGTTCATCACCGTGGCCAGCATGCCCATGTAGTCGGCGGTGGCGCGGTCCATGCCGACCGAGCCGCCCGCGACGCCGCGGAAGATGTTGCCGCCGCCGATGACGACGGCGACTTCGATGCCCATCTGCGTCACTTCGCGGATTTCCTGCACCATGCGGACGATGGTCGCGCGATTGATGCCATAGGCGTCGTCACCCATCAGGGCTTCGCCGGAGAGCTTGAGCAGAATGCGCTTGTACGCGGGCATGGTGTCCTCAGTATTTGGGGGCCTATGGTGGGCCGCAAGTTTAAAGGGCGCCAACTTGGCGCCCTTTCATTTCGCAAGAGTCTTTACTGACCCTTTGCAGCTGCCACCTGGGCAGCCACTTCCGCCGCGAAGTCGTCGACCTTCTTCTCGATGCCTTCGCCAACGACGTAGAGCGTGAAGCCCTTGACCGTCGTGTTGGCCGACTTCAGGTAGGCGGCGACGGTCTGCTTGCCGTCGGCAGCCTTCACGAAGACCTGGTCCAGCAGGCTGACTTCCTTCAGGAACTTCTGCACCGAGCCTTCGACCATCTTGGCGACGATGTCGGCCGGCTTGCCGGATTCGGCAGCCTTCTCGGTGGCGATCTTGCGCTCCTTGGCGACCAGCTCGGCCGAGACTTCGGCGCTGGACAGGGCGGCCGGCTTCATCGCGGCCACGTGCATGGCGACGTCCTTGGCGGCGACGTCGTCACCTTCGAACTCGACCATCACGCCGATGCGCGTGCCATGCAGGTAAGAGGCCAGCTTGGCGCCGGTGTAGCGCTGGAAGCGGCGGATCGACATGTTCTCGCCGATCTTGCCGATCAGGCCTTTGCGCACGTCTTCCACGGTCGGGCCGAAGCCTTCCTGCGACAGCGGCAGCGCCGACAGGGCGGCCACGTCGGCCGGGTTCTGTTCAGCCACCAGGCCGGCCAGGGCGTTGACGAAGGCCAGGAAGGCGTCGTTCTTCGAGACGAAGTCGGTCTCGCAGTTGACTTCGATCAGGGCGCCGTTGCCACCGACCACGGCCGAGGCGACGATGCCTTCGGCGGTGACGCGGGACGCGGCCTTGCCGGCCTTGTTGCCGAGCTTGACGCGCAGGATCTCTTCAGCACGGACCAGATCGCCTTCGGCTTCGGTCAGCGCCTTCTTGCACTCCATCATCGGGGCGTCGGTGCGGGCACGCAGTTCGCCCACCATGCTTGCAGTGATTGCAGCCATTTCTATCTCCAGATTTCGGTTGGCAAAAGGGGCCTCGCGGCCCCTTTCAGATGCAGGGTCGAAAGGGCTTTAGGCCTCTTCGGAAACCTCGACGAACTCGTCGCCAGCGGGAGCAACCGCGGCCAGCACTTCGTTCGTGGCGTTGGCCTTGCCTTCCAGCACAGCGTCAGCGACGGCGCGGGCGTACAGAGCGACAGCCTTGGCGGAGTCGTCGTTGCCGGGGATGACGTAGTCGATGCCGATGGGCGAGTGGTTGGTGTCAACCACGCCGATGACCGGGATGCCGAGCTTCTTGGCTTCGGCAACGGCAATCTTGTGATAGCCGACGTCGATGACGAAGATGGCGTCGGGCAGAGCCGTCATGTCCTGGATGCCGCCGATGTTCTTTTCCAGCTTGGCGATGTCGCGCTGGAACAGCAGGGCTTCCTTCTTGATCGCGGGCTGGGTGCCGGCGTCGATCTGGGCCTGCATGTCCTTCAGGTTCTTCAGGGAGGTCTTGACCGTCTTGAAGTTGGTCATCATGCCGCCGAGCCAACGCGAGTCGACATAGGGCATGCCGGCGCGCTGGGCTTCAGAAGCGATGAACTCGCGGGCTTGGCGCTTCGTGCCGATCATCAGGATCGTGCCGCGCTTGGCAGCGAGCGAGCGCACGAACTTCATCGCATCGTTGAACGCAGGCAGCGTCTTCTCGAGGTTGATGATGTGGATCTTGTTGCGATGGCCGTAGATATACGGGGCCATCTTGGGATTCCAGAAGCGGGTTTGGTGGCCGAAATGGACGCCGGCTTCCAGCATCTCGCGCATCGTGACAGACATGGGTCTTACTCCGAAGGTTGTGTCTAAAATCCGGCCCGAATTGCGTTGCAGCGACTGGAAACAGTTGTTTCTCAACTGAAATCCCGTGCCGCAAACCACAACACCTTTGCGTGGCCGGTTTGCGATTTGTTGCGACGGTGGCGACCGAACGATTCAGCCACAACACCCTCACAACCGTTCTGCCGAGACCTGGCAACGCTGAAACAGCGAAGCACCCCCGGCAAAACCCGCAGAGTATACACAAACCCATGGCCCTCCCCAGCCGAAGCCGCTCCGCAGCGGCCGTCAGCTTGCCCGTCAGCGCTTCCCGCCGGGTGAACGCTTGAGCCGCCGTGTCGCGGTGGTCGGCGCCGGTCTGGCTGGCGTGACGACGGCCTACGAACTGGCCGCCCTGGGGCTCCAGGTGCAGGTCTTCGAGCGCGGCGGCAGCGTCGCCGAGCAGGCCAGCTTTGCCAGCAGCGCCCTGCTCTCGCCCTTTGTGCCCAATCTGGCGGACACGACGTCCGCCGCGCCCCTCAACTTTCGCTTTCGCCGCTGGCGGGCGGGGCGGGGTGCGAGCGATGCGGCGAGCCAGCTCGTCGCGCTGAGCCAACTGGGCCTGGCCCGCAGCGCCGAACTGCGCCGCGAACCGGGCCTGGACGACGAAGCCACCCAGGGCCTGCTGGTCGCGCTGACCGATGCCAAGCGCGTGGCGGCTGCGCAGGCGCGGCTGGAGGGCTGGAAGGCCCTGGGCCTGCAGGTCGAACTCATCGAAGCCGGTGAGGCCCGACTGCGCGAGCCCGGCCTGAACGCCGACGCGCCGCTGGCGGCCGCCCTGGCCTTTGCCCAGGGCGGCGCCGGCAATCCCCGCCTCTTCGCCCAGCAACAGCGCCTGCAGGCCCAGCGCCTGGGCGCCGCGTTTCGCTTTCACACCACCGTGCGCGCCGTCGCCGCCGACGGCGCTGGCCTGACGCTGCGCCACGAGTACACACCGCCCGTGGAGGCACCCATCCGCGGCGCCGAGCGCGACGCCGGCGACACCCTGCCCCAGTTCCCCGGCCCGCAGGACGAACGCTTCGATGCCGTGGTGCTGTGCAACGGCCTGGACGCGGCCGCCTTGCTGGGTCAGCGCCTGCCGCTGGCGGCACAGCACGAAGCCTCCGTCACCGCGCCGCTGCGCCTGCTCGAGGCCCACCCCGACCTCGGCCCCAAGGCCGGCTGGATCGACCCCACGCTGGGCCTGGCCATCGCCCGCACCGGCCAGCGCGTGCGCGTGACCGGCGGCCTGGCCGTCACCGACGCCCGCGCCCGGGTGGCCCCGGACTTCGAGGCCCTGCACCGCGGCCTGCAGCACTGGTTCCCCGGCTCGGTCATGCACCAGCAGGTGCAGCAGGGCCAGAGCCGCCGCGCACTGTCGGCCGACGGCTTGCCCGTGCTCGGTGCCAGCCAGCGAGCGGGCCTGTGGCTCAACCTCTCGCTGGGCGGCCTCGGCTGGGGCCTGGCCTGTGGCAGCGCCCAGGTCCTGGCCCGGCAGATCGCCGGCCTGGCGCCCGCGCTGGACATTGCCGCCCTCGGCCCGCAAAGACTCGCCTAAGCTCGCGGGCATGCACGCGCTGCTGCCCACGGATTGCAACCTCCCCCTGTTCGACGTCGCCACCAGCCGGCGCATCGAGGCGCGCGCCCTCGTCCATTCGCCCGACCTGATGGAGCGCGCCGGCCTGGCCGTTGCGAAGCTGGCGCTGGCGCTGCGAACGGGGCCTGGGCCGGTCTGGATCGCCTGCGGCCCGGGCAACAACGGCGGCGACGGGCTGGTGGCGGCGCGGCGCCTGGCCGAGGCTGGCGTGCCGGTGCATGTGAGCCATGAAGCGCCCACCAATCCGTCCCTGGTCATCGACGCATTGCTGGGCCTGGGCCTGAACCGAGGCCCGTCCGTCGAGATGCTCGTCACCTTCGCCGCGATGGCCGCCTGCGGCGTACCCATCCTTGCCGTCGACCTGCCCAGCGGCCTGTTGGCCGATACCGGCCAGGCCGCGGGTGACCATGCCGTGCGGGCCGACCACACGCTCACGCTGCTGACCCTCAAACCCGGCCTCTTCACCGGCGAAGGTCGCGCGCATTGCGGGCGCATCTGGTTCGACGACCTGGGCGTCGCGCCCGACGAGCCGCCCACTGCCGACCTGCTGGGGCCGGCGACCCCGCCGCAGCGCAGCCCCACCAGCCACAAGGGCAGCCACGGCCAGGTGCTGGTGGTGGGTGGAGCTCCTGGCATGCAGGGCGCCGCGCGGCTGGCTGCACGGGCCGCGCTGGCCTGCGGCGCCGGACGCGTCTACGTGGACCTGCTGGGCTTGCCCGACGGCGAGGTCGCCGACCCGGGCCGACCCGAGCTGATGCGTGGACGACTCGCCGACCTACCCCAGGCCGTGGGCGTCATCGGCTGCGGCGCCGGCGACGCCATCGCTCCTGCCCTGCCCTCGCTGCTGCAGACCTTGCCGCGCCTGGTGCTGGATGCCGATGCGCTGAACGCCATCGCCGCCGATGCCGGACTGCAGGCGCTGCTGAAAGCCCGGTCCGCCGGCAGCACGCTGCTGACGCCGCACCCGCTGGAAGCCGCCCGGCTGCTGCACCGTGACACCGCCGGCCTGCAGGCTGACCGACTCGCCGCCGCGCGCGACTTGGCCCAGCACTATGGCTGCACCGTCGTCCTCAAGGGTTCCGGCAGCATCGTCGCCTCACCGGCCGAGCGCCCCGCGATCTGTGCCAGCGGCGGCCCGGCCTTGGCAACGGCCGGCAGCGGCGACGTGCTGGCCGGCTGGCTGGGCGGGCTGTGGGCTCAGGAACCGGACGCCAGCGCCCATGCGATCGCCTGCGCCGGCGTGGAAGCCCACGCCCGCGCGGGTGAGGTTGCCGGCGTACTGCGCGCCGGCGACCTCATCGAGCGCCTAGCGGCGCTTGCGCGGCGCTGACTTCGTCGCCGTCTTCTTCGACGCCTTGCTGGCCTGCCGCTTGGCAGCCTGCTGAGCCGCCTTGACCGGATGCAGGGCCGCGATGACCTCCTTGCGGCTCTTCTTCACGTCACGGTCGGTCTGGCGCACTTCGTCCAGCGTCTCGACGGCCGTCTTGGGAGCGCGCTTCTTGGCCGGCACCTTGCCCGAAGGCTTGCCCGCGGGCTTGGCGCCGCCGCGGCTGGGCGGCCGCGCCTCGTCGCTGTCGCGCACCAGGCGGAAGTCGATGCGGCGGCCATCCAGGTCCACGCGGCTGACCTGCACCTGCACGCGCGCGCCGGTGGCGTAGCGGATGCCGGTGCGCTCGCCGCGCAGTTCCTGGCGCACCTCGTCGAAGCGGTAGTACTCGCCACCGAGCTCGGTGATGTGGACCAGGCCTTCGACGTAGAGCGCGTCCAGCTGCACGAACAGGCCGAAGGACGTGACCGCGCTGACGGTGCCGGCGAATTCCTCGCCGAGGCGGTCGCGCATATAGCGGCACTTGAGCCAGGCCTCGACGTCACGGCTGGCCTCATCGGCGCGGCGCTCATTGGCACTGCAATGCGCGCCGACCACTTCCCAGCGCTCCGCGTCGTTGCGCGCGTCCGCCGGGTTGGGCGGCGGCGGCCGGCCCGGGCGCTTGGGCGCCTGCGGCACATTCATCTTGGCCGGGTCCAGCGTGTAGCGCTTGTTCGCCAGCAGGCACTTGATGACGCGGTGGACGAGCAGGTCGGGGTAGCGCCGGATCGGGCTGGTGAAGTGGGTGTAGGCCGGGTAGGCCAGGCCGAAGTGGCCGGAGTTGACGCCTGTGTAGATGGCCTGCTGCATGGAGCGCAGCAGCATGGTGTGGATCTGCTGCGCGTCGGGCCGGTCCTTGGTGGCCTCGGCGAGCTGCTGGTATTCGCGCGGCGACGGGTCGTCGGAGATGCCCACCGAGATGCCCAGCGAGCGCAGATAGTTCTGCAGCGTCTGGCGCTTCTCCGGCGTCGGGCCTTCGTGCACGCGGAAGAGCGAATGGTGCTTGCTGGACTGGATGAAGTCCGCCGAGCAGGTGTTGGCGGCCAGCATGGCCTCCTCGATCAGCCGGTGCGCATCGTTGCGCGTGCGCGGGATGATCTTCTCGATGCGGCCGTTGTCGTCGCAGACGATCTGCGTCTCGGTGGTCTCGAAGTCGATGGCGCCGCGGCGGTGGCGCTCGGCCAGCAGCGCGCGGTAGACCTCGTGCAGATGCAGCAGATGCGGCACCAGCTCACGCCGCTTGGCGGCCTCGGGGCCATGGGTGTTGGCCAGCACGGCCGCGACCTCGGTGTAGGTGAAGCGCGCATGCGAGCAGATCACCGCCGGGTAGAACTGGTAGGCCGCGACCGTGCCGTCGCTGGACACCAGCATGTCGCAGACCATGCTGAGCCGGTCTTCATACGGGTTCAGCGAGCACAGGCCGTTGGACAGCTTTTCCGGCAGCATCGGGATGACGCGGCGCGGGAAGTAGACCGAGGTGGCGCGCTCGTAGGCATCGGCATCCAGCGGCTCGCCGGGCTTCACGTAATGCGACACGTCGGCGATGGCGACGAGCAGGCGCCAGCCCTCGATGGCCTTCTTGCCGCGGCCCTGCTTGAAGGGCTCGCAATAGACGGCGTCATCAAAGTCGCGCGCGTCCTCGCCGTCGATGGTGACGAGGGGCACGTCGCGCAGGTCGATGCGGTGCTTGAGGTCGGCGGCGCGCAGCTTCTCGGGCAGCTTGGCGGACTGGGTCAGCGTCTCGGGGCTGAAGCGATGCGGCACGTCGTACTTGCGCACCGCGATCTCGATCTCCATGCCGGGGTCGTCGATCTCGCCCAGCACCTCGACGACGCGCCCCACCGGCTGCGAATACAGCGATGGCGGCTCGGTCAGCTCGACGGCGACGACCTGGCCGGCGGTCGCGTTGGCGATGCCGTTCTTCGGAATCAGGATGTCCTGCCCCATGCGCCGGTCTTCGGGCGCGACGAGCCAGATGCCGGACTCGAGCAGCAGCCGGCCGATCAGCGGCCGTTTCTT
This sequence comes from Roseateles sp. P1_C1_2, assembly GCF_056406535.1. NCBI lineage: Bacteria > Pseudomonadati > Pseudomonadota > Betaproteobacteria > Burkholderiales > Sphaerotilaceae > Roseateles > Roseateles sp. P1_C1_2. The sequence goes on from NZ_JBFUAB010000002.1 coordinate 255,426, forward strand.
GCGCTCGAGGATCTCCAGCACCTTGCCCTCGGGTCGGCCGCGCTTGTCGAAGCGCACGACGCGCACCCTGAGGCGGTCGCCATGCATGACGGCATGGGTTTCCTGCGAGGACAGATAGATGTCCGAAGAGCCGTCGTCGGGGATCAGGAAGCCGTGGCCATCACGGTGGCCCTGCAGCGTGCCTTCGACCTCGCCGAGCAGGCCGGCCCCGTCGCCCGTAGACGATGAATTTGCGTTCTTCAAGTTTTTGATGATAGGATCTCGGTTTTCCTGAAACGGCTCAGGACTTCGCTAGAAGTTTTGAGCACCTTGCCCAGGTGGCGGAATTGGTAGACGCACTAGTTTCAGGTACTAGCGGGTAACTCCGTGGAGGTTCGAGTCCTCTCCTGGGCACCAAAACAAAAGAAAAAGGCCAGCGCATCGCGCTGGCCTTTTTTGTTTTGGGGTCCAGGAAGCGATGTCCAGTGGACATCGCGTGAGGACGAGAAGGGCTTGGAGCTGCGCTCCAAGCCGGGGTCGCGCTTGCGTGACCGAGTCCCCGCCGATGCGCCCTCGATGGGCGCTTCGGCGAGTCTTGCCTGACGCCCATCTTCAGTCGATTCAAACAGCGAACTTCTTCGCCAGCTGCTCCGGCCCCATGCCGTCGTATTCCTCGAACGGCTGGTGGATCCAGGGCGAGGTCTCGAGCATCTCGCAGTAGTAGTCCGGCGTGTAGGCCGACACCTGCTTGGTCCAGATGACCGCCGAGCGCAGCTCGGTGATGGACGGCATGCCGCGCAGGCGCTCGACGACGGCCTTCAGCGTGACGCCCGAATCGGCCAGGTCGTCGACCAGCAGCACGCGGCCGGCCAGCTCGCCCTTGGGCATGGTGATGTACTTGGCCATGTCCAGGCGACCCTGGATGGTGCCGGCCTCGGCGCGGTAGGAGCTGGTGGACATGATGCCCAGCGGCTTGTCGAACACGCGCGACAGCACGTCGCCCGGGCGCATGCCGCCGCGAGCCAGGCAGAGGATCTGGTCGAACTGCCAGCCCGAGGCGTGCACCTTGAGCGCGAGGCGCTCGGTCAGCAGGTGGTACTCGTCCCAGGATACGTAGAGGTGTTTGCCGTCGTCGGTCAACATGGTGGCGTTGTCTCCGTTGGTGTGATGGTAATCAGGCGGAATAGGGGTGGCGCAGCACGATGGTGTGCTCGCGGTCGGGGCCGGTCGAGACCATGTCGATGGGCGCGCCGATGACTTCTTCCACGCGCTTCAGGTAGCTGCGCGCATTGGCCGGCAGCGCGTCCCAGGACGTCACGCCGAAGCTGGTCTCGGTCCAGCCCGGGAAGGTCTCGAACACCGGCTCGCAGGCCTCGATCTCGTCGGCGTCCAGCGGCAGGATGTCGAGCAGCTTGCCATCGAGCTGGTAGCCCACGCACATCTTGATCTCGGTCAGGCCGTCCAGCACGTCGAGCTTGGTCAGGCACAGGCCGGTGATGCCGTTGATGATGATGGAACGCTTCAGCGCAGCCGCATCCAGCCAGCCGCAGCGGCGCGCACGGCCGGTGACGGTGCCGCGCTCCTGGCCGACGGTGGACAGGTGATAGCCCACCGTACCGGGCGCTTCCCAGTCCAGCTCGGTCGGGAAGGGACCGGAGCCGACACGGGTCGTGTAGGCCTTGGTGATGCCCAGCATGTAATGCAGCATCTGCGGGCCCACGCCGGCACCGGCGGCGGCATTGCCGGCCACGCAGTTGCTGGACGTCACATAGGGGTAGGTGCCGTGGTCGATGTCCAGCAGCGTGCCCTGGGCACCCTCGAACAGGATGTTGGCGCCGGCCTTGCTGGCCTTGTGGATCATGTAGCCGACGTCGGCCAGCATGGGCTTGATGGCCTCGGCCATCTTCATGGCCTGCTCGAAGATGGGTTCGAAGGCGAGCGGCTCACCCTTCAGATAACCCGACAGCGCGAAGTTGTGCAGGTCCAGCAGCTCGCGCAGCTTCTTGGCGAAGCGCTCGGGGTGCTTCAGGTCCTGGGCGCGCAGCGCGCGGCGGGCGACCTTGTCTTCGTAGGCCGGGCCGATGCCCTTGCCGGTCGTGCCGATCTTGCCGCTGCCGCTGGTCTCGCGCAGTTGCTCGCGCGCCTTGTCCACGGCGACGTGGAAGGGCAGGATCAGCGGGCAGGATTCGCTGATGAAGAGGCGCGAACGCACCTCGACGCCGGCGGCTTCCAGGCGCTCGATCTCGGTCAGCAGATGGGTCGGGTCCACCACGACGCCATTGCCGATATAGCAGGCCACGCCGTCGCGCATGATGCCGCTGGGGATCAATTGCAGCGCCGTCTTCACGCCCTTGATGACCAGCGTGTGGCCGGCGTTGTGGCCGCCCTGGAAGCGCACCACGCCCTGGGCGTGATCCGTCATCCAGTCCACGACCTTGCCCTTGCCCTCGTCACCCCATTGGGTGCCGACGACGACCACATTGCGTCCACGCGCGGTTTGGCTCATGTTGATTGCCTGTCTAGCTTGAAAGGATTGGTGGTCGCCGCGCCTTACAGCGTTCGGACAACCCACTGAGTGTGCTCGCGAACCAGCTCGCGGTCACAGTCGAATTCATCGGCCTCGTGCTCATGCCCGGGCAAAACGCACACCACCGTTTCGCCCTGCTCGCGCAGGCTGCGAACGGCCTGGCGCAGCGAGGCGTCCTCGCCCCATGGCGCGCGCACCGCCGCGCGCAAAGGCGTGGCCGGCACCAGCGTCACCAGCGTCTTCAGGTCCAGGCTGAAGCCCACGGCGGGGCGGCGACGGCCGAAGGCAGCACCGACCTCGTCGTAGCGGCCGCCACGCAGCACGGCATCGGAGCAGCCCGACGCATAGGCGGCGAAGCGGATGCCGGTGTAGTAGGCATAGCCCTGCAGATCGGCCAGGTCGAAGCCCAGCGCCACCTCGGGGTGGACGGCAGCCAGATGGCCCGCCAACCACTCCAGGTCGGCCAGCGCCGCCTTGACGAGCGGATGCGCAGGCAGGCGGCGCGCCGCCTCGGCCAGCACCTCGCGCCCCCCGAACAAGCTGGGCAGGGCCAGCAAGGCGTCGCGCGTCACGGCCGGCATGTCGACACTGAGGGCCGACAGCGCCGCCAGGTCCTTGGCGGCCAGCGCCGCGGTCAGCGCTTCCAGCGTCTCGGGCGCCAGCTTGACGCCGTCGAGCACGCCCTGCAGCAGGCGCGCGTCGCCGAGGTCCAGCATCACATCGCTCAGGCCGGCGCGGCGCAGCGCGTCCAGCGCCAGCTCATGCACCTCCAGGTCGGCTTCCAGACCGGCATGGCCGTAGATCTCGACACCGAACTGCAGCGGCTCGCGGCTGGTGTTGAGGCCGTCGGGACGCGTGTGCGCCACGGGGCCGCAGTAGCACAGCCGGGTCACGCCCTGGCGGTTCAGCAGATGGGCGTCGATACGGGCGACCTGGGGCGTCGTGTCGGCACGCAGGCCGAGCGAGCGGCCGGAGAGCTGGTCGACCAGCTTGAAAAGCTTGATGTCGGAGCCGCTCCCGGTGCCGGACAGCAAGGAGTCGAGGTGCTCCAGCAGCGGCGGGATGACCAGCTCGCAGCCATAGCCGCGGGCCATGTCGAGCAGCTCTCTACGCAGCTCTTCGATGCGGCGCGCCTGCGAAGGCAGGACATCGGCAATGTGCTCGGGCAGCAGCCAAGCAGAGGACATGGGCGCAGGCTAGGCGGTTAAAAACGGCATTGTACCTATGCCATTTCGGCCCCAGCCTTCAGATCAGCGCAACCAGAGCAGTCCGAAAAGGCCCATCAGGATGCTGGCCAGACCGATGAAACGGATCTGGCCATCGCTCAGCGCCAGGATGCGGCTGAACACCTCGCGCCAGCGCGCCGGGCTGATCAGCGGCATCAGCCCCTCGATGACCATCACCAGCGCGAGCGCGGTGAGCAGTTCCGTCACTTGCGCGCGGGCGCGGCGGCGGGTGCGGAGCCGGATCCCCGCATGGCCTTGAAGAAGTCGCTGTTCGGGTCGACGACCATCACGTCGCTCTTCTTGCTGAAGCTGGCGCGGTAGGCCTCCAGCGAGCGGTAGAACTGGGCGAACTGCGGGTCGCGACCGAAGGCTTCGGCGTACAGGGCCGAGGCCTTGGCATCGCCCTCGCCCTTGATCAGCTGAGCGTCCCGGTAGGCTTCGGCCACGATGATTTCGCGCTGGCGATCGGCATCGGCCTTGATCTTCTCGCCCTCGGCGGCGCCGGTCGAGCGCGTCTCGTTGGCCACGCGCTTGCGCTCCGACTCCATGCGGCGGTAGACCGAGTCGGTGATGGTGGACGCGAAGTCCACGCGCTTGATGCGCACGTCGACGACCTCGATGCCGAACTGCTTGGCTTCGTCGGCCAGGCGCTTGCGGACGTCGTTCATGATCTTGTCGCGCTCGGCGGACAGCACGCCGATGACGGTGCGCTTGGTCACTTCCTCGTTGAAGGCGGCCTGCACGATGGGAGCGAGGCGGTTCTCGACGTTGCGGATGTCGGAGCCGTTGTTGCGGATGAACTGGCGCGGCTCGGTGATGCGCCACTTGATGAGCCAGTCGATGACCAGGCTCTTCTTCTCGGCCGTGAAGATGGGGCGCGACTCAGGGCTGTCCAGCGTCTGCACGCGACGGTCCAGCATGACGACGTTCTGCACCGGCGGCGGCAGCTTGAACTTCAGGCCCGGCTCCGTGACGACTTCCTTGATCTCGCCCAGCGCATAGATGACGGCGAACTGGCGTTGGTCGACGATGAAGAGCGTCGACGACAGCAGCATCAGCACGACGATGGCGCCGGCGAGGATGGCGGCAATACGGTTCATTCGGATGGTCCTCGATCAGCGGCCGTCGCGGCTGCGCTGGTTGTCACGGCTGCGCGGGTCGGCGGCAGCAGGCAGTGTCTGCGGCTCGGGCACGCTGGTCGGCTGCGGCGCGGAGACGGTCACGCTGCCGCTGCTGCCCTGCTGCAGCAGCTTGTCCAGCGGCAGATAGAGCAGGTTGGAGCCGCTCTTGCTGTCCACCATGACCTTGCTGACATTGGTGTAGACCTGCTGCATCGCGTCGATGTAGAGGCGGTCGCGGGTGACCTGGGGCGCCTTCTGGTACTCGGCCAGCACGCTCTTGAAGCGCTGCGCATCACCCTCGGCGGTCGCGATGACGCGGGCCTTGTAGCCCTCGGACTGCTCGCGCAGCCGCGCGGAGTCGCCGCGGGCGCGCGGGATCACATCGTTGGCATAGGCCTGGGCCTCGTTCTTCAGCTGCTCGCGGTTGGCGTTGGCCTTGAACGCGTCCTCGAAGGCGGCCTGGACCTGTTCGGGCGGCTGCACGCTCTGCACGTTGACGTTCTTGATCTGGATGCCGGCGTTGAGACGGTCCAGCTGGGCCTGGATGGACTTGACCAGTTCGGTCGCGATGGCATCGCGCTGCTCATAGAGCACCGAGTCCATGGTGTTCTTGCCGACGATCTCGCGCACGGCCGATTCGGCGGCCAGCAGTACCGCCTGCTCGGGGTCGCGGTTCTCGAACAGGAAGTCCTTCAGGTTCTTGATGGTGAACTGCACCGTGAAGCGGATGTCGACGATGTTCTCGTCCTGGGTCAGCATGGACGAGTCGCGCAGGCCGGTGGCCGCGACAACCGAGCTGCGGCCCACCTCGACCTGGCGCAGTTGCGAGACCGGTTGGATCTCGTGCGCCTGGAAGGGGTAAGGCAGGCGCCACTGAAAGCCGGCCTCGACGGTCTTGCTGAACTTGCCGAAGGAGGTGACGACGCCCTGCTGGCCTTCCTGCACGATGAAGAAACCGCTGGCCAGCCAGCCCAGCGCCACAACGCCGGCGATGAGGCCGACGCCGATGCCCGCACCCTTCATGTCGGGTGAACCACCGGAACCGCTGGGGCCGGACGGCCCGCCGGACTTGCCGCCGAACATGCCCGAGAGCTTGCGGTTGAAGTCGCGCCAGAGCTCGTCGAGATCGGGCGGGCCGTCATTGCGGCCATTGTTCAGCAGCCGGCCCGCGGCACGCGCGACGGGAGTCATCAGGCGCTGAACCCAGGAGCTGCGGGGCGGTGTGTGGGAAGTGCTGCTCATGCCTGCGAGGGGTCTGAGGAAGAGGGCTCGGGATCGAGATCCGACGGATCAACGTCGAAACGTGGGTCCCGTTCGTCGGGAATCAAGGGCTGGGTCTGCATGGCGGTCGCAATCAGCTGGCGCAACTCGGCCAGGCCGCTGCCGTCCAGGGCGCTGACGAAGACGCGTGGCGTCGGCTCGGTGCTGCCGTTGGCGCGCAGCACGGCGTCGACGATGTCGCGCGGGCGCTGGTCGTCGGGCAGCAGGTCCTGCTTGTTGTAGACCAGCAGTTGCGGCACGTCGGCCGCGCCGATCTCGGCGAGCACGCGCTCGACCTCGGCCATCTGCTCCTCCAGCACCGGGCTGGCGGCGTCGACGACGTGCAGCAGCAGGTCGGCATCGGCCGCCTCCTGCAGCGTGGCGCGGAAGGCCTCGACGAGCTTGTGCGGCAGGTCGCGGATGAAGCCCACGGTGTCTGACAAGGAAACGCTGGCCGCGGCCTGCTCCAGGTAGAGCGAGCGCGTCGTCGTGTCCAGCGTCGCGAACAGCTGGTTGGCCGCATAGGCGCGCGCCTTGGTCAGCGCGTTGAACAGCGTGCTCTTGCCCGCGTTGGTGTAGCCGACCAGCGAGACCTTGAAGACGCCGTTGCGCGAGCGCGCCTTGCGCTGCGTGCCGCGCTGGCGCTGCACCTGCTTCAGGCGTTCCTTGGTCTTCTTGATGCGCTCGTCGATCATGCGACGGTCCAGCTCGATCTGGGCCTCGCCAGGGCCGCCGCGCATGCCGATGCCGCCGCTCTGGCGCTCCAGGTGGCTCCAGCGCCGCACCAGGCGCGTGGCCAGGTATTGCAGCCGCGCCAGCTCGACCTGCAGCTTGCCCTCGTGGCTTTGCGCACGGGCGGCAAAGATCTCGAGGATCAGTGCGGTGCGATCGGCCACGGGCACGCCGAGCACGCGCTCCAGGTTGCGCTGCTGGGCCGGCGAGATGGCCTGATCGAACAGCACCGTGTGGGCCTGGTGGGCCTGCACGAGCAGCTTGATCTCGTCGGCCTTGCCGGAGCCGACAAACAGCGCCGCATCGGGCGCCGGGCGGCGCGCGATGACCTTGGCGACGGGCGTGTCGCCGGCGGATTCCGCCAGCAGTGCCAGTTCATCCAGGCTCTCATCGAAGCCCTGGGAAGCGCGGTGGCGACCGAAATCGACACCCACAAGAATGGCGCGCGCCGCCTCGGAGGGCGGCGTCGCGTCGTGGGCAGAGGTCGCGGACAAGGGTGTGGTGATCAGGCGTCCGCGGGAGCGTCGCCAGCGTGGAAGTTGACTGCGCGGCCCGGCACGACAGTGGAAATCGCGTGCTTGTAGACCATCTGCGTCACGGTGTTGCGCAGCAGGACGACGTACTGGTCAAACGATTCGATGTGGCCTTGGAGCTTGATGCCGTTCACGAGGTAGATCGAGACGGGCACATGCTCTTTGCGGAGCAGGTTCAAAAAGGGGTCCTGCAAAAGTTGGCCTTTGTTGCTCATCGGTATGCTCCGAGTTATTCGGGGGGATGGGGGACTACGGGTAAGACCTTAACACAGCGCCTCTATCCCTCCGGAGGTCAGCCTAGGTCTTTTCGTCGAAGGGATTCTTCGAAGAACGTAGCTCTATCTTCAGCGGCGTGCCGACCAATTTGTAGTGCGCGCGGATGCGGCCTTCGAGATAGCGCTTGTAGACCTCGGTGACGCCGTCCAGCGCATTGCCGTGAATGACGACGATGGGCGGGTTCTGGCCGCCCTGGTGGGCATAGCGCATCTTGGGGCGCGAAACGCCCGAGCGCTTGGGCTGCTGGTGCTCGACGGCCTCCTGGACGAGGCGGGTCAGCACCGGCGTCGTCATCTTGCGGTAGGCCGAGGCATAGGAATCAGCCAGCGAGTTCCACACCGCCGACAGGCCCTGGCGTTTCAACGCCGAGATGTTGTGCATCGGTGCGAACTTCAGGAACACCAGGCGCTGCTCGATCTGGCGCTGCAGCGTCTCGCGCTGGTAGCTGTCGACGGCGTCCCACTTGTTGATCGCGACGACCACGGCGCGGCCGCTGTCGAGGATGTAGCCGGCGATGTGGGCGTCCTGGTCGGTCACGCCCTGGGTCGCGTCCAGCAGCAGCAGCACGACATGGGCGTCGGCGATGGCCTGCAGCGTCTTGACGACCGAGAACTTCTCGATGGCCTCGAAGACCTTGCCCTTGCGGCGCAGGCCGGCGGTGTCGATGAGCTTGAACTTCTGGCCGTTGCGCTCGAAGTCCACCGTGATGGCGTCGCGCGTCGTGCCCGGCATGTCGAAGGCGACGAGGCGCTCCTCGCCCAGCCAGGTGTTGATCAGCGTGCTCTTGCCCACATTGGGGCGGCCGGCCACCGCCAGGCGGATGACGTCGTTCTGCTGCGGCCCGGCGCCGAACTCCTCGCTGGTGTCCTCGAAGGGCTCCAGCACGGCGTCCAGCAGGCTGCGGATGCCCTGGCCGTGGGCCGACGAGATCGGGTGCGGTTCGCCCATGCCGAGTTCGTGGAACTCGGCCAGCAGCGGCGACTCGCTCATGCCCTCGGCCTTGTTGACGGCCAGGTGCACGCGCTTGTTGACGCTGCGCAGATAGCGCGCGATGTCGCTGTCGTGGGCCGACAGGCCCAGGCGGATGTCGACGACGAAGATGACCGCATCGGCCTCGGCGACGGCCTGCTTGGTCTGCTTGGCCATCTCCTTGACGATGCCGCTGCTGCTGTCGGGTTCGAAGCCGCCGGTGTCGATGCAGATGAACTCGCGGTCGCCCAGGCGGCCGTCACCGTAGTGGCGGTCGCGCGTCAGGCCGGCGAAGTCGGCCACGATGGCGTCGCGCGACTTGGTCAGGCGATTGAACAGCGTCGACTTGCCCACATTGGGGCGGCCGACCAGGGCAATGACAGGTTTCATTCGGCCTTGATGGCGAACAGACCGCCACTCTTGGTCGCGACCAGGGCCGTCTCGCCCTGCAGCGCGATGGTGACGACCTGCGAGCCGTCGGTGGACAGACGCGAACGCGTCTTGCCGGTATCGCGGTCGATCAGATGGACCAGGCCATCGAAATCGCCGACCAGCACCTGCTTGGCCATCACCACGGGTTCGGACAGCTTGCGGCGCTGGAACTGATCGGCCGACCAGGCCAGGTCGCCATTGGCCAGCTTCCAGGCCGACAGGCGGTCGGAGGCATCACCGGCCACGACGACTTGCGAGTCGGCGCCGATGCCATTCGTGCCGCCGACGACGCGGTTCCACAGCGCGCTGCCGCGCTCGGCGTTCACGCAGCCCACCGAGGACTGGAAGGCGCGGGCACAGATCAGCTCACCCTGGCGCACGGCCGGGCCGACCAGATCGGCCAGGCGTTCGACCTCATTCGTGCCGCGCGGCGTGGCCACGCTGGCTTCCCAGCGCAGCTGGCCCTTGACGGGGTCGACACCGGCCAGGCGCGGGCCCTGGCCGACGATCAGCGTGTCCTTGTAGGCCAGCAGCACGCCGGCCTTGGCCAGCGTCAGCGGCTCGCCGGGACGCTTGAGTTCCCAGATCTTGCGGCCGTCCAGCGCGTCGAAAGCCAGCACCTGGCGGTCCAGCGTCAGCGCGAAGACGCGCTCGCCGGCCACCAGCGGCGCGGCGACGACGGGCGTCGGCAGGGCCTTCTTCCAGACCACGCGGCCGTTGTCCAGCACGACGAGTTCGTTGTCGCGGTTGACGACGGCGGCAAAGCGGCCATCGCTGCCGACGCCTGCAGCCAGCTTGCTGCCAATGTCACCACGCCACAGCTCGCGGCCATCGGCCACATCCAGCGCCCGCACCTGGCCATCGCTGCTGGCCACGACGAAGCGGTCAGCCAGCGTGACGATGCTGAGGTTGAAATTGATGTTGTCGCCCTTGGCGCTCCAGACGATGCGGCCGCTGGCCGGGCCGGACAGCGTCTCCAGCGCGGCCGGCTTGCTCTTCTCGTCGCCGAACCAGTTGTTCCACGTCGAGCTGATCGTGGAGCAGCCCGACAGCGAAGCTGCCAGCAGCGAGATCAGGACGGCGCGCCTCATTGCGCGGCTCCGGTCGCTTCGACGGCGGTGGGCACGCCCAGCGTGGCCAGCTTGGCCTCGATGATGCGGCGGTAGTCCTGGGTCTTGTCCAGACCGGCCAGCGCCTTCTGGTATTCGGCCTTGGCGGCGTCGCGCTTGTCCTGCAGCAGCAGCAGGTCGCCACGGCGGTCGGCCACCAGCGCGGCGAAGTCGGTCGACTTGATCGCGTCCAGCGTCTTGCCGGCCTCGTCATAGGCCTTGGCATCGATCTGCAGGCCAGCCAGGCGCAGGCGCGCCACGTCGCGGTAGGCGCCGCCCTCGGCGCCCTGCTCGGCCACCCAGGTCAGGCTCTGCCGGGCGTCGTCGGCCTTGCCCTTGTCGAGCTGCAGCTTGGCGACCTGCAGGCCGGCCTGGGCTGCATAGCCGGTGCCGCCGTAACGGGCCTTCAGATCGCCAGCGGCGACGGCGGCCTTGTCGAGGTCCTGTGCGGCCAGGGCGCGGTCGAATTCGTCGTACATCGCGCCGGCCTTGGCGGCCTGGTCGCGCTGGTACATCTGCCAGCCCTGCCAGGCGGCGACGGCGGCCAGGGCGATCGTCAGCCCCCAGGTGATGAGGTTGCCCCAGCGCTTCCAGAACGCTTTGAGTTGTTCAAGTTGTTCTTGTTCTTCGAGGTCGAGATGGGCGGCCATGGGGAAAACTTCAGGAAAGGGTCTCGGGAGGCCCGGGATTATGCGGGGAGGAGATCGGCGGCCCAGGCGGCCACGTCGGCGAGCGGCCGGCTGAGCTGCTCGCCACCGTCGCGCAGCGGCTTCACGCTCACCTCGCCGCGGGCCAGTTCATCGGCACCGAAGACGAGGGCGAAGCGCGCGCCGGAGGCGTCGGCCTTCTTGAACTGCGACTTGAACGAGCCGCCGCCGGCGTGCATCTGCACGCTGACGCCGGCTTCGCGCAGCGCCTCGAGCACGCTGAAAGCGTGAGGCAGCGCCGCGGCGTCGGGCACGATGGCATAGGCCTGCGGCGCCGACGACGGCACGGGCAGGCCGAGCTCGTCGATCAGCAGCAGCAGGCGCTCGATGCCCAGGCCAAAGCCGACCGACGGCGTCGGCTTGCCGCCGAGCTGCTCGAACAGCCCGTCATAGCGGCCGCCGCCGCAGACCGTACCCTGGGAGCCGAGCTGGTCGGTCACCCATTCGAAGACGGTCAGGTTGTAGTAGTCCATGCCGCGCACCAGGCGCGTGTTGACGCGGTATTCGAGGCCAGCCGCGTCGAGGATGGTGCGCACGGCATTGAAGTGGGCCAGCGTCTCTTCGCCGAGGAAGTCCATCAGCTTGGGCGCCGCCTCGATGACCGGCTGCATCGCCGGGTTCTTGCTGTCCAGGATGCGCAGCGGATTGCTGTGCAGGCGCTTCCTGCCGTCATCGTCGAGCTTGTCGGCATGGGCCTCGAAGTGGGCGATCAGTGCGGTGCGATGAGCATTGCGCTCGGCCGGCTGGCCCAGGGAGTTCAGCTCCAGGCGCACATGCTGGCCAACGACCAGACCGAGGGCCTGCCAGAGGCGGCGCACCATCAGGATGATCTCGGCGTCCACGTCCGGGCCGGCAAAGCCCAGGGCCTCGACGTCGAGCTGGTTGAACTGGCGGTAGCGACCCTTTTGCGGGCGCTCGTGGCGGAACATCGGGCCCATGGTCCACAGGCGCAGCGGGCCGTTGTAGAGGGCGTTGTGCTCGACCATGGCGCGCACGATGCCGGCCGTGGCCTCGGGGCGCAGCGTCAGCTGGTCGCCGTTCATGCTGTCGGTGAAGGAGTACATCTCCTTCTCGACGATGTCGGTCACCTCGCCCAGGCCGCGCACGAACAGCGCCGTCGGCTCGACGATGGGGGTCAGCATGTACTGGTAGCCATAGCTGGACAGCACCTTGCGCAGCGTGGTCTCGAACCAGCTCCACAGTTCGCCGCTGGGCAGCTTGTCCTTGCGGGTGACGCTGGCCGGGAGGATGTCGTTCATCCCCTTCACGGCCTGGATGGTTTTGCTCATGCAGTAGCGGTCGCGCCGAAGCGCTTCTCGATGTAGTTCTCGACCAGAGCATGGAACTCGGCCGCAATGTTGTCGCCGCGCAGCGTCAGCGCCTTCTCGCCGTCGATGAAGACGGGGGCCGCCGGGGCCTCGCCGGTGCCGGGCAGGCTGATGCCGATGTCGGCATGCTTGCTCTCGCCGGGGCCGTTGACGATGCAGCCCATGACGGCCACCTTCATCTCCTCGACGCCGGGGTATTTGTTGCGCCAGACCGGCATCTGCAGGCGCAGGAAGTCGTCGATCTGCTTGGCCAACTCCTGGAAGGTGGTGCTGGTGGTGCGGCCGCAGCCGGGGCAGGCGGTCACGCTCGGGTTGAAATGCCGCAGGCCCAGGGCCTGCAGGATCTCCAGCGCCACGACGACTTCCTGCGTGCGCGACTCGCCCGGTTGGGGCGTGAGGCTGACGCGGATGGTGTCGCCGATGCCCTCTTGCGCCAGGATGCCCAGCGCGACCGAAGACGCGACCGTGCCCTTGGTGCCCATGCCGGCCTCGGTCAGGCCCAGGTGCAGCGCGTAGTCGCAGCGGCGGGCGAGTTCGCGGTAGACCGAGATCAGGTCCTGCACGCCGCTGACCTTGCAGCTGATGATGATGTTGTCGGGGTTGAGGCCGAGCTCGGCGGCGTAGGCGGCCGAGGTCAGCGCCGACTCGACGAGGGCCTGGTACATGACCGGCTTGGCGTCCCAGGGCACCGCGCGCCTGGCGTTCTCGTCCATGAACTGGGCGAGCAGCTCTTGGTCCAGGCTGCCCCAGTTGACGCCGATGCGCACGACCTTGTCGTATTTGGCGGCGGCCTCGACCATCATGGCGAACTGGCGGTCCTTCTTGTCACCCTTGCCGACGTTGCCCGGGTTGATGCGGTACTTGGACAGGGCCTGGGCCATGGCCGGATGCTCGGTCAGCAGGCGGTGGCCGTTGTAGTGGAAGTCGCCCACCAGCGGCACGTCGATGCCCATGCGATCCAGCTGCTCGCGGATATAGGGCACCGCATCGGCGGCCTCGGGCGTGTTGACGGTGATGCGCACCATCTCCGAGCCGGCAATGGCCAGCTCCTTGATCTGGATGGCCGTGCCGATGGCGTCCACCGTGTCGGTGTTCGTCATGGACTGCACACGCACCGGCGCGTCACCACCCACGGTGACGACGCGGTTGCCCCAGACGACGCGGGCCTGGCGGCTCTTGCGTGGCGCGGGGGCGGCCTCGGGAATGATCCATTCGCTCATCACTTCAACTCCAGTCGAGCGACGTTGTCCTTGCTTTGCGCCGCCAGGTCGACGGCGGCACCGCGCCATTCGAGCTGGGTGCCGCGCACATTGCCGATGCGCAGCCTGTAGGGCGCGGCACCGGTGAATTCCTGTTGCTCGCCGGCGCGCAGCACGCGCGACAGCAGCATCTGGCCCTTGGCATCGGCGACCTCGATCCAGGTGTCTGCCGTCGCCGTCACGCGCAGCGCGCTGCCGGGCGTGGCGGTGACCGTGGCCTTGACCGCCGGCACCGAGGCCGGCGCCGCAGCGGGCGGCGGGGCGACTTCACGCACCTGCAGCGGCGCGGAAGCCACCGGTTCGGGCGCAGCGACCGAGGTGGTGGCGGTGGCGGCAGGCTCGGAAGCCGCCGGTGCAGGCACGAACTCGACGACCGGCGCACTCGCCCCGGCGACGACGGTGCCGGAAGCCGCCGACGCATTGCTGCCCCGCTCGGGCAGCCAGCCGGCCGGAATCCAGTAGATGGCGGCCGCGGCCACGAGCAGCAGCAGCGGCCCCCAGACAACGGGCCGCATCGCCAGGGCCAGCACACCGCCATCGATGGGGCCGGCACCGCGCTCGCGGAAGGGTTGGTTGAGCCCGGGGCGCACGTCGAACTCGCGATCGCGGGTGCGCGGCAGCATGGCCAGCACCGGGCCAGAGTCGACCTTGAGCGCGCGGCACATGGCCGTGGCCAGCGCGCGGGCGAAGGTGGCGTCGGGCAGCTCGTCGAAACGGTCGGCCTCGAGGGCCTCGAGCTTGGCCTGGGGCACCTTGAGCATGACGGCCAGGGCGGCGATGTGCAGGCCGCGTTGCTGGCGTGCGCTCCTGAGCCAGGCGCCCGCAGTGGCGGCCTGGCTGGCGGGTCCCTCGGAGATGGATTCCATCGTCTCGTTCTTGTTGTGTGCCGCGGTCACGGCTTATTCGTCGTAGCGGCCGGCATCCAGGGACTGGGTCTCGGGAGACTGGGGATATTTGCGGCGCAGTTGCGTGGCCAGGTCGTCGACCGTGCCGCTGTTGCCCAGCTTGCGCTCGACGCGCAACTGCAGCCACAGGCTCTGGGCGTTGGTCTGCTCGGGCTGGCTGTTGACGCGCTTCACATAGAAGCGGGCCCGATCCAGCTCGCGGTTGCGGTAGAGCACCTCGGACAGATTCACCGCGATGGCCGGGTTGCCGGCGTCGAGCTGGAAAGCGCGCGTCAACGTCTTCTCGGCCACCAGCAGGCGGCCGGCGCGTGCTTCGCAGACGCCCTTGGCCAGCAGCGTGCGTGCCGGGGCGCGATAGGTGGACTGGGCCAGGGCCTGGTCGAACAGCGAGTCGGCCGTTTGCCAGCGCTGCTGCTGGCACATGAACCAGCCGTAGTTGTGCAGGGTGTCGGAATCGTTGGGATAGACGACCAGCGCGCGGCGGAAGGCCTCCTCGGCGAGCTGGTGTTCGCCCATGGCGCCGTAGATCAGGCCGCGCAGATTGACGGCATCGCGCATGTCGGGCTTAGCCTGCAGCGCGAGCTTGAGCTCGTCCAGCGCCGTGTTGAACTGGCCGCGCGAGAAATAGCCCTGGGCCAGCTCCAGACGGATGGCGGCCTTGCGGTCGGCGTCGGTCTGGTCGGAATCGGTTCGGATCTCGCGGTCGCCGCTCGGCGCGGTGGTGCCGGCGCAGGCGGCAAGGAGGGCGGTGGCCAGAACGATCAACAGTCGCTTCATCAAATCCTCGGCTTGGGGGAGCATCAGTTGGATTTGGCCACCGTGACGGGTGCCCTGACCATGCGGATATGCGCGCGGGTGCGGTCCTGTACCTCACCGGCCAACTGACCGCAGGCGGCGTCGATGTCGTCGCCACGCGTCTTGCGCACCGTCGTCACGATGCCGGCCTGGATCAGCACCTCGGCAAAGGCCTGCACGCGCGCATTCGTGCTGCGGATCAGACCCGACGCCGGGAAGGGGTTGAAGGGGATCAGGTTGATCTTGCAGCTGACCTTGTGCTTCAACAGCCGCACCAGCTCATGGGCCTGTTCGGGCGAGTCGTTCACCTCCTGCAGCATGCAGTACTCGAAGGTGATGAAGTCGCGCGGCGCGGCGTCGAGGTAGCGGTTGCATGCGGCCAGCAACTCGGCGATCGGGTACTTCTTGTTCAGCGGCACGAGCTGGTCGCGCAGCGGGTCGGTGGGCGCATGCAGGCTGACGGCCATGGCCACCGGGCAGTCCTCGCGCAGCCGGTCGATCATGGGCACGACGCCCGAGGTCGACACGGTGACGCGGCGGCGACTGAGGCCATAGCCATGGTCGTCCAGCATGGTCTTGAGCGACGGCACGAGCTGGTCGTAGTTCTGCAGCGGCTCGCCCATGCCCATCATGACGACGTTGGAGATCACTCGCTCCGTCGTGTTGAGGCGTTTGCGCAGGTTGTGCTCGGCGAACCAGAGCTGGGCCGTGATCTCGGCGGTGCTCAGGTTGCGGCTGAAGCCCTGGTGGCCGGTCGAGCAGAAACGACAGCCCACGGCGCAACCGGCCTGGCTGGAGATGCAGAGGGTGCCGCGATCGTCTTCGGGGATGAAGACCGCCTCGACCGCATTGCCGGCGCCGACATCGAACAGCCACTTGATGGTGCCGTCGGCCGAGACATGCTCGGAGATGACGGCCAAGGCGGTGATGTGGGCACGCCCCTTGAGCTTGTCGCGCAAGGACTTGGCGAGGTCGGACATCTGATCGAAGTCAGACGCGCCCTTCTGGTGGACCCAGCGGAACAGCTGGGTCGCACGGAACTTCTTTTCGCCCAGTTGCTCGCAGTAGGCGGCCAGGCCTGGCAGATCAAAACCGAGCAGGTTGACCGCTTCCATACGAACTTCCTGGGCCGGGGTCACCGACCCCGTTGGGGGCAATTAACGGCCGGCGTAGACGTTCATGCCGGGGAAGAAGAATGCCACTTCGACGGCGGCCGTTTCGGCGGCGTCGGAGCCATGCACGGCGTTGGCGTCGATGCTGTCGGCGAAGTCGGCGCGGATGGTGCCCTTCTCGGCCTTCTTCGGATCGGTCGCGCCCATCAGGTCACGGTTCTTCAGGATGGCGCCTTCACCTTGCAGGGCCTGGATCATCACCGGGCCGGAGATCATGAAGTTGACCAGGTCGTTGAAGAAGGGACGGGCCTTGTGGACAGCGTAGAACTGTTCGGCTTCGACGCGCGACAGGTGCACCATCTTGGCAGCCACGACCTTCAGGCCGGCGCCTTCGAAGCGGGCGTAGATCTGGCCGATGACGTTCTTCGCCACGGCATCGGGCTTGATGATGGACAGGGTGGTTTCGATCGCCATGGGATTCTCCTGAGGGGGCGTATTGGACAAAGCCTGTGATTGTAGCGGGCAGGGATGACCCTAGTTGTATCGTCCGCCGCGCTTTCAGCGACGGCCGCCGTAGCCGCCGCCGGAGCGACCGCCACCACCGCCGCCACCGCCGCCACCACCACCACCGCCCTTGCCGCCACGGCCACCGCCGCCACCGCCACGGCGCAGGAAGGCGTCGCCACCGATATAGCCCACCGAGGTCTGCATCGGATCGGGTTCACGCGGGCCGTTGCCCTTGTTGCCACCGCCGCCCTTGCCGTGCCGGTCATTCTGCTGGCTGCCGCCGGCGCCGAAGCCCTGGGGCAGGCCGCGCTTGCCGCTGGTGGCGTGACGCCGGTCGAAGGTCTGCTCCAGCGGATTGACGTGGTGCGGAATGAAACCGTCGTCTTCATCGTCGTCCCGGCGCGGCGCGCGCTCCTCGCGCGGCGGGCGGGCCTGCTGTTGCGGCGCCTCGGGCGGGCGGCTCGGGCGCGGGCCGCCACTGCCGCTGTGTCGCTCATCGTTGCGGCGCTTGTTGCGGTCGTTCTTGCTGCCCTGCTGCTGCTGCGGCTGGCTCTTGCCCTGACCCTGGCTGTAGCCCTGCCCCTGGTTCTGGCCCTGACCTTGTCCTTGTCCGCTGTTCGAGGTGTGGCCCGCCAGGCGGCGGATGACGCGAACGTCGTCGTCGCCCAGCTCCACCCAGACGCCGCGCTTGAGGCCGCGCGGCAGCACCACGGTGCCGTAGCGGATGCGGATCAGGCGGCTGACCACCATGCCGACCGCCTCGAAGAGCTTGCGCACCTCGCGGTTGCGGCCTTCGGTAATGACGACGCGGTACCAGCGGTTGGCGCCTTCGCCGCCGCCGTCCTCGATGCTCTTGAACGAAGCCGTCTGGCCTTCGACATTGACGCCTTCCAGCAGCTTGGCGCGCTGCTCGTCGCTCAGCGAGCCGAGCACACGGGCCGCGTACTCGCGCTCGACGCCGAAGCGCGGGTGCATCAGCTGATTGGCCAGTTCGCCGGAGTTGGTGAAGAGCAGCAGGCCTTCGGTGTTGATGTCCAGGCGGCCGACGGACTGCCATTTCTGGCCCTGCACGCGCGGCAGCGAGCGGAACACCGTCGGGCGACCTTCCGGATCGTTGAACGTGGACACCTCGCCCGTGGGCTTGTGATAGGCCAGGATGCGCGGGTTCGGCGGCGAGATGCGCACGCGCACGTCCTTGCCGTTGACGCGCACCCGGTCACCGAAGGAGATGCGCTGGCCGACATGGGCCACTTCGCCGTTCACTTCGATCTTGCCTTCGGCGATCCATTCCTCGATGTCGCGGCGCGAGCCGATGCCGGCCTGGGCCAGCACCTTCTGCAGCTTGGGCGCATCGGCATCCGGCGCCAGCACGCGCTTGCTCTCGCCCTCGACCGCTTCTTCGGCCGCCTCGTCGGGCTCGGGCCGCAGCTGCGGCGGCTCACCCACCGGACCTTCCGATTCCGCGTCCAGATTGCCCGACAGCACATCGGCAAAGCGCGCCCCCGCGGCCTCGACGAGTTCCGGCGCCAGGATCGGGCCAGACGGCTCAGCACCACCACCCGCCGGTTGCGCTGCATCCTGACGCTCCGCACGCTCCTTGCGGTTGCGTCGGCGGTTGCGACCGCGTCCGCTGCGCTCGCCATCTTCGTCCGACTCGCCCTCTTCCCCTTCACCATCCGCCTCGCCGCCTGCCGCGGTCGACGCGGTCGGCGCCTCCTCAGCCAGCGTGAAAACGGGCGCCGCCGGTGCCGCGACCGGTGCCGGCGCTTCTGCAGCCACGGCGGGTGCCGAATCCTCTGCGGCAGCCTTTCGAGGCGCGCGCTTGCGGGCCGGTGCCGGCGCCTCTTCGGCCGGCGCCGCCGTCACGGCTTCCTCGGCCACGGCCTCGGCGGGCTTGCGGCGAGTGCGCTTCACGGGCGTGGCCGCCTCAGCGGGCTCAGCGGGCTCAGCGGCCTCAGGCGTGGCCTCGGGCGCAGCCTCGGCCGGCGCCTTGGCCGTCGTGCGACGCCGTTTGGGCGCGGCAGGCGCTTCGGCCTCGGCGGCAGGAGGCAGGGACTTGTCTTGGTCGGCAGCGTCGTTCATGCGGATTCGGGCTGGGGTTGCGGGGGCGGATCGTTGGGGTCGGGATCGGGGAGTGCCGGCGTACCGTCGTCGCCAAACAGGCTCAGACTCGGGACGATTGCTTCGGCAGGCACTTCGGAAGCTGTCTCGGCCGGCGCCTCGGAAGGCGCCTCGACGTCACCGGGAGCGTCAAGCAGCTGGCCTTGCAGGGCCTCGAAGGCCGGCGGCGCTTCGCCGCCAATGTCCAGGGCAGGCAGCTGTTCCAGGCTGGCCAGACCCAGGTCATCGAGGAAGGACTTGGTCGTCGCGTACAGCGCCGGGCGCCCCGGCGTCTCGCGATGGCCGATGGCCTCGATCCAGCCGCGGTCCTCGAGCTGCTTGACGATCTGGCTCGCGACGACGACGCCGCGGATGTCCTCGATGTCGCCGCGCGTGACCGGCTGGCGGTAGGCAATGATGGCCAGCGTCTCGAGCACGGCACGCGAATAGCGCGGCGGCTTCTCGGGGTGCAGGCGGTCGAGGTATTCGCGCAGCTCGGGGCGGCTCTGGAAGCGCCAGCCCGAGGCGAGCGCCACCAGCTCGACGCCCTTGCCTTCCCAGTCGCGGCTGAGCTCGTCGAGCAGGCTGCGCACGGTATCGGCGCCGAGTTCGTCGGCGAACAGGCTGCGCAGCTCGCGCAGCGTCAGCGGCTGCGAGGCACAGATCAGCGCGGTCTCGAGGACGCGCTTGGCATCCTGGGTATTCATGAACGCAAGTGCGCCCTCAATCAAGCCTAGCTTGGCAATCCGTCCGGGCCTGGGCGCTCACAGCGGTCTTCAGGCGAAGCAGACGGGGTCTGTCCGGGCGTCACCTTGGGGCTCAGCAGCCTTCCAGCGGGACGCGATCGGGGTGGTTGACCGGGCGGGCGGATGAACTGCTAACCGCGCGGATCGCGCCCGTCTTGTCGACTTCTGGGCGCGTTGGCTGCCACGACAACCGGAGTGCATTGTATAGCCGCGTCAGCCGGGCAGGTCTGCGGCGCCAATCTGGGCCCAGGCGGCGGCCATGTCGGCGGGCGGTGGCGCGGTCAGCACCAGGGCCTCGCCGGTGGTCGGATGGGTCAGGGACAGCCGAGCCGCATGCAGGGCCTGGCGCGTCAGCCCGAGGGCCGGGGCGCCGCCATAGAGCACGTCGGCCAGCATGGGGTGGCCGCTGTGCATCAGGTGCACGCGGATCTGGTGGGTGCGGCCGGTGTGCAGCACGCAATGCACGGCGCTGACGGGGCGGCCCTGCACATCGCCGACACCGAGGGGGAAGAAGTCCGTGCGCGCCGGCTTGCCGAGGTTGGCCGGGGCGATGGCCATCTTCACGCGCGAGATCGGATCGCGGCGCATGGCCTGTTCGACGACGAAAGGCTCTTCGACCCGGCCCCAGGCCAGGGCCAGGTATTCGCGGTGCACCTCGCGCGCCGAGATCTGGCGCATCAGCGCCGTGACGGCCGCCAGCGTCTTGCCGACGACCATGACGCCACTGGTGTCCTTGTCCAGCCGGTGCACGATGCCGCCGCGCGGCAGCGTCGCCGCGGCGGCGTGATGGGCCAGCAGGCCGTTCATCAGCGTGCCCGACCAGTTGCCCGCGGCCGGGTGCACGACCAGGCCAGCCGGCTTGTTGACCACCGCCATGTGCTCGTCCTCGTAGACGAAGTCCAGCGCCATCGCCTCGGCGCGGAAGGCGCGGCTCTCGTCGGTGGGCAGCAGCTCGATCTCGACGCGCTGGCCGGCGCGCAGCTTGTGGGCAGCCTTCTCCAGCACCTTGCCGTCGACCGTCACGCAGCCGCGCTCGATCAGCGACTGCAGATGGTTGCGCGAGAACTCCGGCGCCTGCGTCGTCAGCCAGCGATCCAGGCGCTCACCATGGCCACCGGCATCGACTTCCGCAGCGCGCCGCTCGGCGTCGCCACCGTCTTCGGCTTCCTGCTCGAAATCGTCCTGACCCCCCACCCTATACTCCGCGTCCATTGTTCCCTGTGACCAGCCGGCAGCATCGCCGTCGACTTCAGACATGTTTGTTGAGAAATTCAAGGCCGGCCGCATCGTCGCCGGCGCTGTCCTGATGGCGTTCGCGCTTGGCATGAGCGGCTGCGGCTCCACGGCCAAGGAGGACCCAAACTCCCAGGCGGCGCTGGACAAATTGTATGCAGACGCCAAGGACGACCTGAACGCGGGCAGTTATGACCGCGCAATCAAGTCCCTGGAGAAGATCGAGGGGCGCGCCGCCGGCACGACGATGGGTCAGCAGGCGACGCTGGATCTGGCCTGGGCCTACTTCCGCACGGCCGAGCGCGCGCAGGCGATCTCGACGCTGGACCGCTTCATCAAGCTCAACCCGTCCAGCCCGGCGATGGACTACGCCCTCTACATGAAGGGCATCGTCAACTTCAACGAAGACCTGGGCCTGTTCGGCCGCCTGGCCAACCAGGACGTGTCCGAGCGCGACCAGCAGGCGTCGCGCGAAGCCCTGCTGGCCTTCCGCCAGCTCGTCGAGCAGTTCCCCGAGTCCAAGTACTCGGCCGAAGCGACGACCCGCATCAACTTCATCACCAACACCTTGGCGGCCTACGAGATCCATGTGGCGCGCTACTACTTCAACCGCAAGGCCTATGTGGCCGCGGCCAACCGCGCCCAGGCGGCCGTGGCGGAGTTCCAGTACGCGCCCGGCATCGAGGAAGGCCTGTTCATCATGGGCGAGAGCTATGACAAGCTCGGCCTGACCCAGCTGCGCGACGACGCCCGCCGCGTGCTGGACAAGAACTTCCCCGACAGCCAGTACGCCAGCAACGGCGGCAAGCGCAAGAAGCCCTGGTGGCAGTTGTGGTGACCCCTCGCCTGGCCTTGCGCCGCTGAACGCGGGCAAGTCCAGTCGGTCCCCCGGGGGGACGGCGATGCTTGGCGGATCGACCGCCAAGCACATCGCCAAGCGGGCCGGCTCGGGAGCGGCCCAGCGCTCGGCCCGAAAGCCAAACATCAAACGGGCCGTCAGGCCCGCTCTTCATTCAGCAGCTGCAGCCAGGCCAGCGCCTCGGCCTCGTTGGCCACCGGCGTCATCGGCGGCAGGGCCGCGCGCAGGCGGCGGCCGTAGTTCATGCCGGCCATGCGCGGGTCGCACACCACCAGCAGGCCGCGGTCGGTCTCGGTGCGGATCAGCCGGCCGGCGCCCTGCTTCAACGCGATGGCCGCCTCGGCGACGAAATACTCCGAAAACGCATTGCGCCCCTGGGCCTCCAGGCGCTGCACCCTCGCTTCCACGAGCGGATCGTTGGGCGGCGGAAAGGGAAGCTTGTCGATGATGACGCACTGCAGCGCATCGCCGGGCACATCGATGCCTTCCCAGAAGCTGGCCGAGCCGACCAGCACCGACGCCGGGTTGTCGATGAAGCGCTGCAACAGCACGCGCTTGGGCGCGGCACCCTGCTGCAGCACGCCGATGGCGTCGCCGGCCGCCTCGAAGCGCTCGCGCAGCGCATCCGCCACCGTCTGCAGATTGCGCAGCGTCGTCGTCAGCACAAAGGTCCGGCCACCCAAGGCCCGCGCCAGACGCGAGGCCAGCAGCGCGACGCTGGGCGGGTGGCTGGGCTCGCTGGGCTTCGGAAAGCCCCGCGGCACATAAAGGCGCGCATGGGTCGGGTAGTCGAAGGGGCTGCCGACGCGCAGCACCTCGGCGTCCGTCAGGCCGGCGGGTTCGGTGAACCAGGTCAGGCCCTCGTCATCGCCCAACGTGGCCGACGTGAACACCCAGGCCTTGGGTGGGCCCTCCAACTGCTGCTGCATCGCGTCGCGGATGTCCAGCGGCGATTCGACGAGGCGGGCGGAGTGCGGGCTGATGTCGATCCAGCGCACATCGCCCGGGTCGGGTTCGGTGGCGAACTGTTTCGCCAGCTCGCGCAATTCCTGGGCGCGCTCGCACAGGCGGGCGAAGTCGGGCGCGGCCTCGCGCACAGCGGTCAGCGCCTCCAAGGCCTTGGCCGCCGCGGCCTCGACCCCAGCCAGCGCCCCGGCAAAGGCGGGCTGGTTCGCCCTCTCCTTCCAGCCCAGCTTCAGCGTGCCCCGCAGCTCGCGCCCGGCCGTGGCCAGCGGCCCGGCCGCCGCCAGGCGCAGCTCGCGTGCCGCCTTCTCGACGCCGGCATGCAGCCCCTGCCAGTCGTGCACGCCGCGCGCATGGGCCAGGCCCTGGGCCAGCATGTCGCGGGCGAAATCGATCAGGGAGGCCGTGCCCAGCAGCGTGCCGAGGAATTGCACGCCCGCCTCGGCGAGCTGGTGGGCCTCGTCGAAGATGGCGATTTCGACGCTGGGCAGCAGCTCCGCGACGCCGGTGTCGCGCAGGGTCATGTCGGCGAAGAAGAGGTGGTGGTTGACGACGACGACGTCGGCCTCCATGGCCTCACGCCGCGCCTTGACGACGTAGCAGGCCTTCCAGTCCGGGCATTCCTGGCCCAGGCAGTTCTCGCGGCTGGAGCTGACGATAGGAATGATGGGGGAACGCTCATCCAGCCCGTCGATCTCGGCGAAATCACCCGTCGTCGTGCCCAGGGCCCAGCGCTCGATGCGGGCCAGCGACAGCGCCGTGCGCCGGTCCGGGAATTCGCCGGAGACGCGCGCCTCCTTCATGCGGTGCAGGCAGAGGTAGCTGCTGCGCCCTTTCAGCAGCGCCAGGCGCACCGGCGTGTTCAGCGCCTTGGTCAGGCGCGGCAGGTCGCGCAGGAAGAGCTGGTCCTGCAGGCTCTTGGTGGCGGTGCTGATGAGGGCCCGGCTGCCCGCCAGCAGGGCCGGGACGAGGTAGGCGAAGGTCTTGCCGACGCCGGTACCCGCTTCGACGACCAGGGCCTGGCGGCGGCTGAGCGCCCGGGCGACGGCACGGGTCATCTCCAGCTGGGGCGCGCGGGGCTTGTAGCCCCTATCCAGGCGCGCCAAGGGGCCGTCCAGGTCGAAAGCAGCCAGAACGGCCTGTTCGAGTTCGTCAGCAGCGGGCGGGGCGGGAGGGGTGGCCTGATCGAGGGCGTCGAGCCAGTCGTCGAGGGAGTGTGTTTGCACGCCGGTCATGGCACCCGTTGCCCCGCAAAAGCAGTGGCTGCAAGGCGCGAACCGCAGCCGGGCTCGCCGCCCGGCGAGGATTTGCAACGCCGCAGACGCTGTTTTTGCGGGGCAACCCGAAGGGCAAGGAAGCCCAACGCCGCACTCGTTGTTGCACGGCTGGCGCAGGCGGCCAGCCTGCACTGCGCCGCGCGCCTAGATTGCGCCGCTGGGCTACCTTGCGGGCGCCATGCGCGGCGTACAAACACACTCCTAGGCGGGTTCATCGGGCTCGGTGGCGGCCTCCAGCCGGGCAATCATGTCGCGCAAGGCGAGGCGCCGCTTCTTGAGCCGCTGCAATGCCAATTCGTCCACTGGCGGTTGTTCGACCAGGCGGTCGATCATCGCGTCCAGGTCGCCATGCTCCATGCGCAACTCAATGAGCCGCCGCGGCAACGAGTGAAGTTGTTCATCCATCCGAGGGTTTGCGAAGGCGGTTCCATGCAGGCCAAAAGCTCACTGCCCAGTATAGTTTTCGTATGCCCTCCCCCACCGCCGTCGGATTCCGACTCAACGCAGCCACCGGCACCCATCGCGGTGACCGGGCCTACCAGCAGGACCAGGTGGCCGTCATCGCCCACCCCCGCATCGCAGGCTGTGTCTTGGGCATCGTCGCCGATGGCATGGGCGGCAAGAGCGGCGGGCGCAAGGCGGCGGACCAGGTCATCCTGACCGCGCGTCAGCTCTTCGAGCGCTACTCGCCCGAGGACGAGTTGCCGGCCGAGCTGCTGAGCCAGATCACGGCCGAGGCGCATCTGATGATCAAGCTGACGGCCATCTCCGCCGAGGAGGAGCCGCACAGCACCATCGCCGGTTTCGTCGTCAGCAGCGACCGCTGCGCGCACTGGATCCACTCCGGCGACTCCCGCATCTACTGGTTCCGTGGCGCCCGCCTCGTCAAGCGTTCCATGGACCACTCCTATGTGCAGCGCCTCGTCGACGAAGGCCAGCTCACCGAGGCGGAGGCCAGTTCGCATCCGCAGAGCAATCTGCTGACCGCCTGCCTGGGCACCGTGCAGGACCCGACGTCGACGTCGGAACGCTTCGAGAACCTCGAAGTGGGCGACACGCTGATGTGCTGCAGCGATGGCCTCTGGCACTACTTCACCGCCCAGGAACTGGGCAGCGTGCTCTACAGCCTGCCGCCGCGCGAAGCGGCCGAGTTGCTGGTCAGCAAGGCGCGCCAGCGCGCGCGGGGCGGCGGCGACAACCTGTCCATCGCCATCGTCAAGCTCGAAAACCTCGACTGAGTCGCTCAGTTCGGCCGGGAAGCCGCCGACGCCCCAGGCAACGGCAGCGACGCGGCTGCGGGCTTGGTGCGGTTCTTCAACTTGGCGGCGTGTTCGGCGATGCGCTGCTGCTGTTGCTGTTCGCGCGCCTGGGCCTTCTCGCGGCGCTTGGCCGCGTCCTCCTCGGCCTTGCCGGCGACCTGCGCGCGGTGGCGCTCAGCGGCCTCGGGGCTGATCGCCCGCGGCGTACGCGCGAGGGGCGACGCGGGCTGGGCCGGGTTTGGGGCCGTGAGGAGGCGCTCACGCTTCTGGCCTTCGTCCTGGGACGCAGCGAGTTCGCGTTCGCGCACGCGCTGGGTCTGTCCCGCCGCGCGCGCACGGCGTTCCTCGGCCGCCAGCTCATGCTCACGCTTGACCAGCGGCTCCAGGGCGTCATGGCGGCGCTGGCGCACGTCGTCCAGGCAGGCGGCCACCGAAAAGCGCTGCTCGCATTCGAGCTTCTCGCGCGCGAACCGCTGCTCGACGGCGGCGCGCTGGGCGGCAACCTCGGTACGCGTCGCGGGCTGGGCCACGGCAGCCGTGGCGGCAAGCGCAAGGATCAGGGGACGCAGGATCATGTCAGCGAAGTATCGACCTCGCGGCGGGCCAGGGCCAGATATTCGGCCGAGCGCATCTCCTGCAGCCGCGACACGGTGCGCGGGAACTCGTGGGCCAGCGGGCCTTCGGTGTAGAGCTGTTCGGCCGGCACCGCTGCCGAGATGATGAGCTTGACGCGGCGGTCGTAGAGCACGTCCACCAGCCAGGTGAAGCGGCGCGCCTCGCTGGCCAGGCGTACCGGCATCTCGGGCACGTCCGACAGGATGACGGTGTGGAACTGGCTGGCCAGCTCCAGATAGTCGTTCTGCGAGCGCGGGCCGCCACAAAGGGTTGCGAAATCGAACCAGACGACACCACCGGCGCGCCGACGCGCATAGATCGCACGGTGCTCGATCATCAGCTTGCGGTCCTCGTCCTGGGCCTCGGCGAGCGACTCGAAGGCCTTGGTGAGGGCCGCCTCGGTCGCTTCATTCAGCCGCGTCAGATAGAGGTTCATGTCCTCCAGCGTGCGGCGCCGGTAGTCGGTGCCAGCGTCGACGTTGATGACCTCGAGATTGGCCTTCAGCAGCTCGATGGCCGGCAGGATGCGGTCGCGGTGCAGGCCGTTGGGGTAGAGCCCGTCGGGATGGAAATTGGACGTCGTGATGATGGACACGCGGTTGCGGAACAGCGCGTCCAGCAGCCGATGCAGGATCATCGCGTCGGTCACGTCGGCGACGTGGAACTCGTCGAAGCAGATCAGGCGGAAACGCCGCGCGATACGCTTGCCCAGCTCCTCCAGCGGGTCGGCAATGCCCTTGAGCTCCTGCAGCTCGCGGTGCACCTCGCGCATGAACTCGTGGAAGTGCAGCCGCGTCTTGCGCTGCAGTGGCACGGCCTGGAAGAAGCAGTCCATCAGGAAGCTCTTGCCCCGGCCCACGCCGCCGTACATGTAGACGCCGCGCGGGATGGGTGGGCGCACCAGCAGCTTGGTCACGGCATTGGCGCGCCGCGCCTTGTAGCTGGCCCATTCGTCCTGGCAGCGCTGCAAGGCCTCGACGGCGCGCAGCTGCGCCGCATCGGCTTTGTAGCCGCGCTCGGCGAGGGTTTGCTGGTAGAGCTCAGTGACGCTGGTCATGGAAGAAAAAGGGGCGACTGTGTGGCCGCCCCTTTCAACTCGCTTCGCGCGATCAGAAGTTCAGCGTCCGCTTGTCGACGGCAAGGGCGGCTTCCTTCGTCGCCTCGCTCAGCGACGGGTGGGCGTGGCAGATGCGCGCGATGTCCTCGGCCGAGGCCTTGAACTCCATCGCCACCACCGCTTCAGAGATCAGCTCCGACGCGAACGGGCCGATGATGTGCACGCCCAGGATCTCGTCGGTCTTGGCATCGGCCAGGAACTTGACGAAGCCGGTCGTGTCGCCCAGCGCGCGGGCGCGGCCGTTGGCCAGGAAGGGGAACTGGCCGGCCTTGTAGGCCACGCCGAGCTCTTTCAGCTGCTGCTCGGTCTTGCCGACCCAGGCGATCTCGGGGCTGGTGTAGATGACCCAGGGGATGGTGTTGAAGTTGACATGCCCGTGCTGGCCGGCCATGCGCTCGGCCACGGCCACGCCCTCTTCCTCGGCCTTGTGCGCGAGCATCGGGCCGCGCACGACGTCACCGATGGCCCAGACGCCCGGCAGGTTGGTCTTGCACTCGTCGTCCACGACGATGGCGCCACGCTCGTCCAGCTTCAGGCCCACCACATCGGCACCGAGGCCGATGGTGTTGGGCACGCGGCCGATGGAGACGATGAGCTTGTCGACCTCCAGCGTCTTGGCCTCGCCCTTGGCGTCGGTATAGGCGACGCTGACACCCTTCTTGCCCGACTTGACCTCGCCGACCTTCACGCCGAGCTGGATGTCCAGGCCCTGCTTCTTGAAGACCTTGGCGGCTTCCTTGGCGACGCTCTCGTCCACCGCGCCGAGGAAGGCCGGCAGGCCTTCCAGCACGGTGACTTCAGCACCCAGGCGGCGCCAGACCGAGCCCATCTCCAGGCCGATGACGCCAGCACCGATCAGGCCCAGCTTCTTGGGCGTCGCGCCGACGCGCAAAGCGCCGTCGTTGGACAGGATGTTCTCTTCGTCAAAGGGCACGCCGGGCAGCGCGCGGGCGTTGGAACCCGTGGCGACGATGACCTGCTTGGCGGCGATGGTCTCCTCGCCGGCCTTGAGCTCATAACCACCATCCTTGGCGGCCACGAACGCACCACGGCCATGGAAGAAGGTGACCTTGTTCTTCTTGAACAGGTAGACGATGCCGTCGTTGTTCTGCTTCACGACCTGGTCCTTGCGGGCCAGCATCTTGGCGACGTCCATCTTGACGTTGTCGGCCGTGATGCCGTGGTCGGCGAAGTGGTGGTTCAGCTGCTCGTAGTGCTCGCTGGACTGCAGCAGCGCCTTGGAGGGGATGCAGCCGACGTTGGTGCAGGTGCCGCCGAGAGCGGGGCCGCCCTTGTCGTTCTTCCACTCGTCGATGCAGGCCACGTTCATGCCCAACTGGGCCGCGCGGATGGCGGCGATATAGCCACCGGGGCCGCCGCCGATGACGACGACATCGAATTGCTTGGTGCTCATGCTGATTCGTTCCTTGGTCTTAGATGTCGAACAGCAGGCGGGCCGGATCTTCCAGCGCTTCCTTCATGGTCACCAGGCCCAACACGGCTTCGCGGCCGTCGATGATGCGGTGGTCATAGGACATGGCGAGGTAGTTGATCGGGCGCACCACGACCTGACCGTTCTCCACCACCGCGCGGTCCTTGGTGGCGTGCACACCCAGGATGGCCGACTGCGGCGGGTTGATGATGGGCGTGGACAGCATGGAGCCGAAGGTGCCGCCGTTGGAGATGGAGAAGGTGCCGCCGGTCAGGTCGTCGATGGACAGCTTGCCGTCCTTCGCCTTCTGGCCGAACTCGGCAATCTTTTTCTCGATGTCGGCGAAGCTCATCTGGTCGACGTTGCGCAACACCGGCACGACGAGGCCGCGCGGCGAGCCGACGGCGATGCCGATGTCGAAGTAGCCGTGGTAGACGATGTCATTGCCATCGACCGACGCGTTGATGATCGGGTACTTCTTCAGCGCCGCGACGGCCGCCTTGACGAAGAAGCTCATGAAGCCGAGCTTGACGCCGTGTTCCTTCTCGAACTTCTCCTGGAACTTCTTGCGCATCTCCATGACCGGGGCCATGTTGACTTCGTTGAAGGTGGTCAGGATGGCGTTGGTGGACTGCGACTGCACCAGGCGCTCGGCGATGCGGGCGCGCAGGCGGGTCATGGGCACGCGCTGCTCGGGGCGATCGCCCAGGTTGGGCTGGACCGGCGCGGCGACGGCCGGCAGCGGCTTGGCGACGGCAGGCGATGCGGGCACGACCAGCGGGGCGGCGACAGCGACAGCGGGCTTGGCGCCGGCGGCCAGGGCGTCGCCCTTGGTCACGCGGCCGTCCTTGCCGGAGCCGGGCACGTCGGTGGCGGCCAGGCCCTTCTCGGCCAGGATCTTGGCGGCGGCGGGCATGGCCACATCGCCCTTGCTGCCACCCGTGGCGGCGGGGGCGGCGGCAGGTGCAGCAGCGGCGGCGGGCGCGGCAACCGAAGCCGTCGTGGCGGGCGCAGCGACGCCAGCCTTGCCTTCGGTATCGATCTTGGCCAGCAGTTGCTGGCTGGTGACCGTGCTGCCGTCAGCGACACCGATCTCGGCCAGCACGCCGGAGGCGGGTGCGGGCACTTCGAGCACGACCTTGTCGGTCTCGATCTCGACGAGGGTCTCGTCGATGGTGACGGCTTCGCCGGGCTTCTTCTTCCAGGTCAGCAGCGTGCCCTCGGAAACGGATTCGGAAAACTGGGGAACTTGGACGTCAACGATGGCCATGGTGTGAGGCTCCGTGTTCTTTATTCGGTGTGATGCGGTACAGGCGCAAGTGAGCGCAGCGCCGGAAATGTGGCGCTGCGCGGTGCGGTCTTATTTGGTGAGGATGAAGCCCTTGAGCTTGGCGAAGGCCTGATCCAGCAGGGCCTTCTGCTGCTCCTGGTGCAGGTGGGCGTAGCCACAGGCAGGGCTGGCGCTGGCCGGGCGGCCGGCGTAGCCGAGCTTCTGGCCTTCGCTCATGTTCTCGTGCACATAGTGCTGCACGAAGAACCAGGCGCCCTGGTTTTGCGGCTCGTCCTGGCACCAGACGATGTCGGTGGCGTTGGGGTACTTCTTGAGCTCGGCCGCGAAGGCCTTGTGCGGGAAGGGGTAGAGCTGCTCGACGCGCACGATGGCCACGTCGGTCGCCTTCTTCTCGGCACGGGTGCGCACCAGGTCGTAATAGACCTTGCCCGAGCAGACGATGACGCGCTTGACCTTGTCGGCGTTCAACGTCGCGTCCTGCTCACCGATGACGGTCTTGAAATCACCCTTGGTGAAGTCGACCAGCGGCGAGGTCGCGTCCTTGGCGCGCAG
The DNA here is from genome assembly GCF_056406535.1 of Roseateles sp. P1_C1_2. Classification (NCBI taxonomy): domain Bacteria; kingdom Pseudomonadati; phylum Pseudomonadota; class Betaproteobacteria; order Burkholderiales; family Sphaerotilaceae; genus Roseateles; species Roseateles sp. P1_C1_2. The sequence continues at coordinate 285,647 of NZ_JBFUAB010000002.1, forward strand.
CAGGCTCTTCGGGGTCATGATGACCAGCGGCTTGCGGAACATGCGCAGCATCTGGCGGCGCAGCACGTGGAAGATCTGCGCGGCGTTGGTGGGCTGCACGATCTGCATGTTGTTGTCCGCGGCCAGTTGCATGAAGCGCTCCAGGCGCGCCGAGCTGTGCTCGGGGCCCTGGCCTTCGTAGCCGTGCGGCAGCATCATCGTCAGGCCGTTGGAGCGGCCCCACTTCACTTCACCCGAAGCGATGAACTGGTCGATGACGACCTGGGCGCCGTTGACGAAGTCGCCGAACTGCGCTTCCCAGATGGTCAGCGTGTTGGGTTCGGCGGCGGCGTAGCCGTACTCGAAGCCCAGCACCGCCTCCTCGCTGAGGATGGAGTCGATGACGGTGAACGGGGCCTGGCCTTCGGCGACGTTCTGCAGCGGGATGTAGGTGCCGTCATCCCAGTTCGCACGGTTCTGGTCATGCATGACCGCATGGCGGTGGGTGAAGGTGCCGCGGCCGCTGTCCTCGCCGGACAGGCGCACCGGGTAGCCGCTGGCCACCAGCGAGGCGAAGGCCATGCTTTCGCCCATGCCCCAGTCGACATTGACTTCACCCCGGCCCATGGCAGCGCGGTCGCCGTAGAGCTTCTGCACCAGGTTGTGGGCGGCGAAGTCCTTGGGAATGGTCGTCAGCTTCTCGGCCAGGCGCTTCCACTCGGCCACGGGGATGGCGGTGTCGCAGTTGTCTGTCCACTTCTTGCCGAGGAAGGGCGACCAGTCGGTGGCGAACTTGCTCTTGAAGTTGGTCAGCACCGGATCGACCGTGTGACGGCCCTCATCCATCGCGGCACGGTAGGCCTTGACCATATCGTCCGGGCCCTCGGCCGGCAGCACGTTCTGCGCCACCAGCTTGTCGCCGTAGACCTTGCGCGTGCCGGGGTGGGCGGCGATCTTCTTGTACATCATCGGCTGGGTCAGGGCCGGCGTGTCCTGCTCGTTGTGGCCCAGCTTGCGGAAGCAGACGATGTCCAGGACGACGTCCTTGTGGAACTCGGCGCGGTAGTCCATGCACAGCTGCGTGGCCCAGACGACGGCCTCGGGGTCGTCGCCGTTCACGTGCAGCACCGGTGCTTCGATCATCTTGACGACGTCGGAGCAGTACCAGGTCGAGCGCAGGTCGCGCGGGTCGCTGGTGGTGAAGCCGATCTGGTTGTTGATGACGATGTGCACCGTGCCGCCGGTGCGGTAGCCACGGGTCTGGGCCATCGCCAGCGTTTCCTGCACGACACCCTGGCCACCGAAGGCCGCGTCACCGTGCACCAGCACCGGCAGCACCTGGGCGCCGACGCTGTCGCCACGGCGGTCCTGGCGGGCGCGCACGCTGCCTTCGACGACCGGGTTGACGATTTCGAGGTGGGACGGGTTGAACGCGAGCGACAAATGCACCGGGCCGCCGGACGTCGACACGTCGGAGCTGAAGCCTTGGTGGTACTTCACGTCGCCGGCCGGCAGGTCCTCGGCAGCCTTGTGCTCGAACTCGGCGAACAGGTCGGCGGGCATCTTGCCCAGCGTGTTGACCAGCACGTTCAGGCGGCCACGGTGGGCCATGCCGATGACGATCTCCTGCACGCCGCGCTCGCCGCCACGCTGGATGACTTCGTCCATGGCCGCGATGAAACTCTCGCCACCTTCCAGCGAGAAGCGCTTCTGGCCGACGTAGCGGGTGTGGAGGTAGCGCTCCAGGCCTTCGGCTGCCGTCAGGCGGTCGAGGATGTGCTTCTTTTCTTCGGCCGTGAAGGTCGGCTTGCCGCGCGCCTTCTCCAGCCTCTCCTGCCACCAGCGCTTCTCGGCCGGGTCGGAGCCGTGCATGAACTCGGAGCCGATCGAGCCGCAGTAGGTCTCGCGCAGGGCCTGCACGATCTGGCGCAGCGTCATCGTCTCGCCGCCGAAATAGCTGTTCACGGCGCTGAACGAGATGTCCATGTCGGACTCGGTCAGGTCGTAGAACGCGGGGTCGAGTTCGGGAATCTTGGGGCGCTCGGCGCGCTTGAGGGGGTCCAGCTCCGCCCAGCGGTTGCCGAGGAAGCGGTAGGCCGCGATCAGCGACTGGACATGGACCTGCTTGCGGGCGACGGCCAAATCGGCGCTTGAGGCCTTGTTGGCGAAGGCATTGGCCTTGGCGCGCTGGGCAAAGGATTCGACGACCGGCGCATGGGCCACGTCGCGGGCCTCGCTGCCGTCAACCGCGGGCACATGCTGGAGCGCATCGAAATAGGCGCGCCAGTTGTCGGGGACGGAACCGGGGTTGTCGAGGTAGGCCTCGTACATCTCCTCCACATACGGCGCGTTTCCGCCGAACAGGTAGGAGTTGGACCTGTATTGCTGCATCATCTTTCGCTCACCTCATGCCCCGGTTTCCAGGGAGTTGGCTGGTTGAAGAACCTTCCGCGACACGGCTCGACCGGTTGGCGGATTGCGACCCACCTCTGCTGTTGCCAGAGGCAACCGCAAAAGGGACGGGAAGGAATAAAAGTATCAGGGGCGGACTCTAGCACTCCGGGTTTGCCCGACAAGGTGGACGGGCCGCGACAAAGTTCACGCACCGCGATGCGGCAAAGTTGACTGGCCCGTAAACTTGTCGCCGCACCAGCCCCGCGATTGAATGGCTGTTCGCAAGGGACATTCAGGAGATCCCAGATGCAAGTCCAGGTCGTTGACTACCGCGCGGCAGATGCCGCCGAGAAGTTCACCCGCTCCCTGCACGAGACCGGTTTCGGCGTGCTGACCAACCACCCCATCCGCCAGGCCCTGGTCGAGAAGATCTATGCCGACTGGCTGGCCTTCTTCAACGGCGACGGCAAGGAAGCGTTTGCCTTCTCCAAGGAGACGCAGGACGGCTGGTTCTCGACCGCGATCTCGGAGACCGCCAAGGGCTCCACGCAGAAGGACATCAAGGAGTACTTCCACATCTACCCCTGGGGCCGCATCCCGCCCCAGCTCAAGGAAGACGCCCTCACCTACTACCGCGAAGCCAATGCCCTGGCCCAGGAGCTGCTGGGCTGGGTCGAGAAGTACACGCCGCCCGACATCGCGGCCAGGTACCGCGAACCGCTGTCCAACATGATCAAGGGCAGCACCAAGACGCTGCTGCGCGTGCTGCGCTACCCGCCGCTGACGGGCGAGGAGCCGGTGGGCTCGATCCGCGCGGCGGCGCATGGCGACATCAACCTGCTGACCATCCTGCCCGCCGCCAACGAGCCCGGCCTGCAGGTGCTGGGCACCGACAACGCCTGGCACGACGTGCCCTGCGATTTCGGCACGCTGACCATCAACATCGGCGACATGCTGCAGGAGGCCTCCGAGGGCTATTACCCGTCCACGCAGCACCGTGTGGTGAACCCGACCGGCGAAGGCGCCAAGAAGAGCCGGGTGTCGCTGCCACTGTTCCTGCACCCGCGCGATGACGTGGTGCTGTCGGACCGCTACACGGCCAACAGCTATCTCGACGAGCGGCTGCGTGAGCTGGGCGTGAAGACCTGAGGCGAAGGCCGCCTTCGAGAACGAAAGGGCGCCGTGGGCGCCCTTTTATTTGCCCATCTACAGCGGCATTGCCTTGAGTGCCTGGTACACCAGCAGCGATGCATGCGCATCGTTGGCGGCGTATTGCAGCTGCTGGGGGCTGAGCTTGCGAGCGGCCCAGTTGGACGTGGTGACCTTCTTGGACTTGGGCATGCGCTGCCCGAGAACGATGGCGACGGCCACCTTGAGGCCGACGGCCTGCTTGAAACCCAGGCGGCGCACCATGTGCGAAACGTCGATACCGCCGCTCAGCTGCACGCCCAGCTTCCTGTGCAGAGGCACGCGGTCGGAAACGATGCCGAACCCCACCTTGGCAATGGCATCCGACTCGAGCATGGCGCGCAGGAAGTCCGCAGTCTCGGGCGCTTCCGTATGCACGATGAAGGCATGTTCCGCGGTCGCGAGCTGCACGATGTGCGGTCCGGTCTGCTCGCCACCGGCAACGAACATGGGTTTGCTTTCGGTGTCGAAGCCAACCTGCCCGGCCTGGCGCAGCTCACGTTCGGCGAACTCGCACTGAGCCAGGTCGCGAAGCACATGGATGCGGTCGAGCGGCAGCGCGGGGTAAGGCGGCAGGGCTGCTATCTGTTCGCTCGTGGGTCTCTCCATCGAGGCAGTATGCATGGGCAGGCCGATGGCCGCGGCCGCCTCCACAAATCTGACGTCGCACCGGGCCGCGTCCGTCCCTATGCTGGACTCGTTCGACGGTACGGCAGTGGAGGCTCTCATGAAGATTCAGCGCCTGGGTGGCTTGTCGCTTCTTCTCATCGGTGGGCTGGCGATGGCCCAGCAAAGCCGCCCGAGCTTTGCGGAACCGGTGTTCCAAACCTCGGCCCATTGCCCGCTGAAGTTCAATGGCACCCGCTCGCCCCAGAACCAGGTCCTGTCGATCCTGCGCGTGGCCAAGGACAAGAACGATCCTGGCTTCCTGGCGGTCGGAGCGGGCCATGCCAAGGTGGCCAAGAGCTTTTGCGCGATGGAGATCCGGCTGGAAAAGCCGCTTGTCGCCCCCGAGTTGCTCAGCATCGACATGCGGGGCCAGGACATCAAGGAGGCCGACACGGTCCTGTCCTATGGGCTGCGCATCGGGTCGCAGGAGCACAAGATGGACTACGCCCGCGGCCGCTGGCTCGATACGGCATCGGGCGGTGAGATCAAGCGTTTCGTCGTGCAGCTGAAAGCCAGTACCCAGGTCATCCGCCTTGCCCTGTCGGGCATGGCCAAGAGCCAGGACGGCAAGGCGACGGCCCTCTACGACTTCGACAGCCTGGACTTCTGTTTCGTCGACGCCGACCATCCCGAGTACTGCGGCCCCGGGAGCCCGGCCGCGCCGCCTTCAGCCGGAGCGAGCGCGCCGGGCTAGCCCGCATCACAGCCGCGTGTCCACAGCCACCCAGTTGACCTCCCATGTCCCGCCCGCGTCGGCCGAAAACGCCTGCTCGAAGCGGCAGCGGTCGGTGCTCTCGGACTCGATGACGAAGCGCACCAGGATGGGCCGGCCGTTGAAGTCCTCGGCGCTGTAGAACAGGCCGCGCGGGCCGCCACCGAAGCCGCCCACCATGGGCGCGACGAGGGTGCCAGAGGCTGCATTGGAGAAGTTGAGCGTCCAGCGCTGCTGCTGCACCTCGAACAGCCGCAGCGACAGGCCCTGGATGCGCCCCTCGGGGCCCGAGACGTCCAGCTCGACGAGATTGGCGCGGCCGCCCAGCAGCGGGTGCACGGTGGTGGTGCCGGCGTACTCCGCCCACACATCGGTGCCGCTCAGCGGCCGCAGCCGGCGGCGCAGTGACGTGTGCCAATTGCCGTGCTCGAAGTCGAAATCCTGCGGCGTGCCCGACGGCGTTGCGGGCAGCGCAGGTGCGGCGATGGCACCGGCACCCACGGCAGCGAGCGCGGTGACGACAGTACGGCGTGTAGGTCTTGAGGGCATCGGCTTGGAGGTGACTAGACTGACCCGGTTCACTCTAAGCAGCACCATGTCCACTGCCAAGAAGGCACCTGCAGGTAACCGCCCGCGCGCGGCGCGTGGCAATGCCATCCCGGGCTGCGCACTGACGGCGGCACTGGCGGCCATCGGCGGGCGCTGGAAGCTGTTCATCGTGTACCGGCTGGCCGACGGCCCGCTGCACTTCGCCGCGCTGCGGCGCAGCCTGCCCGACGTGTCGGCCAAGGTGCTGGCCGAGCAGTTGCGTGAGTTGCAGGCCGATGGCCTGGTGAGCCGCGAGCGCACGGGGCCCGTGCCGGCCGTCGTGCAATACGCACTCACGCCGCACGGGCGGTCGGTGCTGCCGGTGGCCGAACAGATCCGCCACTGGGGCATGGCCCACCAGGCCGCATGCGCGCCCGCTGCGACGGAGCTGACGGTCGACGCCCGCGCGGTCTGCTGAGTCTCATCACCGGGCCAGGCCCGGCATCGCATCCAGCACGGCGGCCAGCTTGCGCACGCCGCGCGCGATCTCCTCCACGCTCAGCAGCGCATAGCCCATGACCAGCCCCGCCGCGCGGCCCGGCTCGGCGGCTGCATGCGCCAGATAGAGCGGCCCCAGCGGATACACCCACACGCCCGCGCGCTTCGCGGCCTCGACCAGCTCCGCCTCCCGCGCCGCCGGCACCGCGTCGAACCACACGACGACATGCAGCCCGCTGGCGCTGCCCTGCACCCTCACCCGCCCGGTCAGATGGCGCACCAACGCGTCCAGCAGCGCCGCGCGCCGCGCCTCCTGGGCCCGACGCATGCGGCGCACGTGGCGCTCATAGCCGCCGTCGGCGATCAGGCGCGCAAGGGCCCGTTGCGGGCCGGTCGGCGCATGGCGATCGGCGAGCTGGCGGATCTGGGCGAACGGCCCGACCAGGCTGGCAGGCAGCACGGCATAGCCCAGGCGCAGTTCGGGCGACAGGGTCTTGGAGAAGGTGCCGACGTAGATGACGCGGTCCTGCGGGTCCAGCGACCGCAGCGTCAGCTCCGGGCGGATGGCGTGGCGGTATTCCGCGTCGTAGTCATCCTCGATGACCCAGGCGCCCTGGGCGTGGGCCCAGGCCAGCAGCACGTGACGGCGCGCCATGGGCAGAAAGCCACCAAGCGGGAACTGGTGGGTGGGCGTCACATAGGCCAGCCGGGTCGGCGCGCGCGGCAATGCGTCGGTGACGAGACCATGGTCGTCCACCGGCACGCCCACGAGGCGCGCGCCAGCGGCCTCGAAGGCGCGATTGGCCATGCCGTAGCCGGGGTCCTCCACGGCGACGGCGTCGCCCGGGTCCAGCAGCAGGCGCGCGCACAGGTCGAGCACCTGCTGCGAGCCGTTGGCCACCACCAGTTGCTCCACGCTGCAGGCGATGCCGCGCGAGCGGGCCAGGTAACCCTGCAGGGCACGGCGCAGGCTCAGGTCGCCCAGCGGTTCGCGGTAGGTCAGCCGCACGTCGGGCGCGCTCTCGGTGGCACGCACCGCCTTGCGCCAGGGCAGCGCGGGAAAGTCGCCGCCCGACAGCGGCCCGTAGGCGAAGTCGATGGCGCGCGCCGGGGGGGCGTTGAAGTCGAACACCGGGCGTCGCTGCAGCCGTTCGCCCAGTACCGACAGGCGCGATGCCGCCGCCGCGCTGCGCGCCAGCGGCGCCGCCTCGACCGGGCTGCGGGCGCCGGCGGCCACCCGGCTCGCCGCCCCTGGCCGCGTCTCGATGAAACCCTCGGCCGCCAGTTGCTCGTAGACGGCGCTGACCGTCGTGCGCGACAGGCCACGCTCCGCCGCGCAGGCACGCGTGGACGGCAGCACCTGCCCCGGCGCGTGCGTGCCGTCGCGGATGCGGGCCTTGATCTCCTCGTAGAGCGCCCGGGAACGGCTCTCGGCTGCGTCCATCAACTGGCCCAGCTGATTTGTTGAAAACTGGAGCTTCTCACAAGGCCACGCCGCGCGCATAGTGGCGCATCCCTGTCCACCTTTTCGCCCCCCCGCCATGTACGTGCCCGACCACTACCGAGAGAACCGTCCCGACGTGCTGCATGCGCTGCTGCGCGCCCACCCGCTGGGCACGCTGGTGACGCACACGGCCGAGGGCGGGCTGGACGCCAACCACATTCCCTTCGAGCTGGCCGAGGACGAAGGTGTGCACGGCGTGCTGCGTGCCCACGTGGCCCGCAACAACCCGGTGTGGCGCGAGGTGGCCAGCGGTTCACCCGTGATGGTTGTCTTCCGCGGCCCCGAGGCCTATGTCTCGCCGAGCTGGTACCCCAGCAAGCACGAGGCGCACAGGCAGGTGCCGACGTGGAACTACGAGGTCGTGCACGCCCACGGCCGGCTGCAGGTGATGGATGACGAGCGCTTTGTGCGCGGCCTGGTGGCCCGCCTCACCCGCGAGCACGAGGCCGGCGAGGCCGTGCCGTGGAAGATGGGCGACTCACCCCAGGACTTCATCGCCCACCTGCTGACGCTGATCGTCGGCCTCGAGGTGCATATCGACCGCCTGGAGGGCAAGCGCAAGCTGAGCCAGAACAAGGAGGCGCGCGATATCCAGGGCGCGGCCGAGGCGCTGCACACTCGTGGCAGCCACGGCGTGGCCGCGGCGATGGCGACCTTCCTGCCGGAGCGTTAAAGAGGCGCGTCGGCCTTCACTCGCATTGCACGGGCAGCGGCTCGGTGTAGCGGACGAACTCGTCCAGCTTGCCTGCGGCGTTCACGAACTGCAGGCGCCCGCCCATCATGCGAATGGGGATGGCCTCGTCGAAGGTCTTGTCGCCAATGGTGGTCTTCAGGCGCAGCTTGCCGTCCTTGGACAGGCTCCAGTCGCCCGGGATGAACAAGGTCTCGCCCCGGGCCTTCAGGTCGTCGCGCCGCGACCCGCAGGGGGCGTGCAGCCGGAGTTCGTGATCGGCCTGGAATTCGAGGATGGAGTCGTTGCGCTTGGGTTCCACCACCTCCTTGCCGCCCGGCCCCTTGGTGAGGGTGACGGCCTGCCACCCGCCCACCAGGCGCAGCTCGCTGGGCGCGCCGGAGGCAGGACTGACAGCATCGGCCGCCAGGCAGTACAGGGGAGAGGTCAGCAGGCAGGCGGCGGCAAGGTGGTGGGAAAACTTCATGGAGGGCAGGTGAAGGGTGGTTTTCGAGTCTATGGCTCGAAACCCGCACCCCGGGCCCGACCAAGGTAAGGCTGAGGTAAAACCGCGAAGCGCCGCTGGAAGGCGCAGGGGGGCGGACCAGGGCCATGGGTCGAATGAAAGCAGACGAGTTGCCGCCGGAACAGCGCGAGCTGATGTTTCCGCCGCCGCTGCCGGCCGCGGATCTCGCCCGTATCGCCCGGTTTGCGCAGCCGCGCTCCTTCAAGGCCGGCGAGTTGCTGAGAAAGGCGGGGCAGGCCCCGGAGGGCATGTTCGTGCTGCTCAGCGGCCACGTGGTGCTGCACCGGCGCAACCTGCAGGGCACGGTCGAGCACCTCGTCGAATGCCGCGCGGGGGAATACATCGGCGAGGTGGGCCAGCTGGCCAACGTGACGTCGCTGGTGGACGCCGAGGCCATGGAGGACACCGAGACCCTGCTGGTGCCCACCGAAGGCCTGCGCGCCCTCATCATCAGCGAGGCGGAACTGGGCGCACGCATGATGCGCACGCTGATCCAGCGCCGCATGATGATGGTGGAGTCCGGCTTGAGCGGGCCGGTCGTCGTCGGGCGCCTCGGCGCACCCCAGGTGGTGAGGTTGCAGGGCTTCCTGCGCCGCAACGCCCAGCCGCACCAGCACCTCGCGCCCGACGACTCCGACGCGACGTGGACGCTGGTGCAGCGCTACGGCGGCAGCGCCGACGACGCGCTGGTGATCTGCCCCGGCGGCGCCGTGCTGCTGAACCCGTCCGAGGCCGAGATCGCCCGCGCCATCGGCATGGTCGACACGCGCGACCGCAGCGAAGTCTTCGACGCCCTCATCGTGGGCGCCGGCCCTGCGGGCCTGGCCGCGGCCGTGTATGCCGCGTCCGAAGGCCTCAAGGTCGTCGTGCTGGACAGCCGCCACCTCGGCGGCCAGGCCGGCGCCAGCGCCCGCATCGAGAACTATCTGGGCTTCCCCAGCGGCGTCTCGGGCGAGCAACTGGCCGCACTGGCCAGCGCACAGGCTCTGAAATTCGGCGCCGAGGTGATGGTGCCCGTGGAGGCGCGGTCGCTGGACTGCTCCCACGCCAACCCGCAGCAGGCCCTGCGCGTGCAACTGGCCGACGACCGCTGGCTGCAGGCACGCGCCGTCATCGTCGCCAGCGGCGCCCGCTACCGCCGCCCGCCGCTGGCCGGCCTGCGCGAGCTGGAGGGCCGCAGCGTCTGGTACTGGGCCTCCGCCAGCGAGGCGGGCCTGTGCACCGGCCAGGAGGTGGCCCTGGTGGGCGGCGGCAACTCGGCCGGCCAGGCTGCGGTGTACCTGTCGCAGTTCGCCTCCCGGGTGCGCATGCTGGTGCGCGGCGAGAGTCTCGCCGCCACCATGTCGCAATACCTGATCGAGCGCATCGCCAATCAGGCCAACATCGAGGTGCTGACGCACACCGAGCTCACCGCGCTGCACACCGGCGACGGCGGCGGCCTCGTCGAGGGCAGCTTGCGCGACCGCCACAACGACGACACGCGCAGCTGCCCGATGCGCCACCTCTTCCTCTTCGTCGGCGCAGACCCCGAGACCGCCTGGCTGGAAAGCTGCGGCGTGCGGCTGGACGACAAGGGCTTTGTGCTGACCGGCACCGAGGCTGGCGGCGAGGCGCTGGAGATGGAGACCAGCGTGCCGGGCGTGTTCGCCGTGGGCGACGTGCGCTCGGGGTCGGTCAAGCGGGTGGGCGGGGCGATCGGCGAGGGGGCAGCGGTGGTGGCGACATTGCATCGCTACCTGACGAAGGATTTTTCCTGATCGGCCCGCACTGAAGGATGGGTTGCCATTGAATTCCTGACCCATGAGCCAGCCCCGAGTCATCCACATCCACCCCGACGCGCCACCCAAGCCGGCGCTGGGCCAGCCCTGCAACGGCTGCGGCGTCTGCTGCCTGGCCGAGCCCTGTCCGCTGGGCGTCATCCTGAGCCGGCGCACCCAGGGCGCCTGCGTCATGGTGCGCTGGGACGGTGCACGCTATGTGTGCGGCGCACTGACCGCCCAACCCAGTGGCGTGCGTGGCTGGCTGGTGCGACGCTGGATCGCGGCCGGCGCCGGTTGCGATTGCTCACTCGAACCCGCGGGCAAGCCCTAGCGGACACCCCCGGGGGCAAGGCTACATTTTTCGGCTTCTGCAGTCCCTAGGAAGCCGCATGAAATCCCTGCTCCGACTCCTGCCCCTGCTCGCCGCGCTGACGCTGGGCTCGGCCACCGCCGTCCCGTTGCGCTGGGCGGCGCAGAACGACATCCTGACGCTGGACCCGCACTCGCAGGACCACAACACCTCCAATGCCATCGGCACCCACATCTACGAGGGGCTGACGCGCCTGGGGCAGAACTACCGCCCCGAGCCGTCGCTGGCCACCAAGTGGACCTATCTCTCCCAGACGCAGGTGCGCTTCGAACTGCGCAAGGGCGTCAAGTTCCACGACGGCTCGCCGTTCACGGCCGACGACGTCGTCTTCAGCTTCGGCCGCATCACCCAACCGCAGGGCACCAAGCAGACCTATGTGTCGGGCATCAAGGAGGTCAAGAAGATCGACGACCACACCGTCGACCTGCTGCTGGAGGCGCCCACGCCGATGCTGCTGCAGAACATCATCAGTTTCCCCATCATGAGCAAGGTCTGGTCGACCAAGAACAACACGACCAACACCCAGGACTACAAGGCCAAGGAAGAGAACTACGCCTCGCGCAACGCCAACGGCACCGGCCCCTACAAGCTGGTGAGCTGGCAGCCCGACCAGGCCGTGAAGATGGTGGCCAACAAGGACTGGTGGGACAAGAACCCGAGCAACGTCACCGAGCTGAGCTATCTGCCGATCAAGTCCGCGCCGACGCGCGTGGCGGCGCTGCTGTCGGGGGATGTCGACATCGTCACCGACCTGCCGCCGCAGGACTTCTTCAAGCTCAAGGAGGAAGGCAAGGTCAAGCTGCTGGAAGGCTCCGAGATCCGCACCGTCTTCTTCGTCATGGACCAGGGCAGCGAAGAGCTGCGCGAGTCGAGCGTGAAGGGCAAGAACCCGTTCAAGGACAAGCGCGTGCGCGAGGCGCTGAACCTGGCGCTGGACCGCGAGGCCATCAAGCGCAGCATCATGCGCGGCCTGTCGGTGCCGGCGGCGCTGATGATCGCGCCGGGCGTCAACGGCTATGACGCGGCGCTCGATGCACCGCTGAAGCCCGACCTCGACAAGGCGCGCAAGCTGCTCGCCGAGGCCGGCTACCCGCAGGGCTTCGAGGTGCCGCTGCACTGCCCCAACAACCGCTACGTCAACGACGAGCAGGTCTGCCAGGCCGCGGTGTCGATGTGGGCCAAGATCGGCGTCAAGGTGCGCCTGATCGGCGCCCCCTTCGCCACGCACAGCCAGACCTTCCAGCGCGGCGAATCGCCCTTCTACATGCTGGGCTGGGGCGTCTCCACCTACGACGCGCTGTACGGCATGCAGGCCTGGGGCCACACGCGCACCAATGGCGCCGACGGCAACTTCAACTTCGGCAAGGTCAGCGACGCGACTCTGGACGGCCTGATCCAGAAGATCAAGTTCGAACCCGACGTGCCCAAGCGCAATGCCCTCATCAAGGAGGCCCTGCTGCGCATCCGCGACGAATACCTCTTCGTGCCCATCCACCACCAGATCCGACCCTGGGCGATGAAGCCGGGCGTGGACACCCTCCACCGCTCCAACGACTACTTCGAGGCCCGCTACACCACCGTGAAATGAGGCTCGCCGCCCTCCTGGCCTGCGGGCTGCTCACCGCGCTGTCGGTGAGCGCGGCGCCGCTGCGCTGGGCCGCGCAGAACGACGTCCTGACGCTGGACCCTCATTCGCAGAACCACACCACCTCGCTGACCATCGCCGCCCAGGTCTATGAGGGACTGCTGCGGCGCGCCGAGAACAACCAGCCCGAGCCGTCGCTGGCGACGCGCTGGACCTATGTCTCGCCGACGCAGGTGCGCTTCGAGCTGCGCCGCGGCGTGAAGTTCCACGACGGCAGCCCCTTCACGGCGGACGACGTCGTCTTCAGCTTCGGCCGCATCCGCGAAACCCAGGGTGCAATGCAGGCCTATGTGTCGGGCATCCGCGAGATCCGCAAGCTGGGCGACCACAGCATTGATGTGATGCTGGAGGCGCCAGCGCCGCTGCTGCTGCAGAACCTGGTCAGCTTCTGCATCATGAGCCGGGCCTGGGCTCTGAAGCACAACGCGGTGCATGTCGAGGACTTCAAGGCCAGGGAGGAGAACCACGCCTCGCGCAACGCCAACGGCACCGGGCCCTACAAGCTGGTGAGCTGGACGCCCGACCAGGCCGTGCAGATGGTCATCAACAAGGACTGGTGGGACAGCAACAAGGGCAATGTCACCGAGCTGACCTATCTGCCGATCAAGTCGTCGCCGACGCGCGTGGCGGCCCTGCTGTCGGGCGACGTCGACCTCGTCACCGACGTGCCGCCGCAAGACTATCAACGCCTCAAGGCCGATGCACGGATCAAGCTGATGGAAGGCACCGAGGTGCGCACCGTCTTCTTCGCGATGGACCAGAGCAGCGAGGAGCTGCGCGACGCCAGCGTCAAGGGGCGCAACCCCTTCAAGGACAAGCGCGTTCGCGAGGCCCTGAATCTGGCCCTGGACCGCGAGGCCATCAAGCGCAGCATCATGCGCGGCCTGTCGGTGCCCGCGGCGCTGATGGTGGCGCCGGGCATCAACGGCCATGACGCGGCCCTGGACTTGCCCCTCAAACCCGACCCCGACAAGGCCCGCAGGCTGCTCGCCGAGGCCGGCTATCCGCAGGGCTTCGACGTGCCGCTGCGCTGCCCCAACAACCGCTACGTCAACGACGAGCAGATCTGCCAGGCCGCCGTCGCCATGTGGGCGCGCATCGGCGTGCGGGCTCGGCTCAACGCCCAGCCGATGAGCCTGCACATCCAGGCGCTGGAGCGCTTCGAGTCGCCCTTCTACCTGATCGGCATCTCCATGCCGACCTACGACGCCCACCAGGGCCTGCAGGGTTGGGGCCACAGCCTCGACGCGCGCGGCAATGGCGGCCAGAACTTCAGCCGCCTCGCCGACCCGACGCTGGACAGCCTCGTCGAGCGCATCCAGTTCGAGCCCGACATCCCACAGCGCAACGCACTCATCCGCGAGGCCCTGCTGCGCGTGCGCGACGAGTACTTCTTCATCCCGGTGCATCACCAGATCCGCCCCTGGGCCATGAAGCCCGGCGTGAACACCCTGCACCGCTCCAACGACATTTTCGAAGCCCGCTTCACCACGGTGAAGTAGAACGCCGCCAGTCCACAGAACAGCAACCCGCCAGAAACCTGCCAGCAATCAGCGATCATCACGTTTTCGAATCAACGAGGATTCCAAAGATGAAACTGCGTCTGGCCGCTGCCGCCTTGCTGGCATGCGCTTCCTTCACCGTCTCTGCACAAACGCTGCGCTGGGCCGCGCAGAACGACATCCAGACGCTGGACCCGCATTCGCAGAACCATTCGGCCACGTCCACCATCACGGGCTATGCCTATGAGGGCCTGACGCGCTACACCGAGAAGTTCGAGGTCGAGCCGGCACTCGCGGCGAAGTGGACTTTCGTGACGCCGACCCAGGTGCGCTTCGACTTGCGCAAAGGCGTCAAGTTCCACGACGGCACGCCCTTCACGGCCGACGACGTCGTCTTCAGCCTGCAACGCATCAAGCACCCGTCCAGCAACATGATCATCTACGCCTCCGGCATCAAGGAGGTGAAGAAGATCGACGACCACACGGTGGACTTAGTGCTGGAAGGGCCCAACCCCGTGCTGGCGCGCAACCTCACCTATGTGCGCATCCTGAGCAAGGCCTGGGCGGCCAGGAACCGCTCGGAGAACCCGCAGGACTTCAAGGCCAAGGAAGACACCTACGCCTCGCGCAATGCCATGGGCACGGGCCCGTTCAAGATCGTCAGCTGGACGCCGGACCAGAAGATCAGCATGGTGGCCAACAAGGACTGGTGGGACAAGCCCAAGGGCAATATCAGCGAGGTCACCTACCTGCCGATCAAGTCGGACGCGACGCGCGTGGCCGCCCTGCTCTCCGGCGACCTCGACCTGCTGACCGACCTGCCGCCGCAGGACGTCGCCAAGCTCAAGGCCGACCCGCGCCTCAAGGTCATCGACGGGCCGGAGAACCGCACCATCTTCTTCGCGCTGGACATCGGCAGCGACGAGCTCAAGGGCTCGAACGTGAAGGGCAAGAACCCGCTGAAGGACAAGCGCGTGCGCGAGGCCATGTCGCTGGCCATCGACCGCGAGGCCATCAAGCGCAGCCTGATGCGCGGCCTGTCCATCCCGGCCGGCATCATGGTGGCGCCGGTGGCCTATGGCTGGTCCCAGGAGCTGGACCAGGTCGCCAAGCCCGATCTGGCGCGCGCCAAGCAATTGATGGCGGAAGCCGGCTACCCCGACGGCTTCGAGACGCCGCTGGCCTGCCCCAACGATCGCTACGTCAACGACGAGGAGATCTGCCAGGCGGTCGTCTCCATGTGGGCGCGCGTCGGCATCAAGGCCAAGCTCAGCACCCAGCCGATGACGCAGCACTCGGCCGCCATGCAGCGCTACGAGCTGCCGCTGTATATGTACGGCTGGGGCGTGACGACGTTTGACGCGCAGTACACGCTGCAGGACATCGTCCACACCAAGACCGGCGGTGCCGACGGCAAGGGCAACTACTCGCGTGTCAGCGATGCCAAGGTCGATGCGCTGGTGCAGCAGATGAAGGTCGAGACCGACGTGCCCAAGCGCCTGGCGCTGATGCAGGAAGCGCTGAAGCGCACGCGCGACGAATACCTTTTCATCCCCATCCACCACCAGGTGCGGCCGTGGGCGATGAAGGCCGCGGTGACCATTCCGCACTCGGCCAATGACGCGCCCCAGGCGAAATGGGCGACGGTGAAGTGATGCCCCTCGCCCAGTCTCGCCCTGCTGGACGCGGGCGCGCCTGGTCGGTCTTGCAGACCGCGCTGCGGACCAAGCCGCAGCTCTTCGGCAGGCACATGCCGCCCACTGGGCGCCATGTGTCCGGCCTCAGCCCCCGAGGGGACGGCGATGC